>JBBQZF010000155.1:0-7085 GCA_038208015.1 Gemmatimonadales bacterium
TGATCGCGTCGATGGTGTCCTTCGGAAAACAGCATGGCTTTTGGGGGTGGCAGTTCGACTTCGAGCAGATACACGTCAGCGACCGTGATTCTTTATCGCGCTTCTATCGGGAGGCCGCCGACGCGCTGCACGCGAACGGCATGAAGATCTCGATCGCCGTATATCCGGATCCCGGCGATCTGCAGAACGCATCTGAGTACCACACCTGGCTTTGGGACTACCTCGTCGGTGCGTATGACCTGAAGGCGCTCGCCGATGCAGGCGACTTCATCACTGTCATGACGTACCTGCAGCATACGCCGCGCACCCCGCCTGGTCCGGTTGGAGGTCTGCCATACATTGAGCGTGTGATTCGCACGGCCCTCGCGCAGGGGGTGGCGCCGCACCAGCTTTCGCTCGGCATCGCATTCTATTCGATGCATTGGCGAACCGAATGGAGTGCGGAACGCAAAGGATACAGCTGGGGACGCGGCCTGGGCTTCCGCGCTGTCAGCGATCTCCTGCAGAAGGCGGGCGCCACCGCGCGATGGGATGCAGTGCAGGGCGCGTCCGAGGCGCGGTGGGAGCAGCACGGTGTGTTCGAGTACGCCTGGATCGAGGATGCCACCGCCCTCGCGCCAAAGCTCGAATTGCAGAAACGTTACGGCCTGCGCGGCATCTCCGTCTGGCGTATTGGCCAGGAGGACCCGGGCGTGTGGACGCAGTTCGCGCCCGACTAATCGCCGCGTTGGATTTGGAACCGCGCAGTTCTATTGTAGATCAACGACCGATGCGGCACCGTCTGGCCTCCCCCGCGTCAGCAGACGAACTGACAACCTGCCCTCACGAAGCGCCTCGCGTTCCCCCGCCCGCAACAGGCCGCGCCCCACTCCCCGCAGCGAGCCGGGCGCGACGAGCCGGTGCAGCACCATGCGATTCATGACTGAATCCACGCTCTGGAGGTAGACGCCGAGCACCTGGTCGGCCGGCACCCCGGTCACCGTAACGTCCCAAACCACCGCGCTCCGGCCGTGGTCCAAGGTCAACAGCGCGCGTGCGGTGGCATTTCCTACGGTAACACGCGCCGCCACCTCCTCCACCGGCATCGCCCTCGCGAGTGGCGGCGTGGTCGGCGGCGGCATGCGGCGGGAGCCCGACTGCTCGAACGCGAAGCCAAGCGACACCAACCGGGCGTCCGAGAAGGGTTTCCCCAGGAGCTCCAGGCCGACCGGGACTCCGGCTGCGGTGAATCCGGCGGGCATCGCAAGCGCCGGGAATCCGCTGTGCGCGGCGAGTGCGCACGAGATCGACGTGGGTGTCTCGCCGAGGAGAGCGGGGAGCTGACGCGTGGTCGGATACACCAGCGCGTCGAGCTGCAGCGAGTCGATCACGCCGAGAATTGCGGCGCGCAGGGCGACACGACGCGCATTCACGCTGCGGCTGCGCGCGACAGCATCGTCAGGCGTGATGGCCGCCGCAGGACGGATGCGCCCGTCCGCGCTCGCGTGGTGCAAACCTGTCGCGACGAGCTCCGCGAGCGTACGGACCGGCGCGTCCGGCAGCCGCCCGAGCCACGCATCCATCGCGACACGCATCTCGGCGAACACGAGGCTCGTGTTCACTGCGAAGGTGTCCAGTGGGGCGTTCACCTCTACCACCACGGCGCCTTGCTCCTGCATCGCCCGGATCGCCGCGCGTACCGTGCTAGCGACGTCGGGGTGCGCGTCGCGGAAGTACGGCAGGAAGACGCCTATGCGCGCACCGCGGAGCGGAATGGCGCTCAGCGAGTCAACGAAGCGGGGCGGCGGTCGGTCACGCAGGACGCTCGTCGTGGTGTCCGCGCTGTCCGCGCCAACGCTGATGTCGAGGCCGATCGCGAGATCGGTCATCGTGCGCGCCATCGGACCGGCGATGTCGCCATTCAGGGTGAGCGGCAGGATGCCGTCACGGCTCACGAATCCCTGCGTCGGACGAAGTCCAACAAGGTTGTTGAAGGCCGCTGGCACGCGGATGGAGCCGCACGTGTCAGTGCCCCAGCCGATCGTGGCGAAGGATGCGGCGACGGCGGCGCCGGTGCCGCCGCTCGAGCCGCCCGGACAGCGGCGCAGGTCGTATGGGTTGAGCGTCTGACCGCCGAGCCCACTGGCGTTCTCGAATCCGAACGCCAGCTCCTGCATGTTGGCGATGCCGAGGATGATTGCACCGGCGTCGCGAAGTCGCTTCACGAGAAATCCGTCTCGCGTCGGGAGGAGCGTCGCAAGCGCCGCGGACCCACCGGTCACCGGAAGATCGGCAGTCTCGAAATTGTCCTTGAGGATGACCGGGATGCCGTGCCAGATGCCGCGCACGCGTCCTTCGCGGCGCTCACGGTCGAGTGCCGCCGCCTGCTCACGCGCACGGGGGTTGAGGCGGATCAGAGCGTTGATGCGCGGGCCACCGCGATCGTAAGCGGTGATACGGGCGAGGTAGGCCTCGACTAGCGCGACGGCGGTAAGGTGGCCGGCGGTCATCGCCGCCTGCAGCTCGCGGATGGACGCTTCGTGCACTTCGACTCGTGCCGGGGGCGCCTGCTGTTGCGCCGGCGTCTGGCGCGTCGGGACAGACAGCAGGAGCAGGCACCACATCACCACTCGGAGGATGAGCATGAATGGTGATTCTGGAGGTGCGGTGCAGGGAAGTCAACAATCCTTCATAGCTTGCAGTCTCAAATGCCAATGCAGATTCGCGCGCATTGACCCGGCTCGCCTGCGCCTGACGCTTGCTGAAACTGACAAGCAGCTTAACGTTGCTCACTGCGGTAGCAACGATTTAACAGGAGCTGACATATGCTGCGAATCATTGGAATCGTTTTGATTGTCGGCGGCGTGATCGGTTTGGCTTTCGGCGGGATCACCTACGGCAGCCGTCGCGACACTGTCCAGATGGGTCCGCTCAGCGCAAGCGTGACGCAGCGCGAGACGTTCCCGATTACTCCGGTCACTGCGGGCGTTGCCGTGATTGCTGGAATTGCCTTGATTGTGGCCGGTAGCCGGCGAAAAACTTGAAGCCCGAAGCCTCGTTGCGTGCCGGGTGCAGGGTCTGCAACCCCCAGGACGGGATGCGGCCGACAGTCCGAACTCCAACCATGAAAGTCCGAAGGCGTCGGCAGCTCAGCCGCAGGCTCGCTACGTCCGCTTAACTGCCCCGGCTATAGTAGGCCCGCCGGTCGGCGATCTTGCTGGCCGCTCCGGTGGATCGTGCAAGGCGATGAAGCAGTGCGAAGAGGGGCCGCGCGACGAATGCCGGTATGGCCGCGAGCCGGTACTCATCGCGCAATTCATGCAGGACGTAGCCCGCCTCCAATAATGGAAGGCTCTTCCAATCGCCCCCGTTGCGGATGGCCGAGGCAGCCATTTCGTGCAGCATCCATTCAAAGTGCAGCGCTGGTTCCACGCGCACTTCAGCCTCCATTGGCCGGTCCGCATGACCGTTGCGGAACGTGTGTGCCCCGCCCCTGTGTACCGTGGCGCTCTGGCCTTCCTCCAGTACATGTTCACGCCCATCGATGGTGACGATGAGCTGCCCCTGGATGACGGTGAAGGTCTCTTCCTGGAGCAGGTGCGCGTGCAACTCGGGGCCCATCGCTCCGGGAGATAACCTCAGGCCACCCTTCAGGATGCCATCCGGGGCGGTCACCTTAGTCGGGAAGAGGAGCGATTCGCCCTGCTTTTGCAGTTCAAGGATCCTCATGGCACCTCCCCTTGTTTTCGAGTGAGTGGCTCTTCTATAGAGTGAAGGGCGCAGTAGAAAAACCCTCACTCACCTTCATCCGTTCCCTGACGGTTTCCGGCCGCGGCCCTCACGAAATTCCCACGAAGGGTCGATTTCACATCCGACTGGGAGATAGTATGGGATTCGCAACTTCTTCATTCGGCCAGTTCATGGCCTCCACGCCTGGACGCGCACTCAGGATAGTCGCAGGGCTGACGCTTATTGTTTTCGGGTGGGCGACGGGTGGAACCGCCGGAACCGTTCTCGCAATCGTGGGACTTGTCCCGCTTTCTGCAGGCGCGTTCGATTTCTGTGTTTTCAGCGCGGTCTTCGGTGGACCATTCTGGGGCACGAGAATCCGGGCGTTGAGACTGCACGGCTGAAAGGCGCCGGGAGCCGCACGGCGGCTCCTGATTTTGCTGGGGACTTTCGGTCAGTCATGCGTATCGCACTCGCGGCGTTAATCCTGCTGCACGGTCTCATTCACCTGCTGGGCCCGGCAAAGGCCTACGGGTGGGCGAACGTGAGCCAGCTTCGGGCGCCGATCTCTCCCGCGGCCGGTCTCGTGTGGCTCGCCGCGGCGGTATTGATGATCGCCGCCGCCACAGGACTTGTCCTGAGGGCCTCGTGGTGGTGGTATCCGGCACTGCCCGGCGTGCTACTGTCGCAGGCGTTGATCGTGTCGGCCTGGGGCGACGCGAAGTTCGGCACCTTCGCCAACGTGATAATTGCAATAGCGCTGCTCGTCGCGGCCCTCGCTGCGCGCCCGTCAAGTTTCCGTTCACGCTTCGAACATGATCGCAACGCGCTGATCGCCGGAGCAACGACAGAGGCCCCGCTGGTGACTGCAGCCGATCTCACGCCACTTCCGCCCCTTATGCAGGTGTACCTCACGCGGATGAACGTTGTCGGGCGCGCGCGCGTGCGCAGCCTGCGTGTAACCTTCAGGGCGCAGATGCGCAGCAGCGCGACATCACGGTGGATGCGAGCGAGGGCCACGCAATATGAGTTCTTTGATCATCCTGCGCGATTGTTCTACATGAACGCGAGCCGGATGGGCCTGCCGTTCGACATTTTCCACCGCTACGTGGATGGCGCCGCCACGTTCCAGGTGCGGATTGCCGGGCTGCTTTCCGTGGTGGATCAGCACGGTACCGGCATCACAAACGACGAAACGGTCACGCTGATGAATGATGTGCTCGTCATGGCGCCAGCGGCTGTCCTCGACCTACCTTTTACCTTCGAGACACTCGGGGAAAGATCGTTGCGAGCGACCTTCCGCAACGCGGGCTTCACAGTGTCAGCCGTACTGACATTCGACGACGCCGGAGATCTCGTCGGCTTCGTGTCCACCGACCGGGCGCACGCCCGGGAGGGCGGCGCCGCGACGTGGTCAACACCGATCTCCGGATATCGCCAGGTTGACGGAATCCGGATAGGGACCCGCGGCGATGCGAACTGGATAGAGCCCTCTGGTGAATGGACCTACGGCCGTTTCGAGATCACGTCAATTGCCTACAACATCGCACAGTGAACTGCTGGCCGAAGCAGGCATCTCATAGCTTTCACGCGAGGAGTGGCTCGCACGCGCTTCCTAAGACGCGTCATTCTGGATTGGTTCAATAACCGAGCCCTTCGCCTTCCATCAGCATCACCACGCCGCCTTTGTGCGCAGCACCGTCCAGACGACGAAGCTGGCCACCACCACGTGCATCACGTTCAGCACGAGCGCCTGCATGAGTGCCGTGCCGGGAATCGCGAACGGTGCGGCGAACGAGAGCAGCAGCACGGCGCCCGCGACCCGCACGAAGACCGGAACCGGCCTGGCGAGCCGACGCCGGAGCAGAGCAAATGCGCCCACACCGGCCAGCACGCCCACAAGCGACACCAGAAGCACCGGCTCGACGGACATCTGCGCGCCGACATCCGGCTGGAAGGTGAGCGACGGGAAGACCCCGCGCGCCACCGCGAGCGCGAAGACCGCGGCGTTGGCAACTGCGGCCAGCACCCCCGCCACCAGGCCCGTCTGCCAGAGCGTTCGGCTCCCCCGCACGGGCGCCAGGGAGCGGTCGTGTTCCAGATCCGTTGGTGACATGGTCGTCTCTGCTGTTTGAGGGGTCAAGGGAAAATCCGTCGTCGCCGGCGGCGGGTCCGCCGCTTTCTGCCACACCACCGCATGGTCACGAACGAATTTATCGAGGGAGATCGGCGGCCGGCCAAGCAACTGCTCCACGTCTGGCGTCACCCGCGCGGCGAGCCCGATCCGGACCGTGAAATAGATGCCGCGCAGCACTCGGATGAAGTCCTCCGCCGTGCCGCCGGTCAGCGTGTACGCCCTGCCGAAGTGCTCCGCCCGCCCCATCACGCGTGCCGCGACGGCCGCGATGTCACGCACGTCGATGAAGCTAATCCTGCCTCGGCCGGCCGGCACATGGATCTCGCCCCTGGTACCGATATCCTCCAGATACTGGGTCGAGAGGTTCTGCATGAAGAAGCTCGGTCGAAGCATCGTATATGGTAGTCCGCTTCGTTTGACCAACTTCTCCATCGCGTGGTGCGGCACCAGCGGATTGTTGCCCGCTCCCAGCACCGAGAGCACCACCACATGAGGGCGGCCGTCGCCGGTGGCGTGGCGGATGGCCGGACCCATGATCCGCTTCACCTCGGCGATGTGCGGTGGGCGCATCAGGAACACCCCGTTCACGCCCTCAAACGCCGTAGCGAAGGTATCCGGCGCCTCGAATTCGAAGCGCACCACCTCGACGGCCCCGCCCCACCGCTCCCGCGCCACCTCCACCCCACGGCCAGGCACCGCGGCGCGTACGCTCAGGCCGGCACGAAGCAGTTCGGCGACCACCTCGCGGCCGACGTTGCCCGTCGCTCCGGTGACCAGGATCGCACCACTCATGATCGCTCGGTGGGATAAGTTCAGCCGGGTGTGCGAAGTATCGGGCCTTCACGCGCACGCGGCAGCTTACCGCACCATGCCCTTCGCGGCAATCCCAGAGCGAGACTCAATTTGCTTAACTTCGGGGGTGGTGTTTACGGGGATCTACAATGCGCGCTGGAAGCGATGGCACCATGAGACCGTGTGATTCGCGCCCCCTTCGACTCGTAATTCCGAGGATAGCATGAACACCAGACCGCATCCGGACCACGACCAGCCTGCCAGCGGGCGCGGCAAGCAGGGAGCGGACACCAGCCATGCCGCCCATGCCGGCCACGCGAACCACGACAAGCACGAGGGCCACTCCCCCGCGATGTTCCGGGACCGGTTCTGGCTTTCTCTTGTTCTGACCGGGCCGGTGGTGTTCTGGTCAGCCCACATCCAGGGGCTGCTGGGCTATCAGGCGCCG
>JBBQZF010000156.1:0-7067 GCA_038208015.1 Gemmatimonadales bacterium
ACCAGCGGGAAAACACTTTATTTGTCAGGGCAGAAGCTTAACGCGACCTTTGCGGGCCCCCCTTGATCGAAAACCTGAAGGCCGCGCTGGCCGGCCGCTACGAAATTCAGCGAGAGCTTGGCCACGGCGGCATGGCGACAGTCTACCTCGCGCGCGACGAGCGGCACGAGCGAATGGTTGCCGTCAAAGTTCTCCGCCCCGATTTCGCGGCATCACTCGGCGGCGAGCGCTTCCTGAGGGAGATTCGCATCGCTGCGAACCTGCAGCATCCGCACATCCTCACGCTCATCGACTCGGGATCTGCCGACGACGTGTTGTATTACGTCATGCCTTTCGCCGAGGGGATGAGTCTGCGTGATCGCCTTGCGGGCACGCCGCTTCCGGTCTCCGAGGTTGTGCGATATCTGCGCGACATATTCGATGCACTATCGTACGCGCACGCCCAGGGTGTCGTTCATCGTGACATCAAGCCCGACAACATCATGCTGTCAGGCCGCCATGCACTCGTTGTCGATTTCGGCATCGCAAAAGCTGTGTCTGCGGCGCAAACGCAGCAGCCAGGGTCGGCCGGTGCGGAACCACTCACGCAGGTCGGCACTTCCATCGGCACGCCCGCATACATGGCGCCCGAGCAGGCTGCGGCCGACCCCGATGTCAGCTACGCAGCCGATCTCTACGCAGTCGGTGTAGTCGCGTACGAGATGCTCGCCAGCAAGACTCCCTTTACAGGAAGCGCTCGTGAGATACTCGCAGGGCATTTGAGTCGCGCCCCCGAGTCCATTGCAGTCGTAGCACCGCACACACCAGCGGCGCTCGCCGCGCTTGTCATGCGCTGCCTCGAGAAGGAACCCGCCCTCCGGTATTCGTCGGCACTCGAAGCCCTCGAGACGCTTGAATCGCTCTCGACACCTGGCTCTTCTGCGGCCGCGGGCACGCAGCGCACACGAAAGACCAGGCAAGGTATCGCAGTGGTTGCTGCCGCTGCTTCGATAGTCGCCGGCGTTGTCGCCTTCAAGGCTTACGAAAAATTGCGCGATGACCGGTGGGCACATCGCGTCGCACTCCCGGAGATCCGCCGCCTGGCCGAGGCGAACCGTTTCGATAGCGCGTTCATGCTGGCAACGCGCGCCGAGAAGATACTTGGTAATGATTCAACGCTCGAATCATTATGGGAACGTGTGAGCGGAAAGGTGAGCTTCACGTCGGTTCCCGCGGGCGCCAGCGTGTTCAGGTCAGCTTATCACGACTCCGCGGGGTGGACCGAGATCATCGTCACACCTGCGGACAGCATTCGCCTACCGTTGGGAGTCAGCCGATACCGATTCGAGTTGGCGGGCCATCATCCCGTACATGTTGCCGGTGGTCCAGGTCGTCTCGAGAACGCGCAAGTTGTTCTTCAGCGTCTTGACTCGAGCGATGGCCGGATGGTTCATGTAAACGGTGGCCGCACGGAGCTGTCGATGCCCGGCCTCAGCCGGGTTCCCGCAGTGGTTCTGCCCGCCTTCCATATAGACAGGCACGAAGTGACGAACGAGGAGTACGGCCGTTTTGTCCGCGCCGGGGGATATACCAACGTGTCATTCTGGGAGATTCCGATTATCCAGGGCGGACGAACACTCTCGTTCGCCGAGGCCCAGCAAATTCTTGTGGATCGAACTGGGCGGGCGGGGCCGGCGGGTTGGGAGGGCGGTGATTTTCCCACAGGGCAGGACCAGATTCCTGTGGGTGGAGTGAGCTGGTATGAGGCGGCCGCGTACGCAAAATTCACGGGCAAGTCGCTCCCCAGCATGTATCACTGGAATCGCGCCGCGACGAGAGCGATGGGCGCACTCATCATCCCGGGCAGCAACTACGGCGGGCGTGGTCCAACGCGCGGCAGCACATTCGGCGGGATGAGCGGGTCAGGCGCATTCGACATGGCGGGCAACGTTCGGGAGTGGACGTTGAATGCAACTGGCGACAAGCGATTCATCCTTGGCGGCGGATGGACTGACGGATCATATGCCTTCAGCGATGCGTATGCCCAGGAGCCACTCGATCGATCTCTGACAAACGGCATCCGCCTCGTGCGAGCAGCGACGCCCGCCGGACTCGGTCCGCCGCAGATGAACGCGGCCATCGTGCGCGAGAACCGCGATTACACGGTTGACCGGCCCGTGTCCGATGCGGTTTATCAGGGCTTTACAAGCTTCTACGAATACGATCAGACTCCGCTGAACGTGCGGCTCGAGTATCGCGACTCGACATCGGAGTTCTGGATCCGCGAGCGAGTGAGCTTCGACGCCGCTTATGGTGGCGAGCGCATGGCTGCCGTGCTCTTTATCCCCAAACAGGGGAAAGGGCCGTATCAGACAGCGGTAGTCATGGGTGGCTCGAACTATTTGTACACGCCGAGTGATTCGGCGATTAACGAGAGGCTGCTCGACTATGTGGTGAAGGGTGGTCGAATGGTTGTGTGGCCGATCTTCAAGGGGATGTTCGAGCGGAACGTCGGTCTGGAGAATGATTCGCCGGAGGAGACCAGCGCGTACCGCGATCTCATGGTGATGATGGTCAAGGATGCCCGGCGCACTGTGGACTACCTCGTCACCCGTCCTGACGTCGACAGTAGCCGGCTTGCGTACTTCGGTTATAGCTTTGGCGGGCGGGTATCACCGCCTATCCTCGCGATGGAGTCGCGATTCAAGGCGGCGGTGCTGGTGGTTGCCGGGCTCAAGATGGAACACGCACGCGCCGAAGTTGACCCGATCAACTTCCTGCCGCGCGTTCGCCTTCCTCTCATCATGCTGAACGGTCGCCACGACTTCTACTTTCCTGTAGAGACGTCACAGAAACCGTTCTTCGAATACCTCGGAACGCCGAAGCAACACAGGCGCTGGGTAGTGTATCCTGAAGCGCACACCGTCCCGCGCACGGAATCTGTCCGCGAGACCATGGCGTGGCTTGACCGATATCTTGGGACAGTGAGGAGGTAGCCAGCCTGTTTGTGACGCCGTGGGCTTCGCCCGCTGTTGGCTGTTAGCCGCTTTAGCGCTTAGCCGTTAGCTGTCGTTGCTGATCCTTCTTCATCTGCTAAGAGCTAAGCGCTGGAGCTGCCAACAGCCAATAGCAGGCAAAGCCCCCGGCGTTCACTCCGACCGTTCACTCGGAATGGACGCTCATAGGCACGGGAGATCATCGACACTCGCGATCGCCTGCCCTGACTGATGCTGGCGCCCCCAGACTGCCGATGCGACATTGTGACCCGGTCTTCTCATCCTGCGCGGAGCGTATATGGACGTTGGTTCAGGTTCCGGCAGCGGGCTCAGCACCGGCGACAGTTTTAGTGTACGCGACCGATTGTCGCGCGCGCTTGCCGGTCAGTATTCGGTCCTCGACGAATTGGGCCAGGGCGGAATGGCGACGGTATACCTGGCGGAGGATGTCAAGCACCACCGAAAGGTCGCGATAAAAGTTCTTCACCCCGAGCTCTCCGCCGTGCTCGGGGGGGACAGATTCCTCAAGGAGATCGAGCTCACCGCGAATCTCCAGCATCCGCACATTCTCCCGCTGTTCGATTCAGGAAGCGCTGAGGGACTGCTTTACTATGTAATGCCGTTCGTACAGGGCGAGACTTTACGCTCACGAATGGAGCGGGAGCGGCAGCTTCCTATTCCCGACGCTGTCCGCATTGCGACTGACGTCGCAGACGCGCTCGAATACGCGCACAAGCGTGGTGTCGTTCACCGTGACATCAAGCCGGAGAACATTCTCCTGCATGATGGCCGCCCTCTCATCGCCGATTTCGGAATCGCGCTCGCGGTGCAGCAGGCGGGCGGCGAGCGGATGACGCAGACCGGATTGTCGCTCGGCACGCCGCAGTACATGAGTCCCGAGCAGGCGACAGGCGAGCGCGATATAGATGCGCGGAGCGACATCTACTCGCTTGGCGCAGTGACATACGAGATGCTCACGGGTGAGGCACCGTTCACCGGGCCGACCTCGCAGGCGATCGTGGCCAAGGTGATTACAACCGACCCAGGCTCTATCGTCGCGCGCAGGAAAAGTGTTCCGTCGCACGTCGAAGATGCGGTGTTCACCGCACTCGAGAAAGTGCCGGCCGACCGCTTCGCATCGGCAACCGCTTTTGGCGCCGCCCTCTCCGGTGCAGCCACGCAGACGAATACGACGGCACGAAGCCGAGCTGTGCCCACGGTCGCAGCGACCGGGAGATGGCCTGGTCGCCTCGTGATAGCTGCCATGTCCGCCGCAGGAATAGTGCTGGCCGTCGCATTGATTGCGTGGCTGCGCGCGGCGCCTGCTCCGGGGGTCAGTCGCCAGAGGGTTCACCTGTGGGATCAGGCGATCGACCCGGCGCTCTC
The DNA here is from genome assembly GCA_038208015.1 of Gemmatimonadales bacterium. Classification (GTDB taxonomy): domain Bacteria; phylum Gemmatimonadota; class Gemmatimonadetes; order Gemmatimonadales; family Gemmatimonadaceae; genus UBA4720. Next base: position 4,362 of record JBBQZF010000156.1, read on the forward strand.
CCCCGGAGCGGCGCGAGTAGCCAACCAGGCCGCAATCTCTCCGGACGGATCGCGGATAGTCTTCACGGACATGAGCGCCACAGGCTCGCGGCTTATGATCAAGCTGCGCCACGAGCCAACGGCCGTGCCGATGGCCGGCACGGAGGGCGGAACGTCTCCGTTTTTCTCCCCGGACGGAAGCTGGGTCGGCTACCTCACTGGAGATAGCAAGCTCCGAAAAGTCCCCGCTGGTGGTGGCGGCTCGATTACGCTTGCGGAGGGCACCAACTTCACGAACTACGCGGGCGCGTGGCTCGACGATGGCACCATCGTTTACGCTGGAACCGAAGGGCTCCGACAGGTCCCGGCTGAAGGCGGTGCCAGCCGGTCGATCGGAAAGGTTGACCGACAATCTCCCATTTCCCCGGTCATGATCTCTGCACTACCGGGTGGCCGCGCGGTCCTGTTCATCTCTTGCGGGGGGAACTGCGCGATCAGCTCCGACCTGTATGTTCACGATATGGGCGCGGACAGCGCGCGCATGCTTCTGCGTGGAGTCGCGAGCGCCTGGTACGCGCCGACTGGTCACATCGTGTACACCAGTCGTGATGGCGGGCTGTATGCTGTCGGGTTCGATGCGCGAGACCTGGAGGTAAAGCCAGGGGGCATTCCGATCATAGACGGAGTCGAGCCTGCCAGTTTCACGATGTCGGCCTCGGGCACAGCCCTTTATTCAATGATGAGGGCGGGCGCATCTCTCGCCGAGCTAGTCTGGGTGTCTCGCGACGGAACGGTCGAGCCACTCGCTCCGGGATGGCAGGAAGTGTTCGACTATCCGGCCGTGTCCCCGGACGGAAGCAGCGTCGCGGTGAGCGTGCGTGACGGACCGACTCACCTGTGGATCAGGCGCAGCAATGGAACCAGGCAGCGTCTTACGAGTAGCGGCACGATGAACTGGAGGCCGGTCTGGAGCCCGGACGGCCGGTCGATCACCTACATCAGCAGCGGAGGAGATGGCGGCAACCCGGATGTCCCCATTGTTCACCGTATACCGGTAGATGGCAGCGCACCGACGCGCCAGGTCCTGGCCCATGATTTCGGGGTCTGGGAGGCTGAGGTCTCGAAGGATGAGAAATGGCTGATCATTCGCGCCGATGAGATCGGCGGCGACACGAACATTCGAGCCCGGCGGCTGGACGGTGATTCTGCGCTGATTCCACTGCTCACCGGAACTGACAACACTCTCGTGATCGCACTGTCTCCCGACGCACGCTGGCTCGCGTTCGAGAGTAACAGCTCCGGGCGGAGGGAAGTGTATGTAGCGTCGTTTCCGGACATAGCTTCAATTCATCTGGTGTCGAGCAACGGCGGCTCGGAGCCGAGGTGGTCCCGCAGCGGACGGGAGCTTTTCTTCAAGAGCGGCGGCAATCTGGTAGCTGTGGATGTGCCTTCGGGTTCCTCATTTACACCCGGTCTTCCGAAAGAGTTGTTTTCGGTTGCGCCGTACCGCAGCGCGAGGAACCGGCAGCAGTACGATGTATCGCCTGACGGACGACGCTTCGTGATGATCCGCGACCTGGGCGGGAGGGCAGCGGAAGTCATCTACGTTGAAAACTGGTTTACCGAGCTCGCGGAAAAGACGAAGCGATGAAGACAGTCATCCAGCTCGAATGGTTGAACCATTCGTCGAACAGGTACGTCCGTTAGCAACGTGAAACACTTTCTTCTTTTCTACGACGTCACGCCCGACTATCTCGAGCGCCGCGCGGAATTTCGCTCGGCTCATCTCCAGCTCGCGCGTGCCGCGCAGGATCGCGGCGAGCTCGTCCTCGGCGGCGCGCTGACGAACCCTGTCGATGGCGCGGTTCTGCTTTTCCGCGGTGAATCCGCGGAAGTCGCGGAGAATTTCGCGCGCACGGACCCATACGTTCTTAACGGCCTCATAAAAGAATGGCGGGTCCGCGAGTGGACGACGGTCGTCGGGGCGGAGGCCGTGACCCCGCTGGTGTAGTATTCCTTTGGGGAGATCTGTTTACACACATGATCACGGGAGGATTCCGTGCCTAAGAAGCATCGTACCGCAGTTCCGGATTTCTCGAGCCACAAGCCGCAGTCGAAGGTGCCGGGTGCGCCGACAGCGAAGGGAGCCAAGCCCGCACCACCTTCCGCGCCGAAGGTCAAGCCGCAGGCCACGTCCTCGAAGTCCGGACGGAGAGGGGCATAGTCGGGCTACGGGATTGTAACGCCGCAGGCTTCGCCTGCTGTTAGCTGTTTGCAGCATTAGCGCTTAGCAGTTAGCTGTTTAAAATACTGCGCTACGTGGGCGGTGTTCAGCGTCGCTCACCCTTTCAGCAGCTAACAGCCAGGCGCTAAAGCGGCCAAGTGCTAACAGCAGGCAAAGCCCGCGGCGTTACAAGGCTTATCCGTCATGGCATTCCGGTCCTCACGAATGCCCGCCATTGCTCTGCGGCTTCCCAGGATGGCAGCCAGCTCGCCGAGCGCGGATTTCCCGTATAGCTGCTGTAGGCCGCTATCTCGGTGCTCAAGGGATCACCGACCCACCCTGACGACTCGGTGATCGCTCGAAGCGGATCCGACGGAGCATTGCCGAGCCGCATACCGAGGATCGTGTCCATCCAGTCAATCGTGAGATCGCGCTGCGCCGGGGAGAGTGCGTGGTGCGGAACCCCGAGCTCCATTGCGACAGCCCATGGTGCGCCTGCGCTC
>JBBQZF010000157.1:0-6986 GCA_038208015.1 Gemmatimonadales bacterium
GCGTTCATCCTGAGCCAGGATCAAACTCTCCAATAGTTAAGAGATTTCGATTGCTCTCCGAACGCGGCTTTACCAGACGCAAATGCCTCTGGCATTACTGCGTCCGGAATCACTTGTGATATTTCAGGTTCAAAGTCTCCCCCAGCCCCTGAATGGACTGAGATCACAGACTTCGCCTCGCACATCACTTGATCTCAACTTCGATTTTCAAACAAGTTTGCGTGCCATTCTCAGGCAGCCTTGCATATTACGCATTTCATACCGATTCGTCAAGTGTTTTCACAAACTTTCTTCGACAAATCCCCCCCGCCAATAATCCAGCGAATTCTTTGCATGGTTTTCAAGGCGGGATCTCATTCTACCCTTTCCAGACCCCAACTTCAACCCCCTGAGTCACCCTATTTTCTGAAAGGAAAAACCCCACAGGCAGGAAAACCAGGATTCGCTGGAATCCCTGAATACACAGGAAACCGGTGAAAGATCCAGAAACGCAACCCTGGCGCCGGGCCAGCCTTCCTTTCGACCTCGAACCAAACCCAGATCGGAAACGGATCGGACGGATTTTTTCGGATCCACCTTCCCGGTCACCAATCCCACCGCGCCCCCACACACCCTTGCCCGCGAGCCTCATCCGCCAGATCCCCCCCATCCGTGAAATCCGTTCCCCCAGGGTTCAAAACTCGATGAACACGCCGCATTGAGGGACCTCCACCCGCAGTCCTCAATCCCCCAGTAGATTCCCCACCGTGCCGGAGCCCCTCATAATCGGAATAGCAGGCGGGTCAGGAAGCGGAAAGTCCACCGTCGCCGCAAAGGTCGCCTACGCCCTGTCCGACCTGTCAGTCGCGTTCATCGACATGGACGCCTACTACCGCAACTTTACCAACCTCGAGCTCGACGAACGGCGGCGGCTCAACTGGGACCACCCCGACGCCTTCGACTACGACCTCCTCACCGACCACCTGACGAGACTCGCCAGCCGCCACACAATCGACAAGCCGGTATACGACTTCGTCACCCACCTCAGGTCACCCGACACCGTGGAAGTCCCGGCATCCGACGTAATCGTCATCGACGGAATTCTTCTCTTCGTCGACGAGCGCGTAAGAAACCTCTGCGACGTCAAGGTCTTCGTCGACGCCGACCCGGACATCAGGCTCATCCGCCGCATCCAGCGCGACATGGCATCGCGAGGGCGACCACTCGATGAAATAGTGGACCAGTACCTGTCGTCAGTGCAGCCGATGCACCTCCAGTTCGTCGAGCCGAGCAAGAGATACGCGGACATCATCGTGCCGAGGGGCGGTCACAATCAGGTGGCAATCGAGATGATAGTCGCAAAGATCATCCAGCGACTGGAGCCAGCCGCCTGAAGCATCTCTATCCGTCCTGGCAGTTCCATACCACCCTGGAATCACCTGCCGCTTTCACCCGGCGGGAGTGGCGTGCCCTCACACTTTGTTGCGGCGCCTACGTCGCCCTCATGCTTGCGATCCTCTTCAGCATCGACCCGGCGTTCTTCTATCCGCGAATCGAGACTGACCAGCTTCTCTACCTGCTGAAGGCGAAGTCCCTTGTCGAAACCGGAAGCACGGCTGCCCGCTCGTACGTGAACGCAGACCCGTTCGCGTATGCAGCAATGCCCGGCGTGCTGCGCGCGCCCTTTCTCCTCATGTTCGACGAGTTCGATAACCAGCTGCGCGCGATGCAGGTCATGAATGTCGCAATCGTCGCGGCAACAGCCATGATCTCCGCCTACATCTTCTCGTGGGCCCTGCCCCGGCAACTTCACCGGTTCGCGATCGGCTTTGCATTCGCGTTCGTCGTCCTCAGCCCCGACTGGCTCGCGAACACGTTCGTCCCGCTAGCCGATGCTCCGTACGCTCTGCTCACGCTCGCCTGCCTCGTGATCTCGGCGTCGGTTCTCTCGGCACCGCAGCCGGTTGCGTCGCGCAGGCTTTCGATCGCCCTGTTCATTGCACTCTTCATCACGGCCTTCATGGTGCGATTCACGGCTCCGGCACTCCTCGTTCCCTTAGCCCTCCTCGCGCGCGGGCGCTGGAGCGAGGTGTCGATCTCCCGGCGAACCCGGGGGCTCATCATCGGCGTTCCGGCCTTATTCCTGGTCGTCCTCGTAATCCTCAACGCCCAGGCAATCTTCGGCCGCTATCTCGTCGAGCCCTTCGTGTTCGTTAAGTACGCAGACAAGACAGGCATGGGCCTCAACGTCTTCGGCTCCGCGATTCCGTCGCAGATAATTCCGGTCTTCAACCTCGGTTTCGACGTGATGCCGCCGGCGAACAAGTTCCAGCCAGTCTTCGGCACCACAGTGCGAGATTCATTATGGACAGCGGTGGGATTGCTCATTTCCGGAATAACGGCCATCGGTCTCGTCAGGTCAGCCAACCGGATTCTCCCGGAAGCTGCATACCTCCTGGTCGTCCTTCCGGTGCTCGGCGCGATGATTCCGAGCACGACACGGTACCTGATGGCCTACCAGCCAATCCTGTGGTTCATGTTTGCTGCGGGTGCAGCATTTCTGCTCCAGCCGTGGAAGAACATGCTGGCAGCAAGACAGTTTCGGATTGCGGCTGCGCTTGCGTTAGTACTTGCGGCAACCGGTTTAGTCGCGCTACGCTCGGCGCGCACGGCAAGAACCGCAGGCGGAGCGGCCAGCGCATCCGCTCTCGAGCGCCCGCTTCGCTATACAGCTGAAGTGGCGACGACATTCCGTGGGCTCAGAGATTTTCTCGAAACCCTGCCTGCCGGGCGCGCTCTGCTCGTCAGCAGTTCCGGCGAGGCGGGGCGCTGGGCGGTCATCGCGGATCGCCCGAGCTACCGCCCGGACAGCCTGTTCGGCGCGACGGTGCGCGAGAAAGAGGTGTATACGGTGCTCTCCTGTGGAACTCCGGCAGCCTGCGCCCCATTCGAAGAATGGCACGAGCTGCGTGCAAAGCGGATCGCCGTGCACGGCGACTTTACATATGAGAAGGTTTTCGAGCGGCGAACCGGGAGCGCCCGGGCAACGGTTCACCGGATGTCAGTATCGCCCGCCCCGGTTCCCGCCGGCGATCCAGCTCAGTCAGCTTCGGGGCGAACTTCGCGGTAGGAGTCGGCCGCCATCCGCAACGCCAGCAGCGCCGACGCCTCGAGGTCAAAGGAAAGCGTCAGCTCGGCAAGCCGGTTCGGGCTCTGCCTGCCAAGGCGCTTCGCCATTCCGTCGCAGTTCGAATGGCGCCTGATGTACTCGCGGCTCGCATGCCAGAGCATGTTACCCTTGTGCCACCAGTCAGCATCGGCGCCATTCGCGCGCTCGGCGGCTTTCTCGTAACCGACAATCGCCGAGCCCAGCGCGTCATCGCAGAGATAGGCTATCTCGAGCGCGGACCTCTGCTCATCCTCGCCCGCGCCCTTGTCGACGAGCCGCGCGTATCGCGAATGCTGTCGGTGGCACTCGGCGGCAGCACGATATAGTGTGTCGGCCTGCTCGAGCAGATTTGCGGCCTTCGACGGCATCTAGCGACCGAAACCGAAGATGCTCTGCACGAAACCGCCCGACTTGCGGTCGGCTTCCTCGATGAGCTGAAGCTCACCCTTGTCGAGCCAGATGCCGCCACACTCGCTGCACTCGTCGATCTTCACCCCTTGGTGATCGCGCTCCACGAGATCCGCGCCGCACTTTGGACATTTATTGTAGTGCACGCTGCGCTCCTGCTTCAGCCGCTCGGCATCGAGCCGGGCACGACGCTCCTTCATGAGGTCGGCGTCAAGACGCGCGAAATACTCGTCTTCGTTCCTGCTCGGTTTCTCTTCGATCGCCATTGTCGTCGTCCCCTCGCTCGTGACTGTGAATCTTCAGGAAGTATTGTCGCGACGCTATTCAAAAGGAAGTGCGGAAACGCTTCACCGCGCAGCCGCGCCATTGCCGCCAGTGCCTCGGGGGGATATTCTGCGCGGTGCGCCGCGGCGCCAGCCGCGGCATCCGTGGGATGAATGACAAAACTCAAAGGCGGGACAGCCCGTTGGACCTCGAGCGGACTTCGTACGATTTCCATTTACAACTTGAATCTCCATCGGCGTTCATTCGCCGCGAATGGAAAACCATCGCCCTCTGTACCGCGGCGTTTGCCGTGGCGATGCTGGCCGCTGTCTTTTATGTCGACCCGGCATTCTTCTACCCCCGCCTGTCGAGCGATCCCCTCAACTACTGGCTGAAAGCCAGGGCACTTGTCGAGTCAGGGAACACGGAAGCGTCCTGGGCGGTAAACCTCCGGCCTTTCGCTTACGTCGCTTTGCCGGGAATCCTGCGAGCCCCCTTTCTTCTCGCATTCTCCGACTTCGACGACCAGCTGCGCGGGATGCAGGTGGCGAACATCGCAATCCTCGCCTCTGTGGCGCTGATGTCCGCATACATCTTCTCCTGGGTCCTGCCGGTCGCCAGGCACTGGATGGCGATCGCATTCGCGTTTGCGTTCACGCTTCTCAGCCCGATCTGGGTGGCGAATGTTTTTCTTCCACTCGCCGATGCGCCATACGCGGGCTTCACCCTCGCCACACTCATTGTTTCTGTTCGCCTCTTCTGCTCTGACCGGCCGCTTGCGAGCCGCCCGTGGCTAATCGCTCTCGTCGCGATCCTGTTCACTGTTTCGTTTCTCCTGCGATTCACCGCGCCAGTGCTCGTACTCTTCATGGCCCCGCTCGCGTTTGCGCGGCGGAAGGGAAGAACCGTGAGCACGCGGGCCCGGTGGGCCGGAGCGCTGGTCGCGCTGATGGTGGTGGTTCCCCTCATCATGCTCAACCTCGGTACGATACGCGGTCGATACTTCAGGGAGCCGTTCGCGTTTCTGGAGAGAGGCGACAAGACAGGGATGCTGATCAACCTGTTTGGCGCAGGGTTCCCGACGCAGATAATTCCGACGTTTCAGCTCGGATTCCTTCACCCGCCGATCGTAGACACATACAGCACTTCGTTCTCGAACGCCGTGCCCGACATGGCATGGGCGGCGTTCGGGATTCTCATATCAGTCGTGATAGTCGCCGGAATGTGGTTCGCGCGGCGGCCGTTTCTCCCCGAAATACTCTACTTTCTCGGCGCCCTGCCCGTACTCGCTCTGATGATGCCGAGCACGACGCGGTACCTGATGGCGTACCAGCCGCTGTTCTGGATATTTTTCTATCTTGGGGCGGCAACGCTTGCGTATCGCCGCGCATCCTGGGTGGTAAGGCTTGTTCATTCCCGCGTTGCGGTGATCGGGATCCTTGTCGCAGCGGTCGGACTCGCGGTCGGCCTGCGCGCCTGGAAAGTCGCCGGCTCGGCGTCCGAGAGTTATTTTGCCGTGACGGTGCAACGCGTTCCAGCCTACGTCACCGAGGTGAGCGGCGTCTTCAGGTCCCTTCGCGGCTATCTTGAAACCCTGCCATCGGACCGGGCTCTGCTGATCGGCGGGCGCGGTACTGTCGGCAGGTGGAAAGCAATCTCGGACGTCGACTACTACGCCGCTGACAGCGCGCTCTCGCGTGTCGTCTCCGAAAAGGACGTGTATCTGCTCATCGAATGCGGGACTCAGGAGGCGTGTCTCGCCTGGGAAATATGGAAGGAGCGTACGATTAACAGGCTGCTCACCTTCGGGGAGTTCGATTTCGAACCCGTTTTCGAGTCGCGGTCGGGTCGGTCGAGGGCCGAAGTGCTGCGCCTGAAGGCAAGGGATTGACGATGATCGTGTGAGTTACGCGCGGGCGCGGCTGCGGCCGAATCCCGGCGAGGTGATATAGGGCGTGGCATTCATCGGCTTCGTCCTTTTTCGCGATCGGCTATGCGATAGGCCGGCTGATCGGGGGTGTTTACAACGCCCTGGTCAGGACCGACGGCTGAGGAGGGCCACGGTCGCCCCCGCGATCAGCGACGACACGGCGTTGACTGTATAGATGAAGTGGAGAGGCAGAGCCGCCGCGGCGAACCCGACGCCGCGCCTGTCTCTCAGCCACGAGAGGAGCCCGTAATTCGCGATTGCGAAGATCGCGAAAAACGCCACCGCAGCGAGTGCCAGCGTCGATGACTTAAGGAGAATTGCCCCAAGTGCCGTCACTATCGCACCACCAGCGAGTGCCGCACTCGCCTGCTCCCCCGCTCCGAGACTCAGTCCCCGTGGGCTGAGGAGCATTTTTCGCTCGACGAGCAGCCTGGCCCATGGCAGTCCCCGCCGCGTGAAGTCGGAGATGATCATCCCCCCAAGTGTCCAGCGCTTGAGGTGAGTGCACTGGATCGCCGGATCGAGCACTATGCGGTGCCCGGCATCGCGAAGGCGGTAGCCGAGCTCGACATCCTCGATCTCCGGCCGCTGGTAGCGGGTTTCGTCGAACATTCCTGCCGACTCGAGCACGTCGCGCCGGATTGCGCCGCATCCGGCCCAGAAGCTTTCGACGTCACCGACGCTGCTCTGATGGACACGGTGGTGAAGCAAATTTCGATACCCGGAGACGAGGCCAGTGTGCGCAGGATTGTCGTCGTAGGATCCGAACACGGCGTCTATCGTCGGATTGCTGAACGCTGCAACGATTCGACTCAGCGCGTCGGGATGGACAACGACGTCTGCATCGACGAACGCGACGAGTGGCGCCGATGCGCTGAGCGCGCCTGCATTTCGTGCTCGAGCGGGTCCACCCGCAGGAGCCGGGAGCGTTATGACGCGATCTCCGCCCAGTGCAACCTGAGCCGTTTCCTCATCGCTGCTGCCATCGTCAACGATGACAAGTTCCCACTCGTCGGCCGGCAGGTCGCTCGCGCGGAGCGCGATGATGCATTTCTCGAGGTATCCCGGCGAGCGGTGCGCGGGGACAATGACGCTGAGCCGGGGCGCCGTCATGGGGAAAGCAACAGAGGGACTTCTCTCGAAGTCCCCCTAAGCAATCGCGTCTGAATCCAGCCGCTCGATGTGTTCAAGTGCGCCGTGTAGGAATCGAACCTACAACCTAATGATTAAGAGTCA
>JBBQZF010000158.1:0-6944 GCA_038208015.1 Gemmatimonadales bacterium
AGGGCCAATCGCTGGCCCGATACGTACGCGTGTTGCAGCGCGGACATTTCGATATCCTGCACGCGCATTCCGGCGGGCGAGCGCATCGCCTGCTCGCTCGGTATTGCTTCGGTATGCGCGTCATAAGGCACCTGCACGGAATCGAGGAGCCCTGGCTCGCGTCGGTACGCGCGGGGGATGCGCGTGCACGAAAGTATTTCGAGCGCACGTTCGCGGCGTCGCACCGCGCGCTCGTTTGTTCGGAATGGTTCGCCTCCCGCGTCCGCGCGGCCGCGCCCTCTCAGCGTAACGACGTGTCAGCCTTCCGGTATGGAGTCGACCTCGGCCGGCTTCAGCCGGCTTCACCCGATGCACAACTTCGAGAGACCCTTGGAATTTCCGCGGCTTCGCCGGTTGTCGGCTTCGTCGGGCGCATGGTTCCGCAAAAAGGAATCCCTGCTCTTCTGGATATCGCCGCCCGACTGGCGCACGCCCGGCCGGATGTTGTGCTCGTTGTCGTCGGTGACGGCCCGCTGCTCGACTGGGCACGTACGCGAGCCGACGCGCTCTCGCTGCGGAACGTGAGATTTGCCGGCGCTCATGCAGACGTTGTCCCGTTCATGCACCTGTTCGACGTCCTCGCGGTGACGTCCGCGTGGGAACCGTTTGGCATCGTGAGCATCGAAGCAATGGCGGCAGGCGTGCCGGTCGTTGCATTCGACATTGACGGTGTGGGAGAGGCCGTCACCGATGGAGTGACCGGCTTCCTCGTCTCACCCCACGACATGCTCGCGTTCTCGGCCAGAGTCGTCGAACTCTGTGATGACGGCGTGATGCGGCGAACGATCGGCGAAGCCGGCAGAATTCATGCAGCCCAGCGATTCGACGCTGACGCAATGGCGAGCGAGATGGAAAAGATCTACGCCGAGCTCTCCGGCCGGCCGAGCGCGCCGAGGCGTTCTACGAGTTGGCGCTTCGTCAATTCACGTTCGAGCGGAGTCGAAGCTGCGAACGCTCGGGTATCAACCCCATAAGGCAGGAGAACGCCGCGGCCATCGTTCACTCCGCGCGCCTCGAGATCCTCGAGCCGCTGGGAGGAACCGCGGGCAACCGCATCCCCATTCACGTTTTGACTCACGCGGCTCCAGTCGGTGACGTGGTGATGGCTCGTGACGACCGGCACCCGCGGGGAAAATCGGTCCACTCCCGGCTCGAGGCGTAAAGGCAGAGGAAGTGAACGAGATCGAACCTGCCTTCCAGTGCCGGATCGGTTGCGAGCATCTATTCGAGGACAGGCGCGGAGACGATCGTGCTCCGCAACTGCGGGTTGTGATTCGCGTAGGATCGAGCGAGCTCCCCGGTTTCGAGCCAGCGAGGTCGCGACACTTCCCGAGCGACTGCACTTCGAGTGTGGCTGGCGTCATTCGGGGTGGGAGCCTGGGTCAGCGACGTCCGCGGGCTTCCACATCGACCAGTCTGGAACGAGGTAGTCCCCGTCAGATGAAAGCGGAGTGCCGGCCAGCAGGGAATGCTGGTGCGGACGCGCATGTTTCGCGAGCTGCGAAACCGGAATTCCCGATTTCGCGATGCGCGCGAAGGCACCCGCGGGGTTTCCTGCCCTTGCGTCGCGAAACGCAGCGCGAAGCAATCGCACCGCCACAGTGTTTTTCGCCCGCTTTACCTCCTCGGGGGCCAGCGGACAGGCGTCCTCCCCTAGGGAGCGCCATATCTGTCCGGGGGCGCGGTGATAGTCGTCCTTGTTGGCGCGGTCGGCGAGCTCCTGCCCACCGTGTCGGCGATACCAGTAAAGATCCCCGGGGAGCGCGACAACGTTGAGCCGCGCGCAGGCGTAGAGCCAGAAGAGTGTATCGGATGCGACGCCGGCGTCAGGGAATCCACCCAGGTTGAGAAAGTCTGCGCGCCGAAAGATGCCAGCCGAGGGCCCTTCGGTGAACATTCCCATTCCGAAGAATTCCCTCTGGTAGGATTGCCTCGGCGTGAGGAGCATGGGAGCCGGTCCGCCGGAGAAGGCGCGGGACATCGACAGCCCGATGCCCGCCCGCGGTTCGGCGAGCATCGGGGGAACAGACACGGCGAGGCAGTGCGGGTACATCAGGTCGTCCGAATCGTGATAGCGGATCAGGGTTCCGCGCGCGTGGGTGGCCGCGCGATTTCGGTTTCCGAACTGATTCGCGCGGATGGCATTCTCGATGACCCTGACTCTCGGATCGAGCGCCTCGAACCGGCGTGCGACTTCGACCGTAGAATCGGTGGATGCATCGTCCACGACCAGGAGCTCGAAGTCCTCATACCATTGCGACAGGACGCTTTCGATCGCGCTGGCGATGTACTGCTCGCGGTTGTAACAGGTGAGCAGGACGCTCACCGCAGGCTGCCGTTTCATACAGCGGGATCCGGTTTCCGCCGTGCCATCCGAAGGAGGCTTTGCCTCGCGAGTCTGGCGCCTGTCATCGCGCTGCGCGCGACGCGCCTGACCACCTGCTTGAGCCTACCACAATCCACCACCCTTTAATAGAAATCATCGTAGTCCTCGAGGCCCTGCATGACGCGCGCAAGGTAAGACGCCCGCGGGTTGCGGGAGCATACCACAGCTGAGAGAGTTGGGGCCACTACACCCGTCGAGTTGAATAAATGGAGGTTGGCAAGTCGTTGGGTCCGCTGTTCCTGGTGGATTCGACTAAATTAGCGTTCTCAGCATACCTCTGATCAACGGCGAATCACAGTGACTGCAAGCGATACCGTCAACGACTTCGATGCCCGGCCCTGTGGCGGCGTAAGCGACCCTGCGGTCCTGGTCCTTCGCCCGGCGAGATCGTGGGCGCCGATCGACCTGCGCGAGCTGTGGAATTTTCGCGAGCTCCTTTTTTTCCTGACCTGGCGGGATATCAAGGTTCGGTACAAGCAGACTGCGCTCGGTGCAGCATGGGCGTTACTCCAGCCGCTCATGATGATGGTGGTGTTCAGCATATTCTTCGGGCGACTGGCCAAGGTCCCCTCCGACAATCTGCCGTATCCGCTGTTTGTCTACTGCGGCCTGCTTCCGTGGCAGCTGTTTGCTCATTCACTGACTGAATCGGGCAACAGCCTTGTTGCGAGCGAACGCCTGATCACCAAAGTCTATTTCCCGCGTCTAGTTATCCCGCTTTCCAGCGTCCTGGGTGGGCTCGTTGACTTCGCCATTGCGTTTACGATCCTGATTCTGATGATGATCGGGTACGGCGTCGCGCCGACGCTCGCGTTGCTTACTCTCCCGTTGTTCGTCGGCATGACTGTGCTGACTGCGCTCGCCGCCGGCTTGTGGCTCTCGGCTCTCAACGTCAGGTACCGCGACGTAAGGTATACGCTTGGGTTCATCGTACAATTCTGGCTCTTCGCGACACCGGTCGCGTATCCCAGCTCGATGCTGCCTTCGGCGTGGCGGGTGATTTATGGCCTCAATCCAATGGCTGGCGTCGTAGAGGGTGTTCGCTGGGCAGTACTCGGCAAATCGGCCCCGCCCCCCGGCCTGCTCCTTGTTTCCTTCGCTGTAGTAATAACGATGCTGGTCGGCGGCGTATTCTATTTCAGGCGAATGGAGCAGCATTTTGGCGATATTGTCTGACCTGAATCATTCGAACGCGCGCGCATGACGGATCATGCCGTTCGCTGCCACGGAATTGGAAAACAATACAGAATCGGTCAGAGGGAAGCCTATGACTCTTTAAGGGACGCGATCACCCGCGCCTTCCGCGCTCGATCAGGGTGGCAGCGCAAGCGCGACCCGTCACTGAGCGGGATGCGCGTCGGCACCGGGAACATGATCTGGGCATTGAAGGATGTGTCCTTTGACGTCCACCGCGGGCAGGTTCTTGGGATCGTTGGGCGAAACGGCGCCGGCAAGAGCACGCTCCTGAAAATCCTTTCGCGGATCACATCGCCGTCTGCGGGGCACGCCGAGATACGCGGGCGTGTCGGATCTCTGCTCGAGGTGGGAACCGGGTTTCACCCCGAGCTGACCGGAAGGGAGAACATTTTCCTGAACGCCGCGATCCTTGGCATGAAACGAGTCGACATCAAGCGGCAGTTCGACGCGATCGTCGAGTTTGCCGAAGTTGAGCGCTTCATAGACACACCTGTTAAGCGCTACTCCAGCGGGATGTACGTAAGGCTTGCGTTCGCGGTGGCGGCCCACATCGAGCCGGAAATCCTGGTCGTCGATGAGGTGCTGGCGGTTGGCGACGCGAGTTTTCAGAAACGCTGCCTGGGCCGGATGAACGATATTGCCCGCGGCGGGAGAACCGTTCTATTCGTGAGCCACAACATGGCGGCCGTTCAGTCACTCTGCAGCCGGGCGGTCCTGCTGGAGGGTGGGCGTGTCCAGCGTGTCGGTTCGGCCGACGACGTCGTGTCGCATTACCTCCAGAAGGCGTTCGATCCGGTCAGTGTGCGCGAGTGGCCTGATATCGCAAGCGCGCCGGGGAACGAGGCCGTCCGTTTAAGGAGCGCGCGAGTCGTTCCTCATGACAATCTCGAGACGGGATTCATTACGGTCAAGACCCCGATCCGGATCGAGTTCGAGTACTGGAACCTCCGCCCGGGCGCGCGCCTGAACCTCAGCATGCACGTCCATAATGAACGCGGCGTCATGGCATTCAACGCAATATCCCTCAACGAACCTGTATGGCATGGTCGGGGGTTTCCTCCCGGATTGTTCAGAAGCAGCTGCCTCATTCCCGGTGACCTGCTCAACGATGGCATCTATCGGATTCAGCTGATGCTGGTGCAGGATGAAGGGATCGTGCTTCATACGGAGGACGATGCGCTCATCCTCGAAGTCGCCGACTCGCCCGAGGGTCGCGGCAACTGGCATGGTAAATGGCAGGGCGTTTTGCGACCGATTCTCGAGTGGGAAACGGGGTTGATTTCGCCATTGACCGCGGAACCGGCTTGACCCCCTCTGAGCCGCAACGCCAGGTCGTCATCTGGGGCGCATCCGGCCACGCTGCCGTTGTCGCGGAGATAATTCGCGCGGTCGGAGAGTATGAGATCGCGGGTTTCATCACCGACACACCCGTCGCGAGTGCTCCCGGCATCGACCCTGCCCGAATTTTTGGCACGCGAGAATGCCTCGGCACAATCCGGGAAAGCGGGATCGCTCTCATGATTATCGCGATCGGTCGCAATTCCGCGCGGCTGGATGTCGCCGGGCTGGCGCAGGGGGCCGGGTTCACGTTTGTGACCGCTGTTCATCCTGCCGCAATTGTGTCGACTACCTCAACGGTCGGACCGGGAAGCGTCATTGCCGCGGGTAGCGTGATTGCCGCCGGTGCCACAATCGGGAGTCACGTCATCGTGAACACCGGTGTATCGGTGGATCACGAGAATGTCATCGAGGACGGTGTACACATCGGGCCGGGCGCCCACCTGGGCGGAAGAGTGACCGTGCAAAAGGCCGCCCTGGTGGCGATCGGCGCCACGATCGCTGACAGGATAACGATCGGGAGCGGGGCAATCGTCGGTGCCGGGGCTGTCGTGCTGCACGACGTTGCGCCTCGAACTGTGGTTTACGGCGCGCCCGCGACCGCCGCCCGAATGGTGAGACAAGGTGAGAATTAAAACATCCGTTGCCGACCTGGCCATTCTCGGCGGCACCCCTGCCTTCGATTCGCCGGTTCATGTCGGGCAGCCGAACATTGGAAGCGAAGAGGGCATACTTGCGCGTATTCAGGCGTCTCTGGCGAACCGATGGCTCAGCAACAACGGGCCGAATGTGCAGGAATTTGAGCGACGGCTCGAGTCATATCTGGGTGTCCGCAACTGCGTAGCGGTTTGCAATGCGACAGCAGGGCTCGAGATTGCGATCCGGGCACTCGGCCTGGCCGGGGAAGTCATCGTGCCGGCATTCACCTTCGTGGCCACTCCCCATTCGCTGCAATGGCAGGGCATTTCACCCGTTTTCTGCGACATCGAGCCGGTCGATCACAACATCGATCCCGCGCGGATCGAAGAGTTGATCACGCCGAAGACCACCGCCATCCTTGCCGTACACCTCTGGGGAGAGCCAGCCCAGGTAGGCGCGCTCGATCTGATCGCCCGTCGCTGCGGGCTGAAGCTGATCTTCGACTCGGCGCACGCGTTCGCCTGCGACCACGGGGATAGAATGGTCGGAGGCTTCGGCGACGCCGAGGTCTTCAGTTTTCATGCGACGAAGTTTTTCAACACCTTTGAGGGCGGCGCGGTGGCCACTAATGACGATGAGCTGGCTGCCCGAATCCGGTTGATGACGAACTTCGGCTTCAGCGGCTACGACACCGTCGTCTCCCTGGGCACGAACGGCAAGATGAATGAGATCAGCGCGGCAATGGGGCTCGACGGTCTCGAGCACGTGGACGGCTTTATTGAAACAAATAGAATGAACCGGAAGCGATACCGGGATTCACTTGACGGCATTCCGGGCATTCGACTGATGGAGCACGGAGTGAATGGCCGCCGAAATCATCAGTACATCGTGTTGGAAGTAAGCGGCGCAGATACCGGCATTGACCGCGACGTCCTGCTCAGCTGCCTCTGGGCAGAGAATGTCCGCGCGCGACGCTACTTCCATCCCGGATGCCACCGGATGGAGCCCTATCGGTCCATTTTCCCCGATGTCAGCTCCCGGCTTCCCGTGACCGAGCGGGTTGCCTCGCGCGTTCTTGTCCTTCCCACGGGAAGGTCCGTCGATGATGCGAGCATTGATGCGATTTGCGGTGTGATTCGCCTCGCGACAGCGAACCCGGATGTCGTACGCCGCGGAGCAGCGGATATGGCCGCCGCTCACCTACCTCCGACCGCATTGACGTGAAAGTCAGTGTGGCGATGATCACCTGCAACCACGCGGCTTTCATACGGGATGCAATCGCGAGCGTTCTCTCGCAGGAGGCTGAATTTGAATGGGAGCTCGTGGTCGGTGAAGACAACTCCGC
>JBBQZF010000159.1:0-6936 GCA_038208015.1 Gemmatimonadales bacterium
TTTTTTACATTTTGCGGATGGGGCCGATTTTGCGGATCAAGCGGAAACACACGGCATGACTGGCAGGACACCGGGCGGTACCGGATGTCACATGAACCAGGCATCCCGTGTTTCTGGGTTAACCCACAAAAAAAAGAAATTGTTGTCCGGCGATCTCCCTTGCCGCCGGACGCCGACGCTCTATCCGCCAAAATCCGCAAAATCCGCGTAATGTAAAAAGGCAGTTCCGCCTTTCCGCCCGATCCGCGTCCACTCAAAAGATGAACTGGATATCAACAGTATCCCGGACCGGCGTCCCGTCGGGCCGCGTGCCCGGCCGGAATCTCAATGCGAGAAGCACGTCCCTCAGTTTCCGGTTGTATCCCCCGTCGCGTGACGGATTGAACCCCAGGAGCGTCGAGTTCCCCTTCTCGTCCACGTCGAAGTACGCGATGAGGTGATAACCCCGGAGAGACGCGGGCGCGGGTAGCGGCGGGAGGAAGAACTGTGTCGGCGTCGGCGGATAGTTCACCCCCGGGCCGCCGCCGGTCCCGGGGCCCGTGCCGCTG
Organism: Gemmatimonadales bacterium; assembly: GCA_038208015.1. Lineage (GTDB taxonomy): Bacteria > Gemmatimonadota > Gemmatimonadetes > Gemmatimonadales > Gemmatimonadaceae > UBA4720. Next base: position 549 of record JBBQZF010000159.1, read on the forward strand.
CCCGTGCCTGTCCCGACGCCGGATCCAATGCCACCTCCAGTACCCGGACCTGCGCCGGGACCTCCTGACGTTCCCGCACCGGCACCAGTTCCCCCTTGCCCAGCACCTGATGTCGCGGGCGGTGCCGGGGTCGGCGCGGGCGCGGGCGCGGGAGGAACCGATGCGGGAGGGACTGGCTGGGGTGGCTCGACCGGCGCGGGCGGCGCGACAGCGGCGGCGGCATCCGGGCGAGGGGCATTGAGACGGATGAACCGGAGCCGTTCGCCTGCAGGAATATCGTCCCCTGCGCTGCCGCCCCCTCCCCCGCCCGCCGGACCCGGGCCTCCGCCGCCAACAGATGGCGCAGCAGTGAACCCTGACTGCGCGGCCGGATAAATGATCAGCAGCAGGACGAGGGCATGTGCAAAAAGAGAGGCGGCGACGCCCTTCCACCGCCCCTCTCTCCTGCCTGGTGTTCCTGACGGAGGTCTGTAACGCCGTTCTATTGCAACTACTCCTCGGTCTCCGGGGTTTCCGGGGTTTCCTTCGGCGACATGCCGATTACCCATACTCCCGCTCCACGTGCCACGTCCATTCCGTAGATGACCTCAGAATACTTCACCTTCGGGTCGCCCTTTACGAAAATGATCTTCTCCGGGCGGCCGTCATATATCTCCTTCAAACGTACTGGCAGAGTCGTCTTGTTCAACGGCTCCTTGTTGACCAGGTACCGCTCTCCGGGCATCACTTCGAGCACGATCTGGGGCGGCGGGTTGTCGCTCTGCGCCGTCTCAGTCGGGTCCGGAAGCTGAAGATCGAGTGCCTTCCGTGACATCGGAATCACGAGCATGAAGATGATCAGCAGCACGAGCAGAATGTCGATCATCGGCACTACGTTCGGCTCGTTCGTGAGGCCTCCTCTGCCGCCTGTGCTCATTCCTGCCATTACTGGCCTCCTTCAGGAGATGCTGGCGGCGCAGCGGGTGCGCCACCGAGTCCCAGACCGGGCATCAGGCGGTCTGTCGCTACCATCGAGACAGTACCAGGCTCCTGATCGGTGATTAGCCCCGTCACCGCGACGAAGTTGCGTGACGCGATGTCGAGTGCATCGATGATCTTCGAGTACTCGAGATCCTTGTGCGCCTTCACGTACAGGAGCTTGTCGTCTTCGCGGTTCTCGTAGATCGCCCGCAGGCGCGCGCCGAGCTCGGCGTTGGGAATCGCTGCCTTGTTAAGGTAGTACTGACCGTCCGCATCTATGCCGAGGACCTGGTCGCGCTCCTCCTCAGGGTGTGGCTTGAGATTCACACCCTGTGGCGGCACGGCCTGGAATCCGGCGCTGATGGCGGGGATGACGAGCATGAAAATGATGAGCAGCACGAGCATGATGTCGATCATCGGCACCACATTCGGTTCCGCCTTTACATCCCCACTGCCCGAGACTGACTGTGCCATGAGAAATACCTCGGGCTACTGGGCGATCGGCGCGTTGCCGCTGGATGCGGTCGTGTTGAACTCGCGGGTGAAGCGCGACCGGCCGAACTCGCCGCTCACGTTCTTGATCATGTAGTCGATCATTTCCTTCGACGTGTAGGTCATTTCCGCCGTCAGGTTGTCGATCTTCGTGGTGAAGTAGTTGTAGCCCCACACCGCGGGAATAGCGACGAAGAGACCGAACGCCGTCGTAATGAGCGCCTCGGCGACACCTGACGAGATCGCGGAGAGTCCGCCTGATCCTGACGTGGCCATGCCGGTGAACGCGTTGACGATACCCATCGTCGTGCCGAGCAGTCCGACGAACGGAGCCGTGGCGCCGACGGTCGCGAGAATCGCGAGTCCGCGCTTGAGGTCAGTGATCGTTATGAGCATCTCGCGCTCGATCGCGCGCTCAGCCGAGTTGATGTCTCCAACTGTGACCGTGCCGTCCTGGATCAGCGGCTTGATCTCGCCGAGCGCTCCGCCAAGCACGCGGGCGACGTGAGACTTCTTGTACTTCTCGGAGAGCGTGACGGCTTCCGTGAGGTTGTCTTCCTCGAGGAACTGCGAGAATTCAGGGGCGAACTTGCGGGTCTCAGCCTGGGCCTTGCGGAGGTCCCACGCCTTCTTGATCGTCACTGAGAGCGACCAGATCGACATGATCGCGAGAACGTAAACGATGCCGCGGGGAAACCACGTCATCTCGTGCCAAAGGTCCAGAAGCGAGAGTTGCATTGTGAGTATGTTCTCCGAGAGGGGTTATCTGTCGAGCCTGAACTGGAAGCTTTGCTGCACCAGCTGCTTTACCTTCTTTCCGCCGACTTCGGCAGGATAGAAGCGCATGTTCGGAAGCGCCGAGCGTACAGCGCTGGCGAACAGGTCGTTCGTTGCCTTCAGCACCTTGAACGTGCTGACATCGGCCCTGCCTTCTTCGCTCACCACGAACTGAGCCTGTACTTCACCTTCCACGCCAGACGAGCGCAATGCGTCAGGATACCTTGGATTTCCCGTGCCGGCGATCTGGGAAACCGGCTTCTCGACCTGGAACTCGAAGTATGTCTGGTTGGTGTCGATGATCTGCGGCGTGCCGCCGGCAACACCGGCTGCAACTCCACCCCTGACTCCCTTTCCGCTGAAGTCATCCTCGTTGGTGGCTTTCCGGGAGAGGTCGATGTCAGGGATCTTGATCGGAATGTCGACAGGCGCGCGAAGTACCTGGAACCCCTTCGGCGGCGGCGCCTTGACTACTACGTCCTTGGGCGGCGGCGGGGGAGGCGGCTCGGGAGTCTTCGGCTTGGGCGGCTCCTTCTTCATCTCCACGAACTGGATCTTCTCGGCCTTCGACTTGTCCTCGGCGATGCCGGCACCGGCGGTTGCCGTGACTGCCGCGACGACAATTGCCCCGTGGAAGATGATGCTGAACAGCGAGCTGCCGGCAAACTTCTGCTTCTTGGGCTTCGATTCGATCAACTGATTGAACATTGAATCACCAGGAGAAAGGAATGGTGACTGTAGATTACCCGGGACTGGTTTCCGATGTAATGCCGGGAAGATTAAGAATCAATGAATTCAGGTTAATGATTCCTTCACTGCCTTCAGCGGTGCCCTCGGGAGCGGAAGCGTCACTGTAAAAAGGCTCCCTCTCCCGAGACGCGATGAGGCGGTGAGAGTACCTCCGTGCGCCTGCGCGATCCATTGGCTGATGGCGAGGCCGAGGCCAAAGCCTCCCCGCTCCGACATGCGCGATCTCACTCTGTCAGCGCGCCAGAACCGCTCGAATATGTAAGGAACATCGGCGGCGGCTATCCCGATCCCCGTATCGCGCACCGCGAAAGTGACGTTCTCCGGATGGACTCCGAGCCCGATGTCCACCTTCCCGCCCGCCGGCGTGTACTTGATGGCGTTCGTCACGAGGTTCAAAAACAACTGTCTCAGGCGGATGCGATCCCCGAGAACGGTGACTTCAGCGGTGAACGGCAGGTTCACGGTTACACCTGCAGCTTCGCCCAGTATCAGGGCGGTTTCGTAGACGTCTTCGACGAGGGGTTTGAGGTCGACCGGCTCGCGATGGATGTCGAATCTTCCTTCATCGGCGCGGGCGAGAGTGAGAAGGCTCTCGACGAGGTCCGCCATGCGTGTCGTCTCGTGAAGCGCCTCCTCCAGCGCGACCATTCTCTCGGACTGGGACGTGTCAGTCATTGCGCGCTCGACATCGGCGCGCAGAACCGCCAGCGGAGTCTTGAGTTCATGGCTCGCATCGGCCGTGAACCGTCGGAGGCCCATGAATGACGTCTCGAGCCGTTCGATCATGGCGTTGAGCGTTGAAACCAGCCGCTCGAACTCCTCTCCGGCGTTCTCCATGCTGAGGCGCCGGTGGAGGCTCCGGCCGTCGCTTATCGCGGCTACATCGTTGGTGATTTTGTCGATCCGCTGCGAGGTAATGCCGAGTATCGCCCACGCGCCCCAGGCTGCGGCAAGTATTACCACCGGGGCGAAGACGAAGAATGCTATGACGTATCCGCGGGGAAGCTGCGTTTCTTCCCGGGTGTCGAATCCGACAATGACCTTTCCCATGCTTCCCGCTGGCGACTGAATGTCGCGCGCGACGAGCAGCAGCCGCTCTGAACCTCCGCGAAATGACAGGAGGAGGGCGGGTCCGTTTGCCTGGAGGTTAGCGGCCTGCTCGCCGAAGAGTCCCGAGTCGGCCTCGCTGAGGGACTCGACTCTGGAGGAGCGGAATAACGGGAAATTCCGCTTGTCGAGCACGACAACGTAGCCGGGAAATCCGTTGAGCATCGCACCCAGCCTCGGCGTTATGACGATCGTCTCCCTCGCCGTGTCCGGTCCGATGAGGACTCCCTGCGCGCCCTCGCCGGCTTCGAGGATCAGCGCTGCGGCAAGGTCGGCCTCGGTGCTTGCAGTCCGCGCGATGTCCTCATACAGGGAGGCGTTGCGCACCGTCCAGAACGTGAGGGCGAGGCCCCCGGTTGCAATCGTGAGCCCCGCAACGAACGCAGCGGTGAGGTTGGTCCGGGTGGAGGCCACTCAGGTCAGGTCCGGGCGGATGGAGAATCCGCTTTTATGACGTAGCCCACTCCGCGAATCGTGTGGATGAGCTTCGTGGAATGCGATGCGTCGATCTTCTTCCGCAGGTGGTTTATCACGACGTCGACGATGTTCGTTCCCGGGTCGAAGTGGTATCCCCAGGCGTACTCGGTTATGAGCGTCCGGCTCATCACCTTTCCTGCGTGCCGCATCAGATACTCGAGCACCGTGTACTCTTTTGGAGTGAGGTCGATCGGGGTGTCGGCGCGCGTGACCTCGCGAGTGTCGAGATTCAGCTCGAGGTCTGCGACCTTGAGTGCGGGCGACGCCATCACGCGGGGCCGCCGGGAAAGTGCTTCGACTCGCGCGAGGAGCTCTTCGAACGCGAACGGCTTCGTGACGTAGTCATCGGCGCCCGCGCGCAGCGTTTCTACTTTGGCGTCAATTGCGTCCTGCGCGGTCAGCACCAGTACCGGCCTCTCGACACCACGCGAGCGCAGGCCGTGGAGCACCTCGAGGCCCGACTTCCCGGGCAGGCGCATGTCGAGGATGATGAGGTCGTAGCTTCCCGCAGCGGCCATCTGCTCGCCTTCGTCACCGTCGGCGACGAGATCGACGATCCAGCGCTGCTCCTCGAGCCCCCGCTTCACGAACTGGCCGACTGTTGGGTCGTCTTCGATTACTAAAATCTTCATAACAAGAGGGCGCAGAGGAATGCAACGAGCCGAGGGCGCAGAGAACCGCGCGCAGAGGCGCAGAGGGGGAGAGGCATCCTCTGCTACCGCTCATAATGCGGAGTTTTGTGTGCGGCTGGAAGTGACCGGTGACGAGAGCCAGTGACGCCACCAGTTTCTTGCCCCTATGTCAAACGACGGCAACGCTTTGGAACGGACGAAGGTCAGGGATCCCGTTTCAGTGGTCGTCGAGCTAAAATCGGTGGACGTCGTGCATCCGCGTCATGTGTCCCAGGTCCTCTCATACATGAGGGTCTCGGAAATCGAGATAGGCCTCATTATCAACTTCAATGTCGAAGTCCTGATTCACGGCGTGAAAAGGCTCATCCTGACGAAGTCGGGATGAGCCCTCTGTGCCTCTGTGCCTCTGTGCCTCTGCGTGCCTTCCTCTGCGCCCTCCGTCTCGCCCTCTGCGCCCTCTAGTACTCTAGTACTCGACCCAGTTATCAACCCACGTATTATTGAGCGGGACGAGTGCGCCGAGGGCCATCAGTGACTTGGCCACCTCGCACGAGTTGTACTGGTAGGTCTTCGTTCCGTTCACCGTGTTGATCGGCACGGTCTGGCCAAGCTTGGCATTGAGGGCGCTGATGATGGCTCCCTGAATGTTGTTGTTTCCATTACCCGAGAGCTCGCCTCCGACCAAGACGATTCCCTTCCAGTTGAACGTCGCGCCGCTTCCGGTATCGAGATTTCCTTTCACGATCAGCATGCCACGCCCGTTGTTCAACGCGGACGTTCCTACGTTGCCGAGAGAGGACATGTAGATCACCGGGTAGTACGAGGTATCGGCGAAGGATGGTATCGCGTCAGGCGGAACTACGAAGTCGGGAGTCAGGGCAGATCCCGAGAGGATCCCGGCCCAGTCGATCTCGACTTCCCTGGCCGCGTCGTTGACCGTTGTGCCGAGGTACTCAGTGCTGTCAGCGGTCTGGGGTCGGTTGAACCCGGGAATCTGCGGAACCGCAACACCGGCGAGAGCCGCCGAATCGCGGCACGCATCGACACCGAGAAAAGAACCTGAGGAACCGTTCTTCCGGATGCCGGAGATGGCAGTCCAACCCGCGTTCACCTCCATCGTTGCCGGCTCCCACGCCGCATACTGGGCAACCGTGCGTATGCCCGCAGGAACTCCATTGATCGCACCGGAGGTC
>JBBQZF010000160.1:0-6914 GCA_038208015.1 Gemmatimonadales bacterium
ATCCGAACACACTTCGCGCTTCCGGATTCGCTGTGGTTTCTCCTTTTTTGTCAGCGGCGGGAATGGTCCTCCTGGCGTCGCTGATCAGCAGTGACCGTGTTCGGAGGAGGGTTTACTATCCCATCGCTGCGGCTGGGGTGGTCCTCAGCGCCGGGGCGTTGATCAGCTGGTACATCAAGAGCCCGGTCTACCGCGAAGCCTACTTTCAGCAGATCCTCGTCGACATGTCGAAGAAGCTTGGCTCATACGAGGAAAATTACGATCGCATCATCCTCGAGCGGTTCGGGACCCAGCCATACATCTACATCGCGAGCTACTCGCCTATGACGCCAAGGCAGTTCCAGCAGGCGCCGAAGAACTCCTATTCGACAGGGATGGACGAATTCACGACGCTTGGGAAGTACCATTTCGTGCGGGCCCCGGACCTGCCGGCAGCCATTGCCGCGGCTCAGGCGGCCGGGCTGCGATACCTCGTCGTTTCCCCCGATCTTCTCAGCGGCATGCAGGCAGTCGACAGCGTTTCATACTGGCCGGAGAAGCTCTATTTTCTGGCGCAGCCGCCTGATCATCATCGCGGAGGCGGCGAAGCCGGCGACGACGACAGCAATTGACACCAGTCGGTCGGCGGCGGGCACGACGCGGAAGAACACATCGGTCACAGATATCGGAAGCGAATGGGCGATGTTCAGTCCAACAGCCAGCGAGAGTACCAGGAAGACGGCCATTTCCCGCCGGCCGCTCGTGCCCCACAGCGCCGCAAGCACGAGGAACGGAAAAAGATACCGCTCGTGGATCTCGGTCGGGAAAAGGAAGAATGCGAGAGATATCATTGCCGCCGCGGATAACGCTGCCTCGACCCGGGTGCCATGATCGACTGCACGCCGCACTGCGCGTGAGGCGATGACGAGGATCGCCGCGAGAGCCACGAGGAAAGCGGCGATCCCCCATGTGCGGAATGTCAGCCCGCCGAACGATCCGAGGTTGGATGTCGTGCGGGCGGCGTCGCCGAAAAAAAGCCGCCAGACATTGAACGCGTTTATGGAGAGAAGCTGATACGATCCAAGCGCCTGCGAGTACTCCCTCATGACGTTGTCTATCTTCCCCGCCACGATGAAAGGGGTGAACACGGCGAGCACCGTCACGATGCATGCTGCGAGGCCTTTCGCGAACATCCGCCAGTCTATCGATGCCGCCAGTACGGCGATCAGCGGGAGAAAGGCGACCACCTGAAACTTTGCGCTGACCGCCAGGCCGACAAAAACGCCGGCGAGCAGTCCCCGCCCAAAACCGATTGCCGCAAACGTCGCAAGAAGGAGCAGGGAATAAAAGGCATCTGTCTGGCCCCACACCGCTGAATCGAGCCAACTCGCAGGCATGATCAGGTAGATGCCGGCGGCAATCAATCCGCGTTGGGTGTACCCGAGCCGACTTCCGAGAACGAGAAGCAGAAGGGCCACGAGCGCATCGGCGATTATTGCCGGAAGCTTCAGCGCGGCAACGAACAACGGCGTATGCGCGAAGCTTCCCTGAATGCCGTAGACCACATGTCCTATCGCTGTATAGACATACAGGAGGAGAGGCGGATAGTCGGGGGTGATGAGCTGCAGCTGGCGATCATAGATGCTCGTTATCCCGAAGCGAACTCCCTCGCTCGCCCACCGCTCGAAGAGTCCCACATCCTGCATATGTCCCGGATGAAAGATCACCGCTGCCCGAATGAGGAGCGCGATCGCCAGTATCGCGAGGAAAGTGGGAGCTGCGCGCCTCAGCGACACGTTCGGGGATGCGATAGTCGCACGATGCGATACGGGCCCGGCATCTACATTGTCAGCCACTAGGTGAGCAGCGCCTCGAGCTCGCGGTCGCGCAGATTGAACGTGTACCCGGTGCCGACGATTCCAACTCTGAGTGAGCTCAATGTAAGCTGACGCCCCTTCGTCACCTCCTCGGCATTGTCGAACCTCACGGTCCGCCCGTCGACAAAGGTGACGCCTCCGCTTCCCACCACCTTTCCCACCTCGCCCCGCACGATCATAGCCGTGTCCTCATCGATACCAAGTCCCATGATGTCGGGGTATCCGGCAATTGCCACGAACAGGCGGTAAAGCCGGCGGCGCTGGGAAAAATGAGTGTCGATGAGTGTCTTGTAGCAGAGCAGGCCCAGGCCTGGTCCGATGTACTGCTCGACGAGATTCCCTTCTTCGTCGACCTCATTTCCGGCGAGAGTGAGCTCGGTGAGGGCTGCAGCGCCGGCGCTCGTTCCGCAGACGACTCCCCCGCTGACGTAGTTGTCCCAGATCGCATCGCCCACCGGAGTGCCGCTCAACGTGGTGATCAGCTTCACCTGGTCGCCGCCGCCGAGGAATATTCCGCGAGCGTTGGCGACGGTTTTTGCTATGTCACGCCGGCACGCATCGTCGCGCGTTTCGATGATCGGGAAAACAGCATCGCCGGCACGGGCGGTCTTGAGGTCGGTCTCCCAGTGCCTGGCGCTTCCCCTCACGTCGCGGGAGGCGGAAGTGATCGCGACGATAGGCCCGCCTTCCCTGCCTGAGGCGAGGCTTATGAACGATCCAAGAGCTTCGCCATCCGCCTTGCACGACCCGCCGATCATCACCAGCGTTCCGGCGCGGATCGTTGGCGGCAGCTCGTCGTGATCACCCGAATCAAAAGACGATCTTATCGGCGGCGGATCGTGCGGCTTCTTTCTCGAAATTTGTCAGACCTGTGAGTGGCTTGCGGCTACACCCGCCAGCTGCGGCTGAAGCTCGTTCAATGTAAACGCGGCAAGTGCACCGGCCGCCTGCGCGCCCGGCGGGGCATCCGCGCGAAGAGGCCCGTGATCTGTCCGCTCCCCGCGCGAATCGATGACGATGCGATCGTTGACGATGAGCGCGACGGCGCGCGCCACCTTCCGGTCACGACGCGTAACGTTCGAGTCGGGAGCGAATATAGCCACCCGGCAACCGGACTCGCGCACCCTGTCCTGAACTTCCCATTCCTTGGCCGGGACGATGACGATGCCGCCCCGGTCAACCGCATCGGCGACTGTCGCCACCAGCTGCTGCGCCCTCTCCTCCTCGCGATACCTCTCCGGAACATCGGTCAGTGAGATGTCAGTGACTATGGCGATGTCGGAGCGCGAGTATGGCAGGCCGGCCTGAAGGAGGAATACAGGCGATATGTCCACTATCAGCTCCTCGCTTCCGAAACCGCGCCGGACAATCTCGTCACGGGTGGCAGCCCGCCCCGATCCCCCGGTGATGCCGCAGAGCACATGCTGCTTGACCGCCGGCACGTCCGGCGTCGTCGCCAGCGCCGCCAGCTCGGCCACGGCATGATCGACATTCGAGAGGGTGCCGGCAAAAGCGTGCTGCACCGTCTCGAGCGCAAGCGCCGCCGCGCGAAGCCCGACTGCCTCGTGCATGTGCTCGAACACCAGGGTGTACTCGCCGTCGATGTCACCGCCACGCGTCTTCCCGTAGCCCACGTCGTGGCCGATCATCGTCTGAAGCTCGAGAGCGACATGCTCGACGATATGCGCAGCATAGGTGCCATCGCGGAGCCTGATCAGGAAACCTCCGCGCTCGCCGATGCTGCACCTGTGCTCGATCAGGCCAGGCATTGCCGACATCAGCGAATCGGTGAAGCCCGGGACGTCAGCCGAGGATATGTCCTCGTAGGCCCCGACGGCCAGATCCATGCGCATCACCGGCCGGGTCGACCAGAAGTTCGCCCCCCGCGTCGCGTGGAGCGTCGTCATTCGGATCTCCCTCACAGGATCCGGACGGTCAGCGCTCATTGGATTGCAGCGCGCTCTGTCGAAAGCTGGCGCACCTGCTCCAGGACAACAGGCACTTCGTCGGCCAGCACGAACACCAGATCGTTGTCCTGCATCACTGCCATCGCGTGCTCCAGGGCCTGCACCTCGTCGTGCACGATATCGATCTGGTCCTCGCGCATTCCGCCTTCCCTGAGGCCCTGCGCGATGAGCCGTGAGATTTCGCCCGGCGCCCGGCCCCGGCGGTACTTGTCGTCGCGGACGATCACATGATCGAGCTTCGCCGCGAGCCGCCCGACAGTCAGCAGATCCTCGTCGCGGCGATCGCCGGGAGCGGTGATGATCCCGATACGCCGGTTTGCGTCGAGACCGGAGACGAACTCCATCAGGCCGGCAATCGCCGCCGGATTGTGGGCATAATCGACGAGAATCCGGCCGTTACCGACCCGAATGAGGTTCAGCCTGCCCGGCGTCAGGGAAGGCGACGGGAAGAACGAGAGCAGGCCGGCGCGAATGTCGTCGTATCGCATCCCCTGGACGTACGCGGCAAGTATTCCCGCGAGAATGTTCTCCCGCTGGAACTTCGCCGCGCCACCCATCATCAAGGGAACGTCTCTCTCGGTCGCGATGGGAATCCGCAGCTTCCCCCGCCTGATGACAAATGTGTCTTTTTCCAACCGCGCCCCGATCCCGTTTCGCGACAGATGCCGCTCGAACTCCGGACTCTGCCCCTCCGGCTTGGTCGAGAACAGGACAAGGTCCCCGGGAGTCTTGTCCTTCATCGCGTAGACGAGCGGATCGTCGGCGTTGAGGATGCAGTGTCCCTCCCGTTTCACGACCGCGGCTATCACGCTCTTCACGTCAGCGAGCTGCTCGACAGTGTTAATCCCGCGAAGCCCAAGGTGGTCGGCGCTCACATTAAGGACAACTCCGACATCGATTTCATCGAAGCCGAGTCCGGCGCGAAGAATCCCTCCCCGCGCTGTCTCGAGGACAGCTATGTCGACTGTGGGATTCGAGAGGATGATGTTGGCGGAGAAGGGCCCCGTCATGTCGCCTTCGATGACCATGCGGTTGCCGAGGTACGTGCCGTCGGTCGTAGTGAACCCGACGACGTTCTCGCTCACCCTGAAAAGGTGGGCAATGAGACGGGTGGTAGTCGTCTTCCCATTGGTTCCCGTTACGGCGATGACGGGAATCGTCGCATCCGTCCCCGCCGGATAGAGCATGTCGAGAATCGGCGCCGCCACATTCCTTGGCTCACCTTCAGCCGGGTGGGTGTGCATCCTGATGCCGGGGCCTGCGTTCACCTCGATTATCACGCTCTTGTTCTCGCGGAATGGCACGGAGATGTCGGGGGTGACGATGTCGATCCCCGCGATGTCGAGCCCGACTACACCAGCTGCCATCTCGCAGGCGGTGATGTTGTCGGGATGCATCTCGTCAGTCCGGTCGATCGACGTCCCGCCAGTCGAAAGATTGGCGGTCTGCCTGAGCGCCACGAACTCACCCTTCGGCGGGACGGTATCGAGAGTGCGACCGCTCTTAGCCAGGTATTCGACCGTCGCGCGGTCGGCTGGAAGGCGTGTGAGGATCCTTGTATGGCCGACCCCCCTGCGCATGTCACGGTTCCCGACGTCCACGAGCTCGCGCACAGTTCGCTTTCCATCGCCCATAACGTGAGCAGGCACGCGCTCCGCAGCCGCGACAACTTTCCCGTTGACGACGAGCACGCGGTGATCGCGACCCTCGGCGAACTGCTCGACGACGATGCGGCTTCCATAGGATGACGAAAGCTCCCATGCCTCCCTGAGCTGTGCCTCGTCGCCGATGCGTCCCGATATTCCGCGGCCGTGGTTCGCGGCTATCGGCTTGAGGATGACCGGATAACCGATTTCCCCGGCAACTTCGACCGCGCCGTCGACGGTTCTTACGACATCTCCCTTCGGGACGGGAAGGCCGATGTTCTCGAGAACCCGCTTCGTGTCGTCCTTGTCCTGCGCGATCTCGACTCCTATCGCACTGGTACGATCGGTGAGTGTCGCCTGAATGCGGTGAAGATTGCGGCCGAGCCCGAGCTGAACGAGGGAGTAGTTGTTGAGGCGGCGGACCGGAATTCCGCGGCGGCGCGCCTCCTCTACTATCGCTCCAGTCGACGGCCCGAGCCGGGATGACTCGAAGAGGGAAAGGAGATCGTCGATTATCGGGTCGAGGTCGAACTCCTCGCCGGCAATGCACGCGCGCATTATGCGAACCGCGTCCTTCATCGCGCGAATTCCAACCTGCTCTTCCTGGTATTCGACGATGAGCCACCACACGCCTTCGTCACCAGACGGCACGACCCGGCCGTACGAGACTTCATTGCCGATGAGGGACTGAAGCTCGAGCGCGAGGTGCTCGAGCATGTGAGGGATGTGAGTCCCTTCGTGGAGCCGCTCGACGAATCCGCCTGGCTTGTTCCGTGAGCACTTGTGCGTGTGAAGCGAGGGCATCGCCTCGATCAGCTTGTCGATCAGGCCCGGTACTTCGGTCGAGGTTACGCTCTCGAGGGCGCCGAGCCGGACGTCGCACGCAATAACCGGCGCGAGCCGCCAGTAGTTGGGGCCACGAAGCGCGCGGATGCGGGTGACCTCGAGCTCGGCAGGATCGAGGATCAGAGGTTGTGTTGCGGGAGCGGCCATGGGATCAGGAAAATCGCACGTCACGGGCCTCAACGGGAGGGCGCGGACGAGAGGACTCGAGAACTGCCTTGCAGCGCCAGGCCTTCATGAGTCAGAGGGCGAACGGGTCGAGATCCACGAGCCGCAGTCCGGGGATTCGCGCGAACTCGCGACTGTTGAGCGTCGCGAGCGAGAAACCACGCGCGATCGCCGTCGCGCCGATAATCAGGTCGTGCGGCCCCACCGTGCCTCCTCCGCGAACCAGCTCCGCCCAGAGGGCGGCATGCCTCCTCGCCTCCGGGAGCCCGAACGACAACACCGGAATGAGATCGAGGAGCGCGTCGACAAATGCCGACCGCCGCTCGCGGATGCCGGCATCGGCAGCCCTGTAGCATCCGTGGAGCAGCTCGGATGCGGTGATTGACGAGATCGCGACCGGCTCGTCGCCAAGCTTCTCGAGAAGAGAATCGAAC
>JBBQZF010000161.1:0-6906 GCA_038208015.1 Gemmatimonadales bacterium
GGCATCCGGGCAGCCGGCGGGTATCATTCTTCCATTGCAGGCGTACGCAGGAGAATTGTGACCCCGGCATGGCGAATGGAACCTTTCACTACTATAAATAGGCGCGGTTGAATATGAGGCGCATGGTGTGGCCTTTCGTGGTGACGCGCAAACCCGATCAGGAGCGTAAATGCGTTCGTTGACGCAAATCATTGATGTACTGACACTTGGGTCCGACAGACCAATAAGGCGGCTGTTAGCGTATTACGCCTTTCTCGGGCTGCTTTTCTACCTGCTTCATCACTTCCTGCCCCAGGCCGATCACTTTCTGCTCGGCAAGGGAATGGACGCCTCGACGGTACCTGCGGGGCCCGTTGTGCTTCAGGACGCGCTGAGCGGCGCTTCTGCGTCAACCGTCGGCGCTGGCGCGATCGATGAGACGTCGCTGGCCGGCATTTTCCTCACCACGGCGCTGATTCTCGTCGGCACAATGCTTCTGATGATGCCTGTGTCATGGGTCTACATGGCCGCGCGGCACGTTCCCGGACACAGTCAGGCAGTTGTCCAGACGCTGATCATCCTTCCACTGGTGGTAGCCGGCATAGTTCTGATAGTTCGCGACAGCCTTGCCCTGGCGTTCTCCCTCGCCGGCGTCGTGGCGGCAGTTCGCTTCAGGGCGAATCTGCGAGATACGCGGGATGTCGTTTACATCTTTCTCGCGATCGCGGTCGGATTCGCTGCCGGAGTTCAAACGCTCGCCGTGGGAGCTGTGCTGACGATCGTCTTCAATTTCGTGATGATGTGGACGTGGCGTTCCGATTATGGCCGCAATGTCCTTACGCCGACTGCGGCTTCGCGCTGGTCCGGGCCGCTCAACAGTCTTGCGATGACGAGCGAGTACGACGCGGTTCCCGACCGTGATCTTGTGCTTTCGCTCACGCCGAGGGATGCGAGCAAGCTCGCCAAGCGCTTCGAGCGGGTGAGTGATGCGCTCGGCGGGCCGGACCAGAAGAAGGCGAGGTACACCAGCGTGCTGTCGCTCATGAGCGACCACGTTGGTGACGCGCAGGAGCTCGTGGAGCGGGTGCTCGACAGGCATGCAAAGCGGTGGCGGCTCGACGAGGTCGTCACCCACACCGGAAAGCCGTCGGAGATCTACTACCTTGTGAAGCTGAAGAAGCTCGTTTCGCGCGACGAGTTTCTCACTGCGGTTCGCGATGAGGCTGGTGACCGGATCGAGTCGGCCGATCTCGAGAGCCGGGAGTCGGTGGAGGAACAGGTGGGTCTCAAGACGTGATTCAGGCTTTCCTTTTACTCAGTCTTGCCGGCGTGGCGCTCGGGGCTTGCGGGTCCGAGCCGAAGCTTGCGCCTTCGCTCGAATCCCGGGAGCAGGCGGCCCGGCAGCGACTCGCCGCCGCTATACAGGGTGATGGCAGTGCGCCGATCGCAAAATGGCGCATGCCTCCGGTGCTTCTCGAGATCTCGGGGCTTGCCCTTCTCGAGAACGGGAACATCCTGGCGCACAACGATCAACGAGGGCGGATCTATGTGATAGACCCGTTGAAGGGCGTGATCCTGAAGTGGTTCTCCATCGGTAAGAACGGCATCGCGGCGGATTTCGAGGCAATAGCCGTTTCGGGGAGCGACATCTTCATGCTTGTCAGCAACGGAGATGTCTACCAGTTCCGCGAAGGCGAGGATCGCGCGAGTGTCCCGTTCACGAAGCACGACACGAAGCTCGGGAAGGAGTGCGAGTTCGAGAGCCTCGAGATCGAAGCGGGAACCGGCGCGTTCCTGATGCCGTGCAAGGAGATATACAAGAAGAGCGACCGTGACCAGATGTTGATCTACCGGTGGCTCAGGCAGGCCGGGGGAGAGCCGTTGGTTGAGCGCATCACGGTGCCGCTGGCTGTGGCGATTGGCGAAAACGACTGGAAGAGGTTACGGCCGTCGGACATGACCATAGACCCGCAGACCGGCAATTTCATTGTTATTTCCGGCCCCGAGAAGGCCCTGATCGAGTTCACGCCGCAGTGGGAGGTCGTGAGATCCCTGCCGCTGCCCGGCGATCCAGAGCAGCCTGAAGGAGTGGCGATCACACCCGATGGCATTCTCATCGTGGCGAGTGAGGGCGTGAGTCGGCCGGGAGAGATCGCTCTCTATTCATGGACCGGCATTACAGGAGGCGTGCGCGCGGCAGCTTCGGATACCGCTGACTCGGCGCAAACGACCGCCTCGAACTAACAGACATTTTGAGAGTTTCGGTTATGAGCTTTTCTCGTCGCGCGCTGGCGGTAGCGGGCGCCGCGTTAGCGGCGGCTGCGATTGTCGCGCCATCCCTCACCCTTGCCCAGACCCTGCCGCCGATTCGAGCGAAGGACAGTGTTACGCTCGTTCCGTACGAGAAATACGACAAAGGCCCGTTTCACCGCTTTCTCTTAGGCGACAATTACCGCGATGTATGGTCGACTCCGGTCAAGGTGCCGGTGCTCGACCTGGCTGATTTCGCTGGCGGTCTCAAGCCAACCGAAACCGGCGGCGGCAAGCAGACGCGCTCGCTGAAATTCCTTGGCGCCGATGGCAAGGAGTGGACGTTCAGGCCGGTGTACAAGTCGCTGCTCGACCTGCCGGACAATTTCAGGGGAACCGTCATCTGGAACGCGGTGATGGATGCGCGAAGCGCTTCACATCCGACAGCGCCGGTATCGGCCTCGCCGATTCTTGCCGCCGTCGGGATCCTTCACGCGCCCGCAGTGCTTGTTGCGATGCCCGACGACCCCGCCCTCGGCGAATTCAGGAAAGAGTTTGCCGGAGTGCTTGGCGCGATCGAGGAAACTCCGGATGATCCCGACGACAGGCCCTCAGCGGCGTTCGCGGGAGCAGACAATATCGAGAACAGCGATGATCTGCTCGAGCGCATCAACAAGAGCCCCGACGACATCGTGAATCCGCGCACTTTCCTTCGTGCCGTTCTCGTCGACATGCTTCTCAACGACAATGACAGGCATGCGGGCCAGTGGAAATGGGCGCGCATGGAGGAAGGCGGCTTGTGGGAGCCGATTCCGCGCGACAGGGACAAGGCGTTCATCGACTATCGGGGTTTCCTCGTCGGTCTTGGCCGGGCGGCGGCGCCGACGCTCGTCAGGTTCGAGAACACGTTTCCAAGACCCCAGGATCTATTCGACAACGGCGTCGAGTTCGAGAGGCGCCTGTTGAACGGGCTCGAGAAACCCGCGTGGGACTCGGCGGTGGCGCACGTCAAGGCGGCCGTAACCGACGACGTACTTGAAGCGGCAATGTCGCGGCAGCCGCCGGAATTCGGCGAGTCGAACCGTGAGATCCTCAGCAAGCTCAAGGCGCGACGCGATGCGCTCGAGGATGGAGCCGATGACTACTACGCCTACATGGCGAGCATAGTCGATCTTCACGCCGCGGACGCGGATGAAACCGCGATAGTCGAGCGGGGTGAGGGCTACGTCACGATAACGCTTCAGGAAAAGAACAAGGCTCCCTACTATAACCGGCGGTTCAACGCGGGCGAGACGCGGGAGATCCGGCTTTACCTGCACGATGGTGACGACGTTGCAAGCGTCACGGGAAGCGCGCAGTCAAGCATTATGGTTCGCATCATCGGCGGAAATGGCGACAACCGCCTGAGCGATCAGTCTACAGTTGGCGGACGCGCGAACCCGACTCGGCTCTACGACAACGGCAAGGTCTCGGGCATCAAGTACGAGGTCGGCGAGGCGGTCGAGGAAGACAATGACGAGCCCGCGCTTCCATTCAACCGGGTACCGGTGCTCCGGATATACAGCATGGAGGTCGAAGCGTCGCGCGACCGCGGAACCCGGATCGGCCCGACGCTTGGATTCAGGACGGGATACGGGCTTGGTTTCACCCCGAAGATCGGCGTCTCGCGCACGAAGTACGCGTTCAGGAAGGCGCCTTACGCGAGCATGCAGTCGCTCGACGTCGCGTATTCGACCGGCGTTCAGGGCTTTGAGGTCGGCTTCGAGACCGACAACCGGTTCGAGAGCACAGGCTTCCACTGGTCGTCAGAGACGCGGATGTCGCAGATCGCCGTCGCTGATTTTCGTGGATTCGGCAATCAGGTACTGACACAGATCGATTCTCCCTGCGTGGTCTGCCCGCTTCCAGCCAGCACCCCCCTTCCTGACGCTGACTCGAAGTACTACCGCGTCAACCAGACTCAGTACCTGTTCAATCCGTCGTTCGGGTATACGTTCGGGCCGCGCAGCGACGTCTCAGTCGGGCCAGTCGTGCGCTACACCGTCGCGGACAGCAGCGAGTCCCGCTTCATATCGTCGGTTCGTCCGTACGGTTTCCGCCGGTTTGGCCAGGCGGGGTTGCAGGTGCGGCTCTTTCATGACACCCGCATGGCGGCAGACACGGGACGGAATCGCGGTGGTGTAGACTTCAAGGGAAGCGTAACTCCGCCGCTCTGGGGAACGGTCGAGCTGACCGGCAGCGTGTTCCCGTCCATGTGGGATGTCGACGGGACTTACGATAACGTTGCCGCGGTGGCGACGAGTTACCTCACGCTGCCTTTTTTGACGCGGCCGGTAATAGCGCTCCGAGCCGGCGGCCAGAAGCTGTTCGGCGATTTTCCGTGGTTCGACGCGGCATTCATCGGCGGGTCGGGCTCGCTCCGCACCGAGCGAAGGCAACGCTACGCTGGCGATGCATCGCTGCACGGAACCGCTGAGATCCGGCTTCCGATCGCGAAGTTTCCGCTTGTCTTACCACTCGATGTCGGCGCGCTCGGATTCACGGATGTCGCGCGGGTGTATTTCGACGGCGAATCACCCGGAGGATGGCATCGCGGGAGCGGAGGCGGAGTCTGGATCGGTGTAATAAACCCGGGCACCAACGTCACCGTGATCGCAACTGATAATCCGGACAGGAGATGGATTACTAGCCTCGGATTTGCATTTTAGGACAGAGGAACAAGGACGCAGTCCTCACTGACTGCGGACTGCGAACGTACTGCGGACTCTGACAGTCGACTACTGCTGACTCTGACAGTCGACTACTGCGGACAAGGACTGAATGAACGCTAGAAACAGCATTCTCTGGTGGATCGGAGTTCCGATCTTTGCGCTCGGCTGCAACGGGTGCAATTTCGGGTTGCAGACCTCGCCACCACTGGGCGACGCGCCGGCGCGCGAGATCGCGCTTGCCGGCGCGGCGGTGCTGATCGGAGCCGGCGACATCGCCGACTGCGGCAACATCGGTGACGAAGGCACAGCCCGGCTCGTCGACAGCGTCCTCAAGGAAAACGCGGCGGCGAATGTCGAGACGGTCGTATTCACGCTCGGCGATCACGCCTATCCTGTGGCCACTGACAGGCAGCTCCGCCGGTGCTTCACGCCCTCGTGGGGCGACCCGAAGAAGGGAATCATGAAGCTTGTGCGCCCCGCCATCGGCAATCACGACTGGCAGTCGGGACGAGGCGCGCCCTACTACCGCTACTTCGGGCGGAGGGCCGGCGAGCCGTTCAAGGGTTACTACAGCTACGACATTGGTGACTGGCACGCGGTTGTCCTCAACAGCGAGCTGGCCGCCGAGGGGCGGCGGGAAGAAATAGGTGCGCAGGAAGAGTGGTTGAAGAAGGATCTCGCCGCGAACAACAAGCTCTGCACGGTCGCATATTTCCACCGCCCGCTGTTCAGCTCCGCATACAGGCAGGGGGATCCGAAGATGCGGCCGATCTGGGAGATCCTTTATGACGCAAACGTCGACCTCGTCCTTAGCGGACATGATCACCATTACGAGCGATTCGAGCCGATGAACCCGGCAGGCGTGCGTGACACCGTGAGGGGAATCGAGCAGATACTTGTCGGCACCGGCGGGGCGACCCTCAGGGGGTTCAGCTCGCGGTTCGGGTCGAGGCCGCCACCGCCGTCGGAGCACTCAATGGAACGTATTCAGGGCCGGTTTGGAGTCCTCAAGATCACACTCGGCCCTTCTGAGTATCGCACTGCCTTTCTCGAGGTCGGCGGCCGCGTATGGGACCGCTCCGGCGGCAGATGTCACTAAAGGGAGGCGATCGCCGCCGAAGGGTCGGGCTGGCCAACGACGACACCGAGACTCGGGAGTTCGAGATCGACCGGCGGCCCCTGCCTGATCGTACGAGCGCGCCAAGAGGAGGCCGCGCTGGCTATGCGGGGGAGGACGCAACATGGAGCCGCGACAGGCTCTCGCGTCACCACATCATCTCCGCTCACAACTTCGCGGAGGGAGCCGCGACGATCGAGCAGGGAGAGCTCGGAGACATCCCGCCCGAGGAGAAATGGAAGTACCGCGCGAACATAACTGCCGCCGTGCTTTCATCCGCCGCGTTTCTCGAGGCATCGATCAACGAGCTGTATCTCGAGCTTCAGAAGGTCACCCACTCAGAAGATTCACATCTCAGGCACGAGCTGGCGCTGCTCGTCAACGCATGGCCCCAGATTGTGAGATCCCCGGTCCTCCAGAAATACCAGATCGCCCTCTCTGTCACTGATGCGGATCCGTACAACGAAGACGTTACGCCGTTCGCCGAGGCGGATTGTCTCGTTCGACTGCGCGGTGCGCTGCTGAGCTACGGGGCGAGCTGGGAAGACAGCCAGGGACGGCAGCAGGAGCTCGAGGCTCGCCTGAAGGATGCGTTCCCGCCGAGCCCGCTGGTGTCAGCGAGCCGTCCGTGGTTCCCCGATCGGTGCCTCAGCGCCGGCTGCGCGAAATGGGCCGTGAGGGTGGTGCAGATCTTCACCAACGATTTTTACCAGAGAATGGCACTGCCCGGACGTCCGCTCGTCGGTGACCCCTGATGACTCAGCGCCGCCATTCCGCGGCAGCACTCGAGTTCCCCACGCGATCCACTGCCTGAACGAGTACTCGCTCAACTGAACTGTCGAGTTGTAT
>JBBQZF010000162.1:0-6812 GCA_038208015.1 Gemmatimonadales bacterium
CGGGGGCAGCATCCGCCCGGGCGGCGCTATCATGGCGAAGAGCGAATCAGTGCTGCTCGTCAACACCGCCCGCGTATACATGAAGAGAGGCGTTCCGCCGTCGACGTGCTCGTGGGGCGGCGCGAGCGGATCCTCGCCCGCCGCCGCGTGAAGCGTCTCGCGGACCAGCAGCTCCCTGACATTTCTGTCGTCACCGCGAAGCCTCTGATATGACCACCCAGCGAACGCCACAGCGGGAACCACGAAAAACGTAAAAAGCGCCAGAGTGAGACGGCCGCGATAGCTGCGGAGCCACCTCGACCCGCGGCTCCTCAGCCACCTGAAGAACCCGCCTTCAGCCATCGCGCCCAGCGCCCACAGAATTCCGGCAAAGCCGAGATTGAAGATCAGTATCAGCGACGCCCGCACGAGTCGCGTGCCCCATGACCGGATGTCAACTTCGACGTGAGCGCGCGCGGGTCCCATCGACGTCTCGACGATCTGGTCGCCGTGCCACTCGGTGCCGAAGCGCCGCCAGGTCATCCTGCCCGGCTGTGCTGCTGCGCGGCGACTGACATCGGTGAGCGTGAGGACATACGGCGGCTCGGTCTGGTCAGGCTGCGCAAAGCCAAGCAATGCGGCGTACGGGTCCTGGGCGACAAGGCGGGTCCGTGGTGACGCAAGAACCGCTGTGTAACCGCCTTCCCTGTGAGCAACTACGAGAATGACCTGGCGGCCCGCCGGGCCTATCATCTGTATGAGAACGGGGCCGGCAGCCGTGTCGGCAGCCGCAACAGCTTCGGCAAGGTCCTCCGGGTCGTAACGAAGGGCTGCGAGGTTGAGTGTCCCGTATGGCGCGCCTGAATCGTTCCACAGCGAAAGCGACACCTGAACCTCCGCGGCCGCGAGGTCTGAGACAGCATATCGCTTGAGGAGATCAGCGCGTGTGCCGGGCGAGTCGTACGCGGCCAGCTCCTGGCCGAAACGCGTGAGCAGCATTCCAGTCTCGACATCCGCGCGCTCGAGTCCGGCGACGTCCCGCATCGCGAGCTGAAGGCGCTGCTCGGTTGTGACATTCCACACAAAGAACGACGACGTGGCGCCTGCGGCCAATGCGATTATCGCCGCGGTGCGAAGCGAAACGAGCGGGCGATGCGCGAGAGCGATCCGTGCCAGCCATGCAGCGGCGAGCCACGAGGCGAACATCAGGAGGAAGAGGGGCAGCTGCCACTGCAGCCAGAGAGTCGCGGTCGACCCGATGAACGGCAGCGCAATGCCCCCGGCAAGAACTCGCGCGGCATACGCCCCGGCGGTCACCAGCGCAATCGATGCGATGCCGGCGGCTACCGGCGGAATGCGCTTCCTCCCAGCCCGTATGACCGCGATTACGACCAGCAGCAGGAGCGACGCGAGCATCGCGAGCGACCCGGCGTTCGCGCTGAATGGTTCGAGCAGCGGCGAGTAGAAGTAGGCAGGGTCGAACGCGGTGGAGAAATTCGAGAAGTTGTTCCACGGAATCAGTGCGACGGCGATTCCGGCGACGACCAGCGTGAACACGCGACGCTCGAGCTTCCTGCGGTCCGACCATCCGGCTGCGATCATCAGGACTGTCACGAGACCCAGCAGAGCCACGCCCCGGCCACGCGCCTTTGCCGCGGACAGGAATCGAACCTGCTCTGGTGGAACGGGCGTCGCGTCGACGCGAACGATCGGCCGGCCGTCGTGCGTCGTGATGAGGCTTCCGGCGGCCGTATCTGTGGCGGGCCCGAACCGGAAGTCATCGACGAGGTGCCTCTCGGAAATCCGGGACTGGAGTGTTGGCGCGATCTCGTCGGCCGGTGGTTCGGCATGAAGGAGCGAAGTAGCCACCGACCGCCGTGCCCCCTTCTCGGCGACGACGTGAAGCCCGACGTAGAACTCATCGAAGGTCACCCACGTCCCCGGCACAGTCATGGAGGGATCGGCGCGCAATTGCCCCGCCCACGCCAGGGCCTGCCCGCCCTCCATCAAAACCACCCCTTCGTCGCGGGAAACGGGTAACTTTCCAAGATAGGCGAAAGCGTTGGCCGGCTCTGCCGGTGACTCGAGCGCCGCAGTGGCGATGGAGGCAAGCCTCTGCTGTTCCGCCGTCACTGCGGAACTGATCGCCCGGATGGCGTCTGACCGCCTGCCGGCAGCATTGTCGGACACTGAGGAATCCCTCGAAAAACCGCTGGCGCCGGGGGATTCGCTTCCATAAGGTATGAGCGGATCGCGCAGCCAGTACGCGAGGAGCACGACGGCCACGCCCGCGACGAGTGCCGCCATGCCTGAGCGACTCACGATCCTAATCGCCGTACTCTCTGAATGAACTCGAAATCACCGCCCCTCCACGCAACCGACGAACCTTTCCAACGGCCGGCTCCCCACGCGGCACTAGTCCCGCTGCCGCAGAATGCGCCGCTCAGGATCAAGGATCTGATTCCGATGCAGATCGAGGCCGCGATGGCCGACGATCCGCGGCTGATCATCCCGGTCGGGACCTGCGAGCAGCACGGGCCTCACCTGCCCCTCGGGACCGCGACGTACATCGCCGAGCGACTTGCCGACGACCTGTCGGCGGAATTCGGCGTGCTGCGCGCCCCCGCGGTGGAGTACGGCGTGAACGTTGACTCGGAGCGCGGGTTTACCGGGAACGCCTCCGTCCGCAAGAAGACTCTGCATCGGATGCTCAACGATCTGCTCGACTCCTGGGAAGGTACCGGGTTCAAGGAATTCATTCTTCTTACCGCGCATGCTCACGATCCGCACCAGGAAGCGCTCGCGACAGTGATCACTGCGGGCGCGCGGGTGCGTGTAGTCGACGTCTATGCCGTGAATCTTTCCGAGCTGCTCGAGGGGCAGACAGAGGCAATGCACGGCGACGAGGTCGACACTTCGATAATGCTCCACCTCGCTCCCGAGATGGTACACCTCGAGCTTGCCCGTGACTATATGATGTCACGCGAAGAGCTCAGGCGTTACCGCCGCGGGTCGCTCAAGGTTCCGGCCTCGAGCGCGGGCTCCATCGGAAGGCCCTCGCTCGCATCGGCCGAGAAGGGCCGAATTCTCTATGAAAGAATCAGGTCTCGGATCAGTGACCGGATCTTTCTCGCTCCGGCAGCATCGGGTTGAAATGAATGAAACCCGTTCTCCAGGACTCCCGTATGACACAGTGAATCCACCATCACCACAAAAATGACTAAGCGTTTGTGCCTCATCGTGGCGCTCGCGGTCCCGGGCATTGCAGCCGCCCAGTCCACGACAGCCATGCCTGCTGGCCAGGGGACACCCCTGTCAATGCAGGGCGCGATAAATATTGCCATTCGTAACAACCCGATTCACCTCTCGACGATCAACAATCGGCGGAGCGCGGATGCCGCGGTGCGCGCGGCAACGGGACAGCTGCTGCCGAGCGCTGACGCGAGCTTCTTCGCGCAGCGGCAGCAGGGCGGGCGGCAGATTTTCGGCGGCACCGCGCTCGGCGCGACGTCGGACATCAACCAGTCGCAGTACCAGATCGGCATCGGTTACCGTCTGAGCCGGGCGTCTTTCATCACGCCGCGGCTCCAGCGCGCGAACCGTGACGCGGTCGAGGCCGATATCACCGGAAGCGCCGAGCAGCTTCGCTCGAATGTCGCCCAGCAGTATCTCGCCGTCCTTCAGTCGATGGAGACTGCGAATCTTCAGGATACGCTTCTGATCGCTGCGCAGGGCCAGCTGGTCCTGGCTCAGGCCCGTGCGCTTGTCGGCTCCGGCACCGCGCTCGATGTGTCCCGCGCCGAAGTCGCGGTCGGGCAGCAGCAGGTGCAGGTTCTTCAGGCCCGCAATCAGATAGAGATCGAGAAGCTGCGGCTCTTTCAGCAGATGGGAGTTGATCAGCCCGCAGACGTGACGCTCGTGACGCAGTTCACGACGCTTCATCAACCGCCGCCGCTCGCCGAGCTGCTGGCTTCGGCGCGGGAAGCGAATCCCGGCGTGCTCGCGATGCGCTCGCGGGAGCGGGTCGCGGATCTCAACGTCAAGCGCGCGCGAAGCGAATATTCGCCGACGCTCAGCCTGAGCACCGGCATTTCCGGCTACACCTATTCTTTCGCGAACCCGGGGTTGATGGTTCAGCAGGCGGGTGCTGAAGCGCTTCTCGGCCAGCAGTCCTGCATACGCCAGGAAGAGGTGAGAGCAGCGCTGAACCTGCCGAACAACCTGGCAGGCTGCCAGCAGATCGTTTTCACCGACGCGGACGCGGCGCGCCTCCGCTCTGACAACAGGCAGTTCCCGTTCAACTTCCAGAACTCTCCGCGCTCGATCTCGGCGACGTTGTCGCTGCCGATCTTCGACGGATTCGCCCGCGAGCAGCGGGTCCAGGAAGCCCAGGTCGCGAGCTCGGATGCCCAGTACAACGTCCGGGCCCGCGAGCTTGCGATCACGGCCGACGTAACCGCGGCCTACCTGACGCTGACGACGGCGGCAAGAACAGCCGAGTTGCAGGCTCAGAACTCGGCGAAGGCCCGGCTGGAGCTCAGGTTTACCGAAGACCGCTATCGCGCGGGCGCGGTGAACTTCGTGGATCTCACCGAATCGCGCGCGGCATACGAGCGCGCGGAAAGTGAGCGCATCAACGCGATTTACGCTTACCACAAGGCATTCGCGGCGCTTGAAAGCGCTGTCGGGCGTCCACTCAGATAACGGGAAACGAAATGTCAAAGCGCACGAAATGGGGAGTTGGCGGCGCAATAGTCATAGCGATCGTTCTTGTCGGAGTCCTTAGCGCGGCGAAAGGGCGCAATAAGGCGACAGAAGTCCGCATGGAGGAAGTCGAGCGGCGTGACCTCGTCGCCTCGGTGACCGCGAGCGGGCAGGTGCAGCCGCAGCTAAAGGTGGATCTCGCGTCCGACATCACCGGCCGCATCGTGCGGCTCTCGGTCAAGGAAGGCGATCTTGTCACAAGAGGCCAGTTCCTTCTCGAGATAGATCCCTCGCAGTACCGGGCAGCCGCCGAGCGGGCGGCAGCGGCAGTGGCGAGCGCACGGTCGCAGGCCGCGAGCGCGCGACCGAGCCTGCTGCAGGCGCGCCGCAACTACGACCGCCTTCTCGAGCTGAAGAGGGCGAACCCGACGCTCGTATCCGACGAGCAGGTCGAGCAACTCAAGACCCAGGTTGACATCGCGGCAGCGCAGCTCGAGGCGGCACAGAACGGAATCGCGCAGTCGCAGGCGTCGCTTCGAGATGCACAGAGCCTTCTCGCGAAAACCACCATCTATGCCCCGATGAGCGGCCGGGTGACGCGCCTCAACGTGCGCGAGGGCGAGACGGCGATCATGGGAACTCTGAACAAGGATGCCGCGACGCTCCTGACGATCAGTGACATGAGCGTTCTCGAGACGAAGGTGAAAGTCGACGAGACAGACGTGTCGCGCATCACCATCGGCGACTCGACGGTCGTCCAGATCGACGCTTTCCCGGATACGACTTTCATCGGCCGCGTCTCGGAGATATCGAACAGCTCGATCAGGGCAGTCGGCTCGGCGGGAGGAAATCCGGCCGACCAGGCGATCGACTACGAGGTCACCATACGACTCCTCAACGCGCCACCGACGACCCGTCCGGACTTTTCGGCCACCGCGAAAATCATCACCGACACCCGCCAGGCGGTGCTGTCGATTCCGATCATCGCGCTCACGGTTCGTGAGGATTCGCTGGCCAAGCGCGACAGCGGGGCGGTCACGCTGGCCAAGGCCGCGCCGACGACGCAGGTCGGCAAGCGCGACATCGAGGGTGTCTTCGTAGTCGCCGCCGACAACAAAGTGACCTTCAAGCCCGTAAAGGTGGGTATAGCCGGCGAGAGGTACTTCGAGGTGGTCTCTGGTCTCAACGAGAAAGATCGCATCGTCGGCGGAACCTATCAGGCGATACGCGAGCTCAAGGACGGAGCGCGCGTGAAGAGCAGCGCGCCCGAGACGAAGAAGGCCAGCGAGGCGAAGAAGACGTAATGCAGACGACCGAAGAAACTCCCCTGAGCGTCACTGCTGAACGACAGGCGGTGACGCAGAAGGCCGGCGAGGCGCCGGAGAAGGACTGGGTAATAGTCACCCGCGGCATCAAGCGCGAGTATGACATGGGCGGTGAGATCGTGCGGGCCCTTCGCGGCGTCGATGTCGCAATCCGCCGGAACGAATACGTCGCGATCATGGGACCGTCAGGGTCGGGCAAGTCGACGCTGATGAACCTGATCGGCTGTCTCGACACGCCAGATGCCGGTGAATACTGGCTGAGCGGCAATCTCGTTTCGTCGATGTCGGACGACGAGCTGGCCCGGGTTCGGAACCGCGAGATCGGATTCGTCTTCCAGACGTTCAACCTCCTTCCCCGTGCTACGGCACTTCACAATGTCGAGCTGCCGCTCGTTTACGCCGGAGTTTCATCTGACGAGCGCAGGAAGCGGGCGATCGGGGCGCTCGAGCGAGTGCAGCTCGGGGACCGGATCACGCACAGGCCGAACGAGCTCTCGGGCGGTCAGCGGCAGCGCGTCGCTATCGCGCGGGCACTCGTCAACAATCCGGCGATTCTTCTCGCCGACGAGCCTACGGGCAATCTCGACTCGAGCACTTCGGAAGAGATCATGCGGGTGTTCGAGGAGCTTGCGGCAGCAGGCCAGACGGTGATCATGGTTACGCACGAGCCCGATATCGCGGCGCATGCGCGTCGCGTGATAGTGCTTCGCGACGGGATGATCGAGAGCGACGACCGCCGGGAGCACTACGCCGATAAGATGCAGGTCGCGGTGCCGGGCTCCAGCCACAGCTAGGCAATGCCCT
>JBBQZF010000163.1:0-6716 GCA_038208015.1 Gemmatimonadales bacterium
AGCGCAGGTTCAGTTATAACCGTTTCAAGCAGCATTCGTAACATTCTGCCCACCTTCGGGCCCTTAATCCCGAGCTCGGCAAGGTCGCTCCCGTCGATCGCCAGGTCGGCCACTTCTACCGGATCGCGATACGCGACAAGAATCGCGCGCCGGTAAGCCGAGTGAACGACGGCGGCCGAAGGGGCCTCCATTCCCGCCGCACGCTCGGCCGCCCATCGCGCGGCAGCCAGCCTCAGGACTGAGGCAAGACGCGTGCGACCAGTCATAGCGGCCCATCTCCTGAGCACCGGATCGAGAGGGCCACCCTGGCTCGACATGGCGAACTTCATCTCCGCAGCCAGCACGCTCCAGTGGGTGATGATGCCGGCAATCCACGATGCATCCGAGTTCGAGAATCTGAGACCCTTGAGGGTTTCGAGGACGCCTGGTGGCCGCGCCGCGGCAAAGAGAGCGATGAGGCGGAGAATGCGCCGGTTCACCTTCGCTACTGGAAGCCCCGACGCCATAGTGCCGACGGGCGGAACGGGAAGCGGCATCGCGATCTGGTCGATTGTAGCGAGCTCGATCGCCGACGCACCGGCCAGCCCGGGGATCAGCGTGCCGAATGCACCGGAGCTCTGCCATTTCGCGAACGCGACGCTCGGGCACCTCACCTGATCCATCGTTTTCTCTATCTCCTGCTTCACGCGCTCCGCGGAAAGTCTCCCGAGGTGAGGAGCGCTGCCGAGAATCGCCTTCCACGTAAGCGGCTCGATCTCGAAATCGAGCCGGGTAGAAAAGCGAATCGCTCTCAGAGCGCGCAGCCGGTCCTCGCGCAGCCGCTCCTCGGGGTCGCCTACAGCGCGCACCGTTTTGCTGGCAAGATCAGCACGTCCGCCGAAGGGATCCTTCACCTCCCGCGTCCGCGGATCGAACGCGATTGCATTGATCGTGTAATCGCGCCGCGCCAGATCCTCATCGATGGTGGCGCCGAACTCGACTACCGCATGCCTCCCGTCAGTCCTGACATCGCGGCGGAACGTCGTCACCTCGTGCATGACGCCGTCTTCGCCGAGGACGCCGATGGTCCCGAATGCGATGCCGACTGGAACCGTGCGCGGGAAAAGCCTTCTTACCTCCTCCGGCCGCGCCGCAGTAGCGAAATCCCAGTCGAGGTGCGGATGCCCGAGCAGAGCGTCGCGCACGGCGCCGCCCACGCACCAGGTCTCGAAGCCGGCTTTCTCGAGAGTGCGCGCGATGTCGAGCACTACACGCGGGGGCGACAGATTCTCTATCAATTGTCCCTGAACATGTCGCGGATGGCGCCCATCGTCATGCCTGCGCCGAGTGCGAGCATGAGATCGAGGCGTGCCTGCTGCGCGCGGCGGTACCCGCCGAATATCACTCCGAGCTCCTGGAGCCGGCGTCCACCGCCGGCGTATCCGTAGGTATGCCCGACCCGACCGCCCTGGGTTCTCGAAGTGAGCACTACGGGCTTTGCCTCGTCGATCCAGCGCTCGATCGCGGGAACGAGAGCAGGCGGCACGTTGCCGCGGCCCATCGCCGCGATGACTACTCCGCGGGCCGATTCGCGCGAAGCATCGAGCAACCGCGCATCAGATCCCGCCGCGACGAAGATGATGTCGACCGGCGTCGCAAGCTCGGCCGGATCGATTACAGGGGGCATCGGCGGCATTTCGCGGTGCACTATCAGCTCCCCTTCGTCGAGCACGCCCAGCGGTCCGAAGCCGGGGCTCTCGAATGCATCGAGGAGATGGGTGTTTGTTTTCGTCGCGTCGAGCGCCGCGAATATCTGGCCGCTTATGACGACCATCGCCCCGAATCCGCGGGTCTCGGGACTCGCTGCGACTCTCACAGACTCGAGAAGGTTGGCCGGGCCATCCCAGCCCAGGTCGCTGACAGTTCGCATCGCGCCGGTGAATACCACCGGCTTCTCGGCGGGCAGCGATCGCGCGACGAGATATGCGCTTTCCTCGAGCGTATCTGTTCCGTGGGTGACGACGACGCCCGTCACCTCCGGCCTTGCAATGTGCTCGCGAATTCTGTTGCGCAGCGCCCACATCCGCTCAACCGTCATGTGCGGGCCCGGATATGAGCCCCACTCTTCTGTCTCTACGCCTGTAACCGCACGTATTCCGCGTGTCGCTGCAAGGATCTCGTCGGCATTCAGCGACGGCACGGTTCCCGGTCCGCCGGGATCGTTGCGCATCGCGATAGTCCCGCCGGTGAAGATGATGACTATCATGCCTGCCCACCGCGACCGGGTATGGCGCCGATCACCTGCATCGCCAGCCGGGCAGCGGTCTCGAGGTTCTCCTCGTTGTTCGCAGAAGCTTCCATCGCATAGGTTATCAGCGCGTCGGCCGTAAGAAGATCGAACGCCCCTGCGCGGTCATCGCGCAGCGTACCAAGAAGATCCGCCGCCCTCCTGATGAACAGCTCGGCCATCGCCGCTTCATCGGCACATGTCTGAGCGCCCACAACGCCGATGATTCGCTCCGAGAGATCTGATGGAGGCGCCGGCGAGCGTGATGCCAGCCATTCACCTACATCGATCACTGACGGCCCGGAGTTGCGCGCCTCAGCTTCCGTTGCTCCCCGCGAGCTGCGCCCTTACCACGCCCTCTACTGCGGCGAGCGCGTCGGGTAGCCTGCCAGCGTCCGGGATTCCAGCTTGCGCCATGTGCGGCTTTCCGCCTCCCCGCCCCCCGGCGACAGCGGCCACGTCACGGATGATCGTGTCGGCGCGCAAGCCGCGGTCGCGCAGGTCGTCGGTCACTATGGCCAGGAGCGAGCTCTTGCCATCGTCGAACGATGCTGACAGCACGGCCACGCCGCTCTGCATCTTCTCGCGAAGGATGTCGCCAAGTCCCTGGAGCGACTTCATGTCGACGGCGGGAACGGCTGCCGATATCACCCGCACTCCGTCAACACTCACCGCGCGATCCAGCAGCGGCTGGATACCCGCCGAGCCCCCGCCCTTCACAGCTTCGTCAAGTTTCTTCTCGAGCGTGCGGCGTTCATCGAGCAGGCCCTGGAGCCGCTTCACCACCGCATCCGGAGAAGAGCGAAGCAGGCCGGCAACATCGCGAAGCGTGCGCTTGCGCGCGTTGACTGCGTCGTAGGCGCGCGGGCCGGTGAGAGCTTCGATGCGGCGGACGCCTGCCGCCACCCCAGTCTCGCTGAGAATCTGGAACAGCGCGATTTCCGCCGTGTTGCGAACGTGAGTGCCGCCGCAAAGCTCCGCCGATATCCCCGGAATCGACACGACCCTGACGACGTCTCCGTACTTCTCGCCGAAGAGCGCCATCGCGCCTGCCGATACGGCCTCGGTGTAGGAGCGCTGGGTGATGTCGAGCTGCAACGCCGCGAGAATTCCGCGGTTCGCCATGTCCTCCACTTCCTGGATCTGCGGCTCGGTCATCGGGCCGTGATGCGTGAAGTCGAATCTCAGCCGGTCAGGCGCGACTAGCGAGCCGGCCTGATGGACATGTTCGCCGAGCACGGTGCGAAGCGCAGCGTGAAGGAGGTGCGTTGCCGTGTGGTTTCGCTCAGTGTCGAGACGCACGTCCCTCGGGATCGTGGCTTTGACGGGGCCGGCCCTGATCTCCCCTTCCGCGTTGCCTATGACGGTGGGCTTTCCGTCGATCCGCCGCACCTCGTCAACCTCCAGCGACCATCCTTCACCGACGACAGTTCCACGATCAGAGACCTGTCCGCCGGACTCGACATAGAACGGAGTCTCCCGCAGCATTACAGCCGCGCGGCCCGCGGGGAGCTTCCTGAAGGCCGTCACGACTGTATCGGTTTCGATTGTGTCGTAGCCGACGAATGTCACCGGCTCCTGCGGCATCCAGGATGTGTCAGCGAGATCGTCTGCGGAAACTCCGATCTTCCTGGACTTCCGCTCGCGCTGCGACTGTTCACGCTGAGCCGTGAGGGACGCCTCGAACCCGGCGAGGTCGATCGTGTAACCCCGCTCGCGCGCCATCAGCTCGGTGAGGTCGATCGGGAAACCGAAGGTGTCGTAGAGCTTGAAGACGTCGTCGCCGGAGATCGTCCCGGTGAACGCGGTCGATCCCTGCGTGCTGTTCTCCGGCGCGAGCTCGTCGAAGCGCTTCATTCCTCCGTCGATCGTCGCGAGGAACCTCTGCTCTTCAGCGCGGGTGGTGTCGAGAATGTGGCGCTCCCGCTGTTTGAGCTCCGGGAAGACGTCGCTCATCGTCTCGATGACCCGTTGCACCACATCCACGAGAGTCGGTGTCCCGCGGCCGAGGAGCCATGCGTGTCGCACTGCGCGGCGGAGTATGCGTCGGAGGACGTAGCCACGGCCTTCGTTTGACGGAAATACCCCGTCGGCAAGCAGGAACGCTACGGCGCGCGAGTGATCCGCGATGACCCTGAATGAAGCCGGATCGACGTGGACGCGGTTTCCCGGCTTGACCGCCGCGGAAAGCTCCCCGCGCTGTCCGGTCAGCTCGTGCCAGTATCGATCGTCCGATTCCCTGCCGCGATAGGGAATGCCACACACTCTCTCCAGTCGCTCGATCAGGTCGATGAAGAGATCTGTGTGGTAATTGTTGGTGACGCCCTGCATCGCGGCGGCGACGCGCTCGAGTCCCATGCCTGTATCGACAGAGGGCTTTGGGAGTGGCACGAGCGTGCCGTCCTCCTGCCTGTCGAACTGCATGAAGACGAGGTTCCATATTTCGAGGAAGCGCCCTGCCTCTGCCCCTTCGACGAACGCATCGCGGGAGAACTCGGTTCGATCGAGCTCCGTCCATTCACCGCTTGCGTCAGCACGAAATCGCCAGTCATTCGCAACGTGCGCGAGGTCGACGTAGATCTCGGAGCACGGGCCGCATGGGCCGGTGTCGGCCATCTGCCAGAAGTTGTCGTGTGCGCCGAGCCCGTAGATGCGCGACTCGGCGAGACCTGTCACTTCGTGCCAGAGCTTGCGGGCTTCGTCGTCCTCCTCGAACACCGTGACACTGAGGTGGGCGGGGTCCAGCTTGAGGTCTTCGGTGAGGAACTCCCAGGCGAAGCGGATCGCGTCCTTCTTGAAGTAATCGCCGAAGGAGAAGTTTCCGAGCATCTCGAAGAAGGTGTGGTGCCGCGCGGTATGGCCCACCTGCTCGAGGTCGTTGTGTTTCCCGCCGGCCCTGACGCATTTCTGGGAGGTCGTGGCGCGGTTGCCGAACTCCGGCGTGTCGAGGCCGAGGAACACGCGCTTGAACGGGACCATTCCCGCGTTCGTGAATAGCAGGGTCGGATCGTCTGCCGGTACCAGGGAGCTGCTCGGGCGCACGGCGTGCTCGTGGCGCTCGAAGTACTCGAGGAATCTGCGTCTTATCTCTGAAGCCTGCATGCGGGAAATATACTGGACGCCGTGAGAGTTCCTCAGCCCGGAATACAGAAACGGGGGCCTTTGGGCCCCCATTTCACTCTTAGGTGGTGAGTCCCCAGTCTACCTGGCGAACGCAGCCTTGAGCGCATCTCCTGCCATCTGCTGTGCGGCCATTGCCTTAGACACTATCGCCGCCATACCGAAGAATTCGTGCGTTACGTTCTCGTAGGTCCGCTGCTCCACGGTAACCCCTGCATCTCTCATCTTCTGCGCCAGCAGCTCCCCATCCGAGCGAAGCGGATCGATCTGCGCATTGATGATCGTCGTTGCCGGAAGTCCCGCGAGGTTGGCAGCGACGAGGTTCACTCTCGGGTCGCTGCGATCCTGGGGTCCGTTCAGGTAGTTGTCGAAGAACCAGCTCATCATCGCCCTGCTGAGCGGCTTCGCATTGGCGTTCTCCCTGTATGAAGGAGTCGCCGTGTCGGTACCAGCGATTGGATAGACGGAGACGATTGCCACCGGCATCTGCGCCTTCCTGTCCCGGGCCATGATAGCAGTGGCGACCGCGAGTCCACCACCTGCGCTCTCACCAGCCAGCGCGATCTTCTTCGGATCCCCCTTCAGCGATGCCGCGTTAGCCAGTGCCCACTCGTATGTGGCGTACGCGTCGTCGTGTGCCGCAGGAAATCTGTTCTCGGGCCCTTGCCGGTAGTCTACTGAGATGACAACGGCTCCAGCCGCCTTGGCGAGTCCCCTTGCACCGGCATCGTATACCTGCTTGTCAGCGATTACCCATCCGCCGCCGTGATAATAGACGACCACTGGAAACGGCGCGGTTCCGGCCACGGGAGTGTAGACACGAACAGGCAGCGTGCCTCCAGCTGTCTGAATCGTCCTGTCGACAGACCTGACCGCGGGATCGGGCGCAGTCGGCTTACCCTGGGCCTTCATCACCGCCATTGCCGCGTCCGCCGGTGTCGGCTGCTTTCGAGCTTCTGCCGCCGTCAACGTTTCGATCGGCTTGCCGCCCATCGTGCCAAGCTGATCTAGAACGGCCTTCATCTCTGCGTCCGGCGCGGCCATCGGCGCGACTGCGTCAGTTGTCATGCCCGTATTCATCCCTGAGGTCGTATCGGTCATTGCGTCACTGGCATCCTTCGCCTGGCAGGCCACAGTCAACACCATCAGGCCCGCCAGTAGTAGTCGATTGTTCCGTTGCATCGTGTTAATCGAGGTAATGAGAGTGTCGCCGGAAGGACCGCTCCGCGAGGAAACGGTCCCCCGGCGCCATCGCTACGCCAGGAACGGCCCGACGATAGCCAGAACCTGAGCCTTTGTAAGTGGCTCGTCGAACGCCTCGGTGACGCCA
>JBBQZF010000164.1:0-6627 GCA_038208015.1 Gemmatimonadales bacterium
CCGGAGTACGGCAGAATGGTTTCAAAGGTGCAGAAGTGGGGCAACAGTCTCGCGATCCGGATTCCCAAGGCATTCGCCGAGGAGGCGGACATCGCCGAGGACTCCAGCGTCAACATCTCGGTAGAGGATGGCCGGATCGTCGTAGCTGCCGCGAGAAGGGAATGGACACTCGGTCACCTGGTCGCGAGTATCACGCCGGCAAATGCACATCGTGAGCTCGTCTGGGGCGAACCCACTGGCAGGGAAACCTGGTGACTCCTGCCAGGCGTCGTTCCTATGTCCCGGAACGCGGGGAAGCCGTCTGGCTCACGTTCGATCCGCAGGCCGGTCATGAGCAGGCAGGACGCCGGCCGGCGCTGGTGCTTTCGCCCCGAGGCTACAACGGCAAAGCGAGCCTTGCGATTCTCTGCCCGATTACGAGTCAGGTCAAAGGGTATCCGTTCGAGGTCGCAATCCCGGACGGGCTACCCCTGAGCGGATCGATACTCGCCGATCAGGTTCGGAGCCTTGACTGGAAAGCGCATCGCGCTACGCGCATCTGCGATCTGCCTGAGGATGTCACGGACGAGGTTCTTGGAAAACTTTCCGTTCTTCTTCAGCGGCAGCGTTAGTGAGCCGGGACCAATTGGTCCCCACCGGAACGGGGGTTTCCACTACATTAGAAGCCCCGTGAGCCTACACGAATGACCGACCTGCGCGAGCAGCTCCAGGAGGTGCTCGGCGACAACTACCGGCTCGAGCGCGAGCTTCCCGGCGGTATGTCCCGCGTGTTCGTGGCCGAGGAGGTCGCTCTCGCCCGGAAGGTCGTGATAAAGGTGCTCCCGCCGGAGACCGCAGCCTCCGTGAACGTCGCGCGATTCCGGCGGGAGATCCAGCTCGCGGCATCCCTTCAGCATCCGCACATCGTTCCACTCCTGAGCGCCGGCTCACGCGGCGACCTGCTGTATTACGTGATGCCGCTCATCGAAGGCGAGTCACTGCGCGCGCGGCTGCTTCGAGCCGGTGAGTTCCCGGTGGCTGACGTCGCGTGGATACTGCGTGACTCGGCGCTCGCTCTTGCATACGCACACGAACACGGCGTAGTGCATCGCGACATCAAGCCCGACAACATTCTCCTCACGGGAAAATTTGCGGTTGTCGCCGACTTCGGTGTTGCGAAGGCGGTGAGCGAGGCCACGAGCGAATCGAACATCACCTCGGCCGGCGTCGCTCTCGGGACACCGACCTACATGGCGCCCGAGCAGGCGTCGGCTGACCCGAATACTGACCACCGCGCGGACATCTACGCGCTGGGCATCGTCGGGTATGAGCTCCTTACAGGTGCGCCGCCGTTCACCGGCACTTCGCCGCAGATGATCCTTGCCGCGCAGGTGACGCGCGCGCCGGAACACGTCACGAAACAGCGTGCAACAGTTCCGCCGGCACTCGCGCACGTGATCATGCGCTGCCTCGAGAAGAAACCCGCTGACCGATGGCAGACAGCCGACGAGCTCGCCCAGCAGCTCTCGGCCATCGCAATATCAGGCGCAACGACACCCACTACGACTGCGCCATATGAATCTGTTGGCACCCGCGGCAAAGTCTCACGCCCAACGCGGCGCACGGCAGTCGCCGCAGCCTTCATCCTTGGCCTTGCCGCGTTCGGTGGTGTTGCGTGGTTTGCCGGACGTGACAGGGGGGCCGCTTATGACGATCGGCGGGTGATCGTCGCGGACTTCGAGAATCAGACACGCGACGCCGCCCTCGACCCGGTCGGCAAGCTCGCGTCCGACATGCTAAGGCAGGGTATTTCGCAGGCCGGCGTTGCAGAAGTCGTCGAAACCGGGGCCGCGAACGAGAACACCGAAGGCGCGCGCGCAGGTTTGATAGTTCGCGGCAGATACTATCGGGAAGGCGACAGCCTTCTCGTGCAGGCCGAGATACTCGATGCCCGGAATTCCAGGGTCGTTCGCGCACTCAGTCCCGTAACAGGCGTTGCCTCGAATCCCACTGTCGCTCTTGAAGAAGTGAGGTCGCGGATACTCGGTGGAGTCGCATCGCTCAATGATCCACTCATCGCAACGTGGGCCCGGAAGGCGACTGCGCCTCCGCTCTATGAAGCGTACCGCGCATACCGCGCCGGGATCGAGGCCGACATACCGCGGGCCGGCGGTACCGCCGGGATGGGGGCTGCGCTGGCTGTCGATGAATTCGAGAAGGCGGTTGCCCTTGATTCATCGTTCGTTCTGCCGCTTCTGTGGCTCGCGACCACGAGCGACAGTGTTCACCCGGCGCTTGCGAGGATGTATCGAGGTCGAGACCGGCTCACACCACTCGATCGTTTAATCGTCGAGCACTGTATGGCGAATGCGAATCTCGAGCACGATGCTGCCTACAGGACAGTTCGACAGATTGTGGACCTCGCACCCGATCCATTGCTCCTGATGAGGCTCGGCGAGCACGCCGTTTTCGCCGGGCATCCTCACGAAGCCGTCGACGCCTTGAAGAGAGCCGATCCGGAAGGCAGGCTCAGGTGGGGATGGGGCGACAGAACCGATGCCCTGCACCTCATCGGGGATTTTGCCGCTGAGCTGGAAGCCGTAAAAAGGCAGGGTCAGCTGGGGCTTGCCACCGATTTCGAGTATGCGCAGATCCTCCCCGCCATGGGGAAGGTCAGCGAAATGAATGCACTGATCAACGAGCGCATGCGGCGACCCTCGAAGGGTGAAGACACACCCGCGGCCCTGATGATGTTCGCCGCTCGCGAATACCGAGCCCACGGGTTCAGGGAAGCGTCGGATCAGCTGGCCAGCAGGGCGATTACCTGGTACGAAAGCCGCCCTGACGCCGAGTACACGGAAGACCGCGCATTCAATATCATGGGTGCGTTGTTCCACGCCGGCAGATGGGCGGAAGCGCGCCGGCAATTGGAGAAGTTTCGGACGAAGTTCCGCTATCGGCTGGAGGACGAGCCGTTCGCGCTGTTTCTTCTCGGTCGCAGTGCCGCGCAAGCCGGTGACAGCGTTCTTGCCCGCGACTATCTGGAGAAGCTGAGGACGGTGCCGCCTGTATCGAGGGTGCGGGGAAACTCCTACCAGCGCTCGCTCATTTCTGCCGCATTAGGCGAAAAGGAAAACGCCGTGTCGCTGCTTCAGCAGGCATTCTCCGAAGGCATGGCGTTCGAGCCATACCTTCACCGCGAGATCGAGTTTCAGGCAATGATGGACTACGCTCCTCTGCGCGATCTTCTCTCGCCGAAAACCTGAGACCTCGCCAGGGACCATAAGAGGAGACTGATGTCATGGGCGACCTGCTAGAAACCCTCAACACTCATCTTTCGGACTGTTACGCAGTCGAGCGCGAGCTCGGCGGCGGCGGCATGAGCCGGGTGTTCGTGGCTCTCGAGAGGAAGCTCGAGCGAAAGGTCGTCATCAAGGTCCTTCCTGAAGGTGTTGCCGCTGGAATCAGCGCGGACCGGTTCCGGCGCGAGATCCAGGTGGCCGCACGGCTGCAGCATCCGCACATCGTCCCGGTTCTCTCCGCGGGCGAGATCGACGGCAAGCCGTACTTCACGATGCCATTCATTACCGGCGAGACGCTGAGGCAGCGACTCGACCGTGAAGGCGAGCTGCCCATCGATGACGCGACGCGGTTGCTGCGCGACATCGCCTCCGCGCTTGCATACGCTCACAAGAGCGGCATCGTTCATCGGGACATCAAGCCTGAGAACGTGATGCTCGAGGACGAGTATGCCCTCGTCACTGACTTCGGCGTCGCGAAGGCGCTTCGGGAATCCTTGATCGGTGAGGGTCCGGGCACGCTGACCGGTGCCGGGATGACCCTCGGCACTCCGATGTACATGTCGCCGGAACAGGCTGTCGCAGACCCTGCCGTCGATCATCGAGCGGACATCTACTCTTTCGGGGTGGTCGCGTACGAAGTACTGACCGGCGCTCCGCCTTTCGTCGGCCGCAGCACGCAGGCGCTCCTCGCCGCGCACGCTATCGAGGACCCCGAGTCAATTACGAATCGTCGCGCCGCTCTTCCAGGCTGGCTCGCCGACCTCGTCATGCGCTGCCTCGAGAAGAGACCGGCCGACAGGCCACAGAATGCGGGCGAGCTGCTCCGCACCCTTCAGTCAACCGAGCATGTGACGACTGCCGGAGGCGTTCGCGTTGCCCCAGTCCCCGGACTACCGCTGGCTCGAATCGCGATTGCGGTGGCGCTGTTCGTAATCGTTGCCGCTGGCGCTGCGATTTTTCTCACGAGCCGCGACCGGCCATCGGCGGCGGCGTCTGATACGGTTCAGTCGATCGCCATACTTCCCCTTGTGAACGTCGGTGGCAGCAAGGAAGACGAGTACTTCAGCGACGGAATGGCAGACGAGCTTGCCACCGTGTTGAGCAGGATCCCCGGTCTCCGAGTCGCATCGCGCACTTCCGCACATTCGTTCAAGGGGCGGAAGGATCTCACGTTGGCCGAGATCGGCAAGGCGCTGAACGTTCAGGCCGTGCTGGAAGGCACGGTCCGGCGTTCGGGCGGCAAGCTGCGCGTGACGGGCCAGCTCACGAGCGTGCGCGATGGGCTGTCGCTCTGGACGGACAGTTATGAGCGCGACGTCAGCGACGTGTTCGCGGTACAGGATGACATCGCTCGCTCGATCGCCGATGCCCTCAAGCTGAGACTCGCCAGCACTGCTGGTGCAGTCGGCAGCCCCGCGTCCGGCACTGCGAACCTCGACGCATACGACCACTACCTGCGCGGACGGCACTTCTGGAATGCCCGCGGCGCCGACAATCTCCGCCGCGCGATAACGTATTTCGACCAGGCAATTGCCGCCGACCTGAACTTTGCCCGTGCCTATGCGGCGCGAGCGATAGCGTATGCGCTACTTCCCGAGTACACGGACGCTTCGCCGGCGGACGCACTTCAGAAAACGCGTGCTGACGCCACGAAGGCGCTGGCGATAGATACCACTCTCGCCGAAGCGCACACCGGCCTCGCGCTCGCATCGGTTCACAACCGCGACTGGGATACAGCGGAAGCGTCCTACAAGAAGGCGATCGCGCTCGACCCGGGGTATCCAACGGCGCATCAGTGGTATGGTGAGCTTCTGTACAATACGAGCCGCCTCGACTCGAGTGTGGCCGAGACGAGGCGCGCGCGCCAGCTTGACCCTCTTGCTCCGATACTTGCCACGGCGCACACCTATTCGCTGTTCCTCGCGAAGCGCTACGACGCTGCGCTCGCGGAGGCGAAGCGTGGACTCGAGCTTGCCCCGAACCTCGGAGTCCTTCACAGCGTTGCGGCCCAGGTATACCTCGCACTCGGCGATCACACGAATGCGCGCAGGGAAATGGAGATCGCGGTACGGGCAGACCCGGAGCTTACTCTTCGTCAGGGGCAGCTGGCCTACATTTATGCGATGACTGGTGACAATGCCGGTGCCGCATCGTTACTGGGTCGAATGCGTCGGAATGGTGTGTCGGAACTAACGCATCCTGTCGCGTTCGCGATCGCACACCTGTCGCTTGGCGATACCGATAGGGCGCTCGACCTGCTGGAGCGGGCCGAGGCCAGGCATGATATCGGGTTGCTTACGGCCGCTTCGCCGCTTGACGATCCGATGTATGCGCGGGTTCGGAGTCATCCGCGGTTCAGGCAGATCATGGAGCGGATGGGTCTCTTACGATTCATGTGAGTCGGCAGGCAGCAGTCGAGCTCAAGGAAGCTCATCTTCTTTCAAGCGACACCGCATGTCAGTCAGATCTTTCGGCGGCTGCGCGAGATCTTTTCCTCGTACATCGCCTTCCCTCTCCGCGCATTGTATGCGCGCTGATAGAGGTACTTCTCATCGGCGGGCGATACCTCCCGCATCTCGTATTTGGCCGCCATCGCCGCGAGATCCTCCGCCTGCTCTTCCATTCCTGGAGAGTTGACACATGCCACACTCGCTTCCCTGAGCATCGCTGCAGCGCCGACGAAGTCACCCTGACGCCCGCGTTTCCGCGCCTCGTCTCTTGCCTTCGCCGCTGACAAGAGAACGTGCACGCGGCGGATCTCCGCTTCTTCCCTGCCCTCTCCCGAGAGCGCCGCCGCCACGGGAATGCGAATCTCCTGATGCTCGATCGATCCATCGGCCAGCATGACATCCGCGGTAACGACGACGTCGGCAATGTTACGGTCGCCTAATGCTTCGAGACCGGGTGCGAAGAACTCGATGAGGAGGGATTTAGGGTCGCGTGCGTAGAGATCGCCAACGTTTAGCGTAATTCCATCTGCGCCGCCGTGTGACGGGTAATCGTTGTGCACGTTCACCAGCTCTACCGCGGTATCCGGCCTGACCTTTACCTCGATGTTCTGCGCGGAGAGACTTAGAAGTCCCTCGATCTCCTCCTCGAACACGCCCGGCGCCTGATCGGCGTTCTCGATGTAGTAGCTGTGCCCTCCGCCGGCTTCGGCCATTGCGCGGAGCAGCTCCTCATCGTAATCCCCACCGAAACCGATCGTGGTCGTGGTGATGCCATCCTCGAGAGCGCGGCCACAGAGCCGGCGCAGCTTGTCAGGGTCGACGACGCCGACGTTCGCCTGCCCATCGGTCATCAGGATGACACGCTTGAGGGGCGCCCTGGCGCCATTTCCGTTTGC
>JBBQZF010000165.1:0-6584 GCA_038208015.1 Gemmatimonadales bacterium
TTACCGGTCCGCAGTTACCGGTCCGCAGTTACCGGTCCGCAGTTACCGGTCCGCAGTTATCGGTCCGCAGTTATCGGTCCGCAGTAGTCCGCAGTCCGAGTCCGCAGTACGTCCGCAGTCCGCAGTCAGTATAGATCCTTACCCTTCCCCCGGAAGCAGATTATGAAGTCAGTGATGCCGGCCGTGCGGGGAGCGTTGATCTGCGCTGCGGGGCTGGCGCTTGCGGCCTGCAACAGGCCCGAATTTGCCGGCAGGTCGGCCCGGATTTCTGAAAGCACTGCCTTGGTGCTGGATGAGGCGCTGGCCCCGGCAGTCGTCATGGCTGCCCGCCCGACCGTTTCGGAGATCCTCGACCTCGTCCTGCGCGAGCGCCCCACCGCGGCGGAGCTGGCAGGGAGTTCCGCTGCCGGCGCATTTCCGGATGGAAGTGATGAGGCCCACGTGGCTTCCGTTCTCCGGAAATACACTTTGGACAGTAGTCGCGTAGACCTGATAGCGGCGGCGCTGGTGAAAGAGGGACGCCGGCGGAAGATTGGATCGTCTCTTCTCGTCGGCGTGCTCCTCACTGAGAATCCATTGCTTAACCCGCGCGCAACGAGCTTCGCCGGAGCCAGGGGGCTCATGCAGGTGATGCCGTTCCACGCGGGCAGATGGGGGTGCGGCTCAAACGACCTCTTCGACATCGAAGCGAACATCTGCCATGGCGTAGCAGTGCTGGCTGAGAACCTCGGCAGGTCGAGAACTCTTCCGCAGGCGTTGCTGGGTTACAACGGATGCGTTCGCGGGACGAACACGCCAGACTGCTGGCGTTACCCCGCCAAGGTGTTCCGCGAGGCTCAGAAAACTGTCGATCGCGCGGAGGACGTCCGGGCCTTCTCTTACGTGGCCGCGAAGAAGCCCCGGCGTTCAGGCGGCAGCTGACAGGACGAAGAGGAAGCCGGGACTCAAACACTGGGTCGCAGCGGTAGATTGTCAGTCCGAATGTCGGACCCGTTGATGCTCCCACTCCGTTCGAAGATCGCCGCCGGGCTCCTGACGGCGGTGCTGGTGCTCGTGGTAGGGGCGATCTCTTACTGGGCGGTTCAGCGGGCAACAAAGTCCTCGGAGGAGGTCGCGCACACTAGCGCCGTCCTCCTCGAGCACCAGAAACTCCTTGCGGGCCTCGCCGATACCGAGACATCGGCGCGCGGGTTTGCCCTTACTGGCGACTCGAGTTTTCTCTACCCGTTCGAGGCTGCGCGTCTCGCCATACCCGTATCGATTGCGCGCCTCCGCGAGCTGACCAGCGATCCGTCGCACGAGCCGCACCGGCTCGACACGCTCGAGAGCGTCGCCCGCCAGCAGATCGAGCTTAACCAGCAGATAATCCGCTTTCGCGACAGCGCGGGTTTCCAGCTGGCTAGCGACATGATAAAGACGGGGCAGGGCAGAATGGTCATGGACCACGCCCGGGCGCTGACCGCGGCGATGGAAGTCGCAGAGAACAGCATGCTGCAGGCGCGCGCGGCAAGGCAGAAGCGGAATCAGCGAATCGCCTCTCTCGTAATCCTGATAGGGGCGGCGCTTGCATTCACGCTCTCGTTGCTGATCAACCGCGGGATCCGCTCCGATGTCCTCGAGCGCGAGCACCAGCGCGAACTGATCGAGAAGCAGACCCGGCAGCTCAAGAAGCAGGCGAAGTCGCTCGAGTCGGCGCTTGCGAAGACGCAGGCGGCTCAGCGCGAACAATCGCGCCTGGCGCGCCAGATGAGCGCGCTGCTCGAATCGACTGAGGCGGGCTTTTATGGAATGAATGCGGATGGCGCATGCACTTTCATCAATCGCGCCGGCGCGCGGATGCTCGGCTACGAGGTTGAGGAGCTGATCGGCAGGCAGATGCACAACACCGTGCATCACACGCGGCGTGACGGGAGGCCGTATCCGCTCGAGGACTGCCCGATCTACCAGGCTTGCCGGCAGGGCGGTGTCAGTGCGTCGGAGAACGAGGTCTTCTGGCGAAAGGACGGATCCGAGCTTTCGGTCGAGTACTCGACTTCCCCCATCGTCGAGGGGAACGACCTGAAGGGAGCGGTCGTCGCGTTTGCCGACGTCACCGAGCGACTCCGCGCGCAGCGTGCGCTCGGGGTGAGCGAGGAACGGAAAGCGGCGGTGCTGCGATCGACGCTC
The DNA here is from genome assembly GCA_038208015.1 of Gemmatimonadales bacterium. GTDB lineage: Bacteria > Gemmatimonadota > Gemmatimonadetes > Gemmatimonadales > Gemmatimonadaceae > UBA4720. Next base: position 2,167 of record JBBQZF010000165.1, read on the forward strand.
GACTCGATAATCTCGATGGATGCTGCGGGTTTGGTAACCGAGTTCAATCCGGCCGCGGAGCAGACGTTCGGCTATAAGCGCGAAGAAGCGGTGGGGCAGCCCCTCGCGAGCCTGATTGTGCCTGAGCGGTTTCGTGACGCTCATCTCGCGGGACTGAACCGCTACATGGAAACCGGCGAAGCTCACGTGATTGGAAAACGCCTCGAGCTTCCGGCCGTGAGGAAGGACGGGAGCGAGTTCCAGTCCGAGCTGACAATCACTCGAAGTGATGCCGCCGGCACACCCTCGTTCACCGGCGTCCTGCGTGACATCACAGCGCGGAAACTGGCCGAGTCGGAGCGGGAGCAACTCATCAAGGCGCTGGCACGCAGCAATCAGGAGCTCGATCAGTTCGCGTACGTCGCTTCCCACGATCTCAAGGCCCCGCTAAGGGGCATCGCCAATCTCTCGCAGTGGATCGAGGAGGACCTCGGCGATCGCCTGGGAAGCGAGAACAAGGAGCAGATGAACATGCTGCGCGGCCGTGTTCACAGGATGGAGGCGCTGATCGATGGAATTCTTCAGTATTCGCGCGCTGGACGGACCAGGGCAAAACCCGAGGAAATCGATACCGGAGCGCTCGTAAGTGAGGTTCTCGAGCTCATCGCCCCGCCTTCGCACGTGAGCATGAGGGTGGCCGATCCGATGCCGGTGCTGAGGTCCGAGAAAATCCCGCTGCAGCAGGTATTCATGAACCTCCTGGGGAATGCGATAAAGCACGCGGGGCAGAAAGGTCCTCTGGTGGAAGTTGGCTGGGTCGATGCAGGGGCCTTCATCGAATTCGTGGTGAGCGACAACGGGCCCGGCATCGCGCCGCAGTATCATGAGCGCATATTTGGCATATTCCAGACGCTCGAGGCTCGCGACAAGGTCGAGGGCACGGGAATCGGGTTGTCGGTTGTGCAGAAGATCGTAGACGCCCGGGGCGGAAGGGTGTGGGTTGAGTCGGACGTAGGTAAGGGTGCACGGTTCAAGTTCCTCTGGCCCAAGACGGAGATATCGGGGGTATGACAGGATGTCTGATCGAGTGCTGAACATTCTTCTCGTCGAGGATGACGAGGTTGACGTGATGAACGTCCGCCGCGCATTCGAGCGGAACAACGTGTCGAATCCCTTGTTCGTCGCGGGGAACGGCATCGAGGCGCTGGAGATTCTCCGGAACGGCACTGTTCCGAGGGAGCGCCGGCTCATTCTTCTCGACCTCAACATGCCGAGAATGAACGGAATCGAGTTCCTGCAGGAGCTGAGGTCCGACCCCGATCTCGCGATGACTCCCGTCGTCGTGCTGACCACATCGAACGACGACCAGGACAAGATCGACGCTTACAACCTCAACGTCGCGGGATATCTCCTGAAGCCCGTAACCTTCAGCAACTTCTGCGAGCGCATGACGGCGCTGAACAAGTACTGGACCCTGGTGGAGATGCCCTGACCCCGATGGCTGATCAAGGATTGAAAATTCTTGTCGTCGATGACGACGACGTCGACCGCATGGCCGTCAGGCGTGCGCTGAAGGCGACCGGCCTCGACGCGACAGTAACAGAGGCAGAGAACGCCGAGGAGGCGCTCGCGCTCATCGGGAAGCACGCCTTCGACTGTACGCTTCTTGACTACCGGATGCCGGGGAGCGACGGTCTCGACGTCGTGCGGCGTGCCAGGGAGCAGGGGTTTCTTGTGCCATTCATCATGCTCACCGGTTTCGGTGACGAGCAGACCGCCGTTGAGCTGATGAAAGCAGGTGCCGCCGACTACCTGCCCAAAAGCTCCCTCACCGCAGAGCGTCTCGCCCTCAGCCTGAGGGGAGTTCTAAGAATCCACCAGGCGGAGATAGAGGCGAGCAAGGCGGACATCGAGCTGCGGCGCTACGCGGCACAGCTCCGATCTGTCGCGCAGGCTGCCCTCGAGATAAATGCGACTCTTGCAGTCGATGCCATGCTTCAGGCCACGACTGAGAACGCGCGTCGCATTCTCAGTGCCAGATACGCCGAGACGCGCCTCACCGTCGACGCGCAGCCCGGCGATGGCTCGCTGGAGGGGCAGCAGGCGATGTGGAGGGCCTCTGCTCCGCTCGAAGACGAGCAGGAGCTTACGTCCTGGGCGGATGCGACGCGGGACGAGATGCCGGGGATCACACCCGAGATACTGGCGATGCTCGCGGCCAACCCCGATGCGCCGATGCCCTCGATACCGGGATTCAGGGTGCCCAACACAATCACCGCCGAACTCGGTGGACGCGATGGGCGCAACCTCGGCACGATCCAGCTGTGGGACAAGAAGGATGGAGCGGAATTCGACGACGCAGATGAGGCTATCCTTACACAGCTCGCCCAGCTCGCCTCCGTTGCGCTGGAGAACGCGCGGCTGTTTCGGGCCGCGCAGGACGCGACCCGCGCCCGCGACGATCTCGTCGCAATAGTGTCGCATGACCTGCGGAATCCCGTTCACACGATCCACATGGCTGCGTCGTTTCTGCTCGACATCGCCCCGACCAACGACAGGCGGGTGCAGGCGCGGCGGCAACTCGAGGTGATTCAGCGGTCGGCGACGCGTGCCAACCGGCTGATTCAGGACCTCCTCGACGTCGCGCGCATCCAGGCTGGCGGGCTGGCTGTCGACCCAGTTCCTGTAGACGTGGAGTCACTGCTCACGGAGGCGGCCGAGTCGGCGACTCCGCTCGCGTCGGCCGCTCACCTGACGGTTGCATGCGAGCCGCCGCAGCAGGCGATAAAAGTGGCTTCGGATCGCGAGAGGGTGCTTCAGGTTTTTGCGAACCTGATCGGCAACGCGATAAAGTTCACTCCGAAGGGAGGAAGCATCAGGATCATCGCGTGCCACGAAAGCAACGATGAGGTCAGGTTCACGATCGCCGATTCGGGCCCGGGCATTCCTCCCGAGCATCTTGACCATGTGTTCGACAGATACTGGCAGGCCAGGTCAACCGCAAAGCTCGGCGCGGGGCTTGGACTGTCGATTGCAAAGGGAATAGTGGAGGCGCATGGCGGCCGCATCTGGGCAGAGAGCCCTCCCGGGAGTGGCGCGCAGTTCAACTTTACGCTTCCTGTCGGATGATACCGAAGGGATACATGGAGAGAGTCATGATGAGATGTTACCTGCTGATTGGTGCCGTATCACTGCTTGCTGTGCCCGCCCTTCACGCCCAGGCGCCGTGGCCAATGATCTTCAGGGACGCGAGCGTGTCCGTTGCGCTCGACACCGCGAATGCGAAGCGGAACACTGACGGCTCGTACCTGACTCGCACACGCTGGGATTATACCGAGCTTCATGCTCTCGAGAGCAGGCGACCGTACATGTCGATGACGCAGTCAGCGCTTCTCAGATGCACCCCCGTCAGGGTCAAGAGACTCACCGAGTCATTCTATTCAGCCAACGGCTCCGTGGTGCGCGAGGGGTCACCGCCGGACCCGCGCAACGTCCAGTACATGACGTGGGACCGGGTGACGACTGGAAGCGATGCCTCCAAGGCATTCAACGCGGCCTGCTCGCTGCTCACCCGGCGGGACCGACAACGCTAGAGTGAACGTTCCCCCGCTGGGTTCATCGGTCCCCCGGCGGGGGAATGCAGTTTCACGGTTCATTGGCCGCTCCGCGATGTCGATCACCGGTTGGCGGTTCGAAGGGGTGGTGCCCGACGAGCCGAAATTCGTGATAATCGTCGCGCCTCACACGTCGAACTGGGATTTTCCCCTTGGCGTGATGGCTCTCTTCTCGCTTGGATTTCGTGTGTCGTTTCTTGGAAAGCACACGATATTCAACTGGCCTCTCGGCATCTTCATGCGATGGCTCGGCGGAATTCCAGTAGAGCGCTCGATAAAGCGCGACCGTGTAGTGGAGTCGATTGCGGCGTTCAACTCGGTTGACAACCTCATTCTGGCCATCGCGCCGGAAGGCACGCGCAAGCTGGTTCCCCGCTGGAAGACGGGCTTCTATCATGTCGCCGACGGCGCGCGCGTTCCGATCGTGCCTGTTGCGTTCGATTTCGGCCGCAGGGTGGTCGGGATCGGCCCGCCGTTTTTCACCACCGGCGACATGGAAGCGGACATGCCGAAGATCAAGCAGTTCTTCGTGGGTGCCGTCGCGAAGCATCCCGGGAATTTCAAGCTCTAGTCACACCGGTCAGTCCGGAGTCACGACGCTCACCGACCGGTATCGATATATCGGTACACCGTATTCATTTGAGAAGGGTGACGCGAGCAGTCCCTCGCGCGTCGATTCAGCACATGACAATCCGCCTCACAACATGAAAACCAGATTCGTTCTCGCCGCCGCTTTGATCGCGATGGCTTCTCCGGCAAATGCGCAGGAAATCGATCCGCAGTGTCCTCCCGGCAGGCTCGACGGCAGCGGGGATTTCGACAACA
>JBBQZF010000166.1:0-6578 GCA_038208015.1 Gemmatimonadales bacterium
CCTGGATAACTTGCTGATGTGCGATGCAGCTGACGCTCGCACGGCAACCTCGACCGGGAGCTCAACATGCGGACGGCAAGATCTGCAAAGTCGCCACTTCGTCCGGCCGTTTTGCCCCGCAACCCCTTCACGCGAATCCTGCTTGCCACTGATTTCTCGCGCTTCGCAGCCTCAGCTCTGAGGAGAGTTGCCCTGCTTCCGCTCGAAACCGGGGCAGAAGTTCTGATCCTCCATGTGATGCCCGACGCACTTCAGGGAAGAAAGGCCGAAGAGCGGGAAGTACGGCGTCGATCGTCCCTGGTCTCCCGCCGGAGGACAGGAAGAACCTCGATGCTGCGATATCGGGAATCCTGCCCGTGACACTGCGGAGGGAAGGAATTCTCTACGATGCGCACAATCAGAGCACTGAGCCTCGATACGCGCTCGCGCGAATCACCGTGCCGACACTTCTGATCAGCGCGGCGGACGATCTGTACGGGACTCTCACCAACGCCAGAGCTGCGGCGGCGGCCGGGCTGGGGGCAGCGAACTCAGCGATCAAGTGTCCGCCGGAGCTGCTTACACGGTAGCGCCGCACCACTAGCGGACAATCGAAAGGACCGGCGCGCCTGCAGGGGTAATGCCGGGGGTTTAGCCCGCGAAGCCGGTCAGCTGTCGAGGGGCGTGAGCTCGACTGACGCAATGCCGTCAATGAACCTCAAGCTCACCTGCCAGGGATTGCAGCACACTTCGCAATCTTCAACGTACTGCTGAAAGCTGCCACCGCCCGGATCTACCGCAATCGTTACGCTTTCGCCGCAGTACGGGCAGGCGGCATCAGCCGAGTTGTCGGCTGTGCCATCGCCGAGTGGGAATTCTTCGTCGATGTTCGAGTCGTCACGATGCATGCCTAATCATAACCTGCGGTCCCGGCGGCCTTCGCCGCACCGGCGCGTGCCGTAAAACGTCGGGGGCTTCGCCCGCTGTTGGCAGTTAGCATATTAGCGCTTGGCCGTTAGCAATTCTCTCGATTCTTAAACGCAGCCGGCCATTTTGTCGATAGTCCAGACGGCTACTAGCCAAGCGCTAATATTGCTAACTGCCAACAGCAGGCGAAGCTCCCGGCGTTTTCTCCAATACACGTATTCGATTTCTATGATTTCCGACCCTGTATCCGTGTTCGGCTATATCGCGGCGATGCTGGCCCTCGTGTTCTGGCTTAGCGGCCTGCCGCAGTTCAAAAAGGCGTTCGAAATAGTGCCGCCCGTGATCTTCGCCTATTTCGTTCCGACGCTCTCCAGCGCCGCGGGGATCATTCCCCTCGCTTCACCAGCATACGCCTGGATGACGCGCTACCTGCTTCTCGTCGCGCTGCTGCTTCTGATGATCGCCGTCGACTTGAAGAGCATCCTCAAGCTCGGGAAAATCGCGACCTTCATGATGGTGGCAGGAACGCTCGGGGTAATCGCCGGCGCCGCAGTGTCGTTTTTCATCTTTCGCAATTTCCTCCCGCCGGATGCGTGGAAGGGCTTTGCCGCGCTGTCCGGAAGCTGGATCGGCGGAACGGCCAACATGGTCGCCATCGCGCAGAGTGTCGGCACGCCGCAGGATGTTCTCGGACCGCTCATAGTCGTTGACACCGTCGTCGGTTACGGCTGGATGGGAGTTCTGCTTTTTCTCAGCACGTGGCAGCGCAGGTACGATCAGCGAACCGGCGCCCGCACGGAGGTTATCGAGGAGACGAACGCGCGCCTGGCCGCGATCGACCAGAAGCGGAAACCTGCTGAGCTGCGCGATGTCGCGATGATCGTCGGGCTCGGGTTTGGCGGCGCAGTTGCGGCATTCGCGTTATCCGGTCAGCTGCCGGCACTGGGTGATCCGACGATCATCAGCCGCACGACATGGGCTGTTCTCATCGTCGTGACCGGAGGTCTCCTGCTGTCATTTACGCCAGCTCGCCGGCTGGAGGAAACCGGCGCATCGCGCATCGGATATGTAGCGCTATACCTCCTCCTGGGAGCCATCGGAGCGCAGGCTGACCTTCGCGCAATCGTTCAGACACCACTCTACATAGCTGCGGGCGTCGTCTGGATCCTCGTGCACATCGCGGTGATGTTCGCGGCGGCACGGGTCGTCAGGGCTCCGCTTTTCTTCATTGCCACCGGCAGCATGGCGAACATCGGTGGCGCCGCGTCAGCGCCGGTTGTCGCGGGAGTCTATCATCCGGCGATGGCGCCGGTGGGACTCCTCATGGCGGTCGCCGGCTACATCCTTGGCATCTATGGAGCGCTCGCCTGCGCCTGGATGCTTGGAGCCATGGCCACCTAGAATCAAGGTGGTGCTGGCCGCACCTCGCGCAGCGGATTCATGCCTCGGGCACGAAGCGCCTGGTAGATCCGGACGTTGAGCATTGCCCCGGTAATACCTGTGTGCTCATCTGCGACTCGCGGCTCATCCGGAACTCCAAGGCGGCGGGCAAGCGCGCTGTTCGACAGGTCGCGATAACCAAGCGCCCATGCCATCGAGGGGATGTCGAGGACGAAATAATGGTAAAGCTGTCGCCAGGTTGATTGCCGCGCGCGGAACAGGTGGTCGAGAAACGCAGCATCGAACTGGCTGTTGAACGCGACCATCAGAACATGGCGTCCACCCGCGACGCGCCGGTGAAACGCCAAAATGCTGTCCACTGTTGCCGCTGCCCCAAGCGCGCCGAGCTGGCGCCACTTGGCCGCGTCGAATCCGTTGACGCGGCGCGCACCCTCGGAGATCCGCCCGGGATTGTCCGGCTGCACCCGGAGGAACAAGCTGTCGATGACCTGTCCCTCGAGATCCGTCATCACTATGCCGACGTCAATCATCTCGTGGTAGCCCGGAACGAGACCGGTGGTTTCAACGTCGATGACGGCAAGAAGCCACTCGTCTGGATTATCTGCCGGGCTCGTGCGTGCGACCGGCGCATTGTCCACGGAGCGCACGAATGGCGGATCGCCTGGCCGGGACGCGCATGCCGCGGTCACAAGACACAGGAGAACGGCCGCACCCGATATGCGCATTCTCCTCAATCTGCGGGCTGATGCGCACAAGGCAAGGCGAAGCACGCGCGCCAGATAGAAAACTGTTGCGATTGAACGGCGGTTAACTATCGTTTGAGCGCGGCGCGCCAGGGCTAACACGGACCTGACGGCCGCGAAACCGTATTCGGAGGAGATCGATGAAGCGCATCATGCTCTTTCTCGCAGCTCTCGTCGTAGCGGTAGCATTGTCGTCCGGCAGCATTCAGGCACAGGGCCTGAGCTTCCACCTGGGAGGCGGAATCGCGATGGGCGCCGGAGACCTCAGCGACAACACCGAGACCGGCTGGATGGGCTTTGCCGGACTCAACCTGCCGATTGCGTCGATGCCCGGACTGGGAATCGGCGCGACGGCGAGTTATGCCCACATTCCCTACGAGGGCGAGCGCGACGATGCCACGAACATCTCCGCGCTGCTGGCTGAGCTCAGCTACCTGATCGGGGCGACTTCATCCAGTCCGTTCAAGCCGTACGTGCGTGCGGGAATAGGAGCCGTCCAGCACAAGTACGACTCGGATTACTCCAACGGTGATTCTGATTCGGAGACAAAGGTTGGATTCGGAGCGGGCGCTGGAATCCTCTATGCGATGCGCCAGGTGAGCCCATTCCTCGGCGCGCATTTCATCTCCAGCGGATCCGAAACGGGCTACTACACCGTTTATGCGGGGATCAGCATCGGCGGAGGCGGAGGCACCGCGGCCGCTGTTCGCCGGGCAATCGGCAGGTAGTTACCGGAACTCCATAAAGTCCACGCGAGTCGTGAGTTTCCAGTGATGAGTGTTCAGTTTTCAGTCTGAAAACTCATAACTGACAACTGGTCACTCACGACTCGCGTGGACCTTCTCCTCAGCCCGGCCCAATGAATAGCGGTGCACCCGGCCCGGTAGGCAGACCAAGCAGCATCCACACCATCAGCATCACCATCCACACCACCATGAACGCGATGGAATAGGGAAGCATCGTCGCGATCACCGTACCAATTCCCGCCTTCGGCTGGTACCGGGTCACGAACGCTACAATGAGAGCGAAGTACGTCATCATCGGAGAGATGATGTTCGTCGTGCTGTCGCCAATCCGGTATGCCGTCTGGGTCAGCTCGGGCGAATAACCCAGCAGCATGAACATCGGCACGAACACCGGCGCCATGATCGCCCATTTCGCCGATGCGCTGCCCATGAACAGGTTTATGAACGCGGAAACGAGCACGAAACTCAGCATCAGCGGAACGGGACCAAGTCCGCTCGCCTTGAGAACATCGGCACCCTTTACCGCGACTATCAATCCGAGATTCGTCCAGTTGAAGTAGGCGACGAACTGTGCCGCGAAGAACACGAGCACCATGTAGAGCCCCAGCGTCTTCATCGCCGCGCCCATGCCGTTCATCACCTGTTCATCATTCCGGTACGTGCCGGCGCCCACTCCATACGCGATACCAAGCGCGGCACCGGTTATGAATATGATTGCCACGATGCTGCTCATGAACGGCGACCGGAGGAACTCACCGGTCTCGGGATTGCGCAGCCAGCCAGCGCCGGGAATCGTCCCCGCCGGCAGAGCGGACCACAGGAGCAGCACGGCGATCGTCAACGTCGCATACAATGACCAGCGGAGACCACGCCGCTCTTCGGGCGTCATGTCCCGCAATCCCTCAGGCTTCTCGTCTCCCGTGTACTCGCCAAGCCGGGGCGCAACGATCTTTTCAGTTACCCATGTCCCGACCGCGGAGATGAGGAACGTCGACACGAACATGAAGTAGTAGTTCGCCGTCGGGTTCACGACCCGCGTTGGATCGAGTATGTGCGCCGCCTCCTCCGAGAGTCCCGACAGGAGCGGGTCGACGGTGCCAAGGAGAAGGTTCGCGCTGTATCCGCCGGAGACTCCAGCGAACGCTGCCGCCAGTCCCACCAGCGGATGCCGTCCCGCCGCGAGGAAGATCGATGCAGCGAGCGGTACCAGCAGCACATAGCCGATCTCGCTCGCAGTGTTCGACATCACGCCCGCAAAGACTATCACGAATGTCAGCAGGCGCGCGGGCGCCGCCATCACGAGCTTCCGCAGCGCAGCACCGATCAGCCCGCTCCCTTCAGCGATGCCGATACCGAGCATCGCCACGAGAACCGTTCCCAATGGGGCGAAGCTCGTGAAGTTCGTCACCATGCTCTCGAGAATGCGATGCAGACCCGGGAGCGACATGAGGTTGACGGGCCGTATCTCCGCGCCAGTTCCCGGATGCGTGACAACGATGTTGAACTGGGCCGCGATTCCCGAAACCACGATTACGAGCAGGGCCATCAGCGCGAAGAGAGTGCCCGGATGCGGGAGCGCATTTCCCACCCTCTCGATGAACGTCAGCGAACGATTTAACCAGCCCGCTCGAGCGGGCGCGGCAGACGATGGCAGCTCAGTCAACAGGGCCTCTTCGGATGCGGTAGGTCAGTATATCGAAGTTGTGGTGATTGCGGATTTAGGACCCTTGCGGCCTCAGGACTCACTGCCACCGAGGATCTACGATTAAGTGAGGACGGAGGAGATCTGAAAACTGACGACTGATTACTGGATACTCACGACTCGCGTGGACCTGGTGCAATGGCCATGCTCTCGACCTGCACCCTACCTGAGCTTCGTCCCTTCCCGGCTCCATACCTCGACGTTACCGAAGTTCCGCGCCCTGATCGGCGCCTCGATAGTCGCCAGGTCCCCCACAACCACCATCGTCACCGCTCCCGGCACGAGCCGCTGAGCGGCGATCGCCTTAACCTCTCCCGCCGTCACGGCGGACAGTCGCTCGCGGTACGTGTTGTAGTAATCCAGCGGCATGTCGTAGATCAGCAGCGTCTGGAGACGGCTCGCCAGTTCCTGCACGCTTTGAACCGACGCAGGGAAGCTCGCGACAATGTTGTTCACAGCCGCCTCATACTCCGCAGCCGGAACTTGCTCGGCCGCAATCCGCTGGTACTCGTTCATCACTTCGACGAGCGCCGAATCCGTGGCGTTGGTCCTCACCGAGCTCGTTGCGAAGAAAGTACCCGCGTTCTGGAGCGCGGAAAGCTGGGTGCCAGCGCCATACGTGAAGCCGCGGCGCTCCCGCAGATTCGTGTTGATGCGTGAGGTAAACCCTCCTCCAAGAATCCGGTTGAGAACTGTCATCCTGAAGAAGTCGTCATCGACCGTCGCGATTCCCGGCACGCCGACGTAGATCGCCGACTGCACGGATCCCGGCCTGTCGACGAGTATCACTCGAGTCGAGCCAGCGGTCTGAAGCGGATTAACGGGCAGCGTGACGGCGGGTGAAAGCGCCGACCAGTCGCCGAAGAGACGGGTGCTCAGCGCAACCGCGTCGTCAAAGGCGATGTCGCCGACATAAAGTATTGTCGTGTTACCGGGGGCAAACATCCGCGAATGCCATGCAACAACGTCGTCGCGCGTTATCGCGTTGAGCGTAGTAGCAGTGCCCGATGGGCTCCGCGAGTACGGCGCCTCCGGCCGAAACATCGCTTGTGAAAATACCCTGTTCGCGACCCCCTCCGC
>JBBQZF010000167.1:0-6564 GCA_038208015.1 Gemmatimonadales bacterium
GCACGGCGGCGGAACGGAACGAGGTCGCGCCCGAGGCTTACCAGCGCGCGGGTCGCTACTGTGCTGGCTAGCGGCTCCGGGATCCCCATCACACGCACGTAGGTGTCGATTGCCCTGTCGAACGACAGATCTTCAGCGAGAGTGTCGACGAACATGAGAGCGTTGTCGACGTGGGCGCGAATTATAGTCTCTTCGGCGCGTGCCTGCGACAGTCGCAGCCGCCGCTCAGCGTTGGGGTTGAGCTTCCTGCCGAAAATTGACTCGGGAAACAAAGCACCTAGCATGGAACCTTCCGTTGTTTGAAGTGCCTGCTGAAATGTAAGGCAGGGTTCGTACCCCTGCGACGACCTTATCCTTCTTCTGCCTCGTACTGGTCCCTCAGGCTCGCGACAACGTCTGGATCGGCGAGGGTCGTCGTATCCCCGAGTGTCCGGCCCTCCGCCACGTCCCTGAGGAGCCGGCGCATGATCTTCCCCGACCGGGTCTTCGGAAGATCGGCGCTGAAAATAATGTCGTCGGGACGAGCGAGCGCCCCGATCTTGTCGGCTACGAACTGCCTGAGCTCATCGCGAAGAGCCGGGGTCAGCTTCCGACCATCGCGCAGCGTCACGAAAGCCGCAATAGCCTGGCCCTTCAGCTCGTGCGTCCGTCCGACGACCGCGGCTTCCGCCACCGACGGATGTTCGACGAGGGCGGACTCGACCTCCATCGTGCCGATGCGATGGCCCGCGACGTTCAGGACATCGTCAACGCGCCCGAGGATCCAGAAATAGCCCTCGTCGTCACGCTTCGCGCCGTCGCCGGGAAAATAGATGTCGGGACGCCCGGGCCACTTCGAGAAGTAGGTGTCGACGTAGCGCTGGTCGTCACCCCAGATCGTCCTCAGCATCGAAGGCCACGGTTGCATTATCGCGAGAAGTCCGCCGCCGACCGGAATCGGCTCGGCCTTTACGTCGAGAAGCTCGGCGTGATAGCCCGGAAGTGCCATGGTGGCGCTGCCCGGTTTGGTCGAAGTCACACCAGGTAGCGGCGAAATCACAATCGCGCCGGTCTCGGTCTGCCACCAGGTATCGACGATCGGGCAGCGATTGCCGCCGATGTGCTCCCGATACCACATCCACGCTTCGGGATTTATCGGCTCGCCTACTGAGCCGAGCAGCCTCAGTCGCGACAGGTCGTGCGCTGCAGGGTGCTCGTCCCCCCACTTCATGAAGGCCCTGATCGCGGTCGGAGCGGTGTAGAGGATCGTCACACCGTGCTTTTCGCAGATCTCCCAGAATCTGTCCTTGTCAGGCCAGTCAGGCGCGCCCTCGTACATCACGACAGTCGCGCCGTTGGCCAGCGGACCATACACGACGTAGGAGTGGCCGGTGACCCAGCCGATGTCTGCCGTGCACCAGAAGACATCCTCATCACGCAGGTCGAACACGAGCCGTGTTGTCGCAGTCACTCCGGTGAGGTATCCGCCGGTGGTGTGGACTATCCCCTTCGGCTTGCCAGTCGTGCCCGATGTGTAGAGGATGTAGAGCACGTCCTCTGCGTCCATCTCGGCAGGCTCGCAATGAATTGGCTGGTTGCGAACGATCCGGTGCCACCAGTGGTCGCGGCCCTCCTCCATTTCCGCGAACGCTTCGTCACCCCCGGATCCTGGCCGCCGCTGCACGACTATCACGTGCTGGATCGTCGGTGTTTCCTCCAGCGCCTTGTCTGAGTTCCGCTTGAGCGGAATCACCTGACCGCGCCGGTAGCCGCCGTCTGCGGTGATCAGGACCCTGGCCTGGGCATCGTTGATCCTGTCGCTCAGGGATTCCGGGGAGAATCCTCCGAAGACAACCGAGTGAATCGCCCCGATGCGCGCGCACGCGAGCATCGAGATGGCCGCTTCCGGAATCATCGGCAGGTATATCGCGACGCGGTCCCCGCGCTCAACCCCAAGTTCCCTCAGCGCGTTCGCGAACTTGTTTACTTCGCAGTAGAGGTCCCAGTAGGTGAGGGTTCTCCGGTCGCCGGGCTCGCCTTCCCAGATCAGGGCCGCCTTGTTGCGAAGCGGTCCGCGTATGTGCCTGTCGATGCAGTTCACCGAGACGTTGAGCTTTCCTCCGGTGAACCATTTCGCGTGCGGCGGCGTCCACTCGAGGACCGTATCCCATGGCTTCATCCACTCCAGCCGCTCAGCTTCTGCCGCCCAGTATTTCTCGGAATCCACTGCCGCGGTTTCGTAAATCTCCGGAGACGAAACGTGAGAAGCCGAGCGAAACTCCGGTGGCGGCTCGAACTTGCGGTGCTCGTGAAGCAGAACGTCGATGTCGGTCATGATCGGGGGATGATTGTTGTCACCTGCCAACGTTGCCCGTTTTGCATGGCGTGCGCCAGAGTGTCACCTTTCTGCCCCATGAAGCAGGCATCGTTTCCGGTTGCGCGACGGATTCGCGTCAGGCCGAGAGAAGGGAGAACTGATGAAGGCGCTTGACCGGGAGGCGTTCGGTGCGGGCATTGTACATATCGTCGGGGCTGGACCGGGAGACGCCGGCCTGATCACTGTGCGAGGGCGGGAACTCATCGAGCGCGCTGATGCGATTGTGTTCGATTCTTCGGTCAGCCGCGCTCTTCTCCCATCTGGCGCGCGCGAGTCAGGACATCCCGCGCTCTACTTCGTCGGCCGCCGCCGGAACGAGAGCAGGCGCACGAGCCAGCGCCAGGTCCAGGAGCTGCTCGTCGGCCTTGCCCGGAGCGGCAAGCGCGTTGTGCGGCTCACCGGAGGAGACCCGTTCGTTTTCGGCAGGGGCGGAGACGAGGCGCAGGCGCTTTACGACGCGTCGGTCCCATTCGAGGTAGTTCCCGGAATTACCGCCGGTGTCGCCGCGCTGTCATACGCGGGAATTCCCGTCACTCATCGCGGGCTTGGCGCATCCGTGACTTTCGTCAGCGGCAGGGAAGTGCCCGGCCGGGGCGCGACCCAGACCGACTGGGCGGCGCTGGCGAAATCCGGCGGCACGATAGTCATATACATGGGCGTGAAGACAGTCGCTGCAATCTCCGAAGCGCTGCTCGAGGGGGGAATGCCGGAGGAGATACCCGCGGCTGCAGTCGAGCGCGGCACAAGGAAGACCCAACGGACCGTCACCGCAACTCTCGGGGACCTTGCCGAGAGCGTCAGGATTGCCGGGCTGACAGGACCGACGATACTTGTCGTCGGCTGGCCGGTGATCCTGCGCGAGGAGATGAACTGGTTCGAGAATCGCCCCCTTTTCGGCCGGCGAATCGTGATCGCGGATCCCCAATCGCAGACAGGGGTCATCGCGGAACGACTGCGAGACCTGGGGGCCGAGGTGCTGCACGTTCCGGAGCGGCTCGTCATCCGGCTCGACCTGACGCCGCTGCGAGAGGCGATGTCGCGCCTCGCCGATTATCAGTGGCTCCTGTTCGCCACTCGCGACGCCGTTGCGATTTTCTGGGAGCAGCTTCTCGGCAGTGGCCGTGACGCCCGGGCTCTTGCAGGATTGTCAGTCGCAGCTGCGGGAGCCGACGCTGCGGCGGCGCTGCTCGAGCGCGGCATAACAGTCGATGTAATTCCGCCGGGCTTCACCGAAGACTCTCTGATCGAGAAGCTTGGCGAGCGAGACGACATCGACGGGTCGAGCGTTCTTCTGGTGTCTCCCGAAACATTCGACAGTGGTCTTGTCGTCTATCTCGCGGAGCGCGGCGCGCAGGTCGCCGGTATCGATGCGTACCGCAGCGTGGCTGACGAAGCGGCGGTAAGGCGCTTCAGGCGCTCACTTGCGAGAGTTCGCGCCGACGCAGTCGTATTCCTGTCGGCTCCCGGGGTTCGATCGTACGTTGCAGCGGCCGGGCAGGATAATGTGGAGCATACATCCGCCGCATCGATCGGCGGGCGCGTTACCGAAGAGCTGACCGCGGCAGGACTGCAGATTATCTGCGAGGCAAGCGAGCCGACGAGCGACAGCCTCGTCGCGGCGATCAGGAGATCGCTGGCGTGACTTCGCGCCCGCCGGTACGAATTGCCGCGAGGGCCTCAGAGCTGGCGATGCGACAGGCGCGGATGGTGGCGTCCCTGCTCGAGTTGCGCGGCGTCGCGTCGGAGATAGTGACAGTCAGGACAAAAGGAGACAGAAAGCGCGAGAAGCCCGACGCTGGCCCCAGCGTGCCCGGCTTGTTCACTCACGAGCTCGAAGTCGCCCTGGCGAAAAAGAAGGTTGACTGCGCCATCCATTCCCTGAAGGATCTTCCGCTCGAGCTCAGGCAGGGCCTCGCGATTGCGGCGACGCTCGAGCGCGAGGATCCCCGCGATGTCCTCGTCGTCAATCCGGTCACCGGGGCGGACGCGCTCGATTCGTTGCCCGCGGGCTCGCGCGTGGGAACTTCAAGTGCCCGGCGCCGGGCGCAGCTGCTTCTGCGCCGCCGCGATCTTGAACCTGCGGAACTGCGGGGAGGCGTGCCTTCCCGGCTCAGGAAGGTCGAAAGCGGAATGATCCACGCTGCGATTCTTTCAGCTGACAGCCTGATTCGACTCGGAGCCAGCCGCCGCATCACGCAGTATCTCGACGCGCCCGGCTGGCTTCCGGCCGCGGGGCAGGGCGTTGTCGCGCTGGAGATCCGTGATGACGATGAGGAGATGCGGGGGATTCTCGCGCCGCTCGATCACCGCTCGACATCGGTTGCCATTCGCGCCGAACGTGCATTTCTGGCCGAGCTGGAAGGGGTTCCGCAGATGCCTGTCGCGGTGCTCGCTATGCCGGGCGACGGCGCGGGACTGACCCTTCACGCGTTCGTCAGCGATCTGGCAGCACGTAATCCGGTTCGCGGTTCCATCGAAGTGGACGAAGCGTCGCCCGAGGTGTCAGGCAAGGCGCTCGCAACCGAGATGCGAAACCGGGGAGTCGCCAGCCTCCTGCTCGAGCTTCGAAATGCGGATAAGTTACAGGCGTGAATCCATGGCATGATTTCCCAGTCGGCTCAAATCCGCCCGAGGTCGTCACGGCGGTCGTCGAGATACCTCGCGGGAGCCGCAACAAGTACGAGCTCGACAAGGTGAGCGGTCAGTTCCGGCTCGACCGCGTCCTGTTTTCGGCGGTCCATTACCCCGGCGACTACGGGTTCATTCCGCGGACGCTGCACGAAGACAACGATCCGCTCGACATAATCGTGAGCATCAACGAGCCAACTTTTCCCGGCTGCCAGATAGACTGTCGCCCGCTCGGGGTCCTGAAGATGCTCGATCGCGGCGAGCCGGACGACAAGATCATTGCCGTGCCGGCCAACGATCCCTTCTATCACGACTACTTCGACATCGCCGACCTCTCACAGCATTACCTGAAGGAGGTCGAGCTTTTTTTCCATATCTACAAGGACCTCGAGGGCCGCCGGGTGGAGATCGTAGGCTGGCAGAAGAGCGAGGTCGCGATCAGTGTCATCCAGGATTCGATCGAGCGATACGAGGAGAAGTTTCTCCGCGTAGGGCCGTGAAGTAGCAGATACCCGGCCCCCGTTTACCTCCCTGGCGGTATTCGCAGGACGACCGTCTGGCCCTCGGAAACCGAGATCTCCTCGGATACAGGCGTAACCCTTCCGCCGATCGGATCTGCGAGGAAGCGGAGCGATGTCGCGCCGAATACGATTCCCTGCGGAATCGTCAGCGTCGTCGTCCGCAGTCCGCTCGCGATGCCGAGCCTCACCCGCTGGCTGCCTCTCAGGACGTAGACTGTCATGTCGGCAAGGGACTGGTTGTCGACCTCCACCATCGTTCTTGGCCGCTCCTGATAATTCTTCCCGGTGGCGCACGCCGGAATGAACGCGACCACCGTGAGCAGGGCCAGCCATCTGAGTTTTTTCATGTGATCTCCAGTTGGAGGGCTGAAAAGTCATACACATAGAGCAGCTTACGTTCCAAACCTCTCTTCATAAATTGCACGCTCGGCCTCTGGCTTCAAACGCTCCACATCCGGGTCACGCGTGAAGGGAAAGCTCACGGTCCTCATGGTCACGGCGTTCGTGGACATGCTGGGGCTGATAATCATATACCCGCTCCTCCCATTCTACGCGACGCGGCTCGGGGCGAATGCCGCGATGGTCGGGGGGCTCGTAGCCGCGTTCTCGGTGGCACAGCTCATCAGCGCGCCGGCCTGGGGGCGGATGTCGGACAAGTACGGCCGGCGACCCGCCATCCTCGTCGGCCTTCTCGTTTCGGCCTTTGCCTACGTGATCTTTGCTTTCGCGGACTCGCTGTGGCTTCTCTTTGTTTCGCGCGTCATTCAGGGACTTGGCGGCGGCACCATCGGCGTTGTGCAGGCGTATGTCGCCGACATCACCGAAGGCAAGGACCGCGCGAAGGCGCTGGGCTGGCTTTCCGCGGTCACGAGTCTCGGCGCAGTTATAGGCCCCGCCCTCGGCTCGATCCTCGTAGGAGTCGGTGGCCGCACGGCTCCGGGTCTTGGCTCTGCCACGCTCTGTTTGCTGGTGAGCATCTTCGCGTGGAAATATCTGCGCGAGTCACAGGTTGAGCTGACGACCCACGAGCGCCAGGCACTCAGGGAGCAGTCTCGCGGA
>JBBQZF010000168.1:0-6563 GCA_038208015.1 Gemmatimonadales bacterium
TTTCCGGTTCCCGCGAATACCGTCGCGCCTGAGTCGGGCAACCTGCAGCGATCGGCGATTACGGAAGCGGCTGCCTCACCGGCGCGGTTCATGAGCGCCGCAGCAGTCGAGCCGCGCTCGATCACCGCGCGCTCACAACTCTCTGTTTCCTCTGCGGTGGCGACCCTTACGCCCATCGTCAGTCCGCCGGTCAGGCGAGACTGGCAGAGTTCCAGGGATACTCGCGCTCGAAGGCGGTCTCGAAGTCGTAGATATCCGCGAACTCTTCACGCGTATCGTTTGGCTGCTTCACGAGGAAACCGAGCTCGACGAGGGTGAAGACGATCTCTCCGATGTCAGCCGTGGAGCGCACACCCCAACGCTCGAGGACGATCCGCGTCATCAAGCCGAACCGCTCGATTGCCAGCTCGCGGCATGAGCCCGCGAGCTCGGCGGCAGTGATGTGCCGTCTCGCGTCGAGCCGCGACTGCGTGTACTCGAGCGCCGAGAGGACGAACAGGTAGGCCTGCTCGTCGTACCGTGACTCCCGCAACCGGATGCGGTCCATCACGCCGTCACGGAACGCCAGCTCAGGCACCGATCTCAGAGCCTCGTGCGCCGAATGAATTCGGGTAAAGCGGAAAGTGCGTCATCATCTCGCGAACCTCATTGCTCACTTCACTTGCAACCGAAACATCATCAGGCGCGGAAAGCACCCTGTCTATCAGACGCCCGATCTGTCGCATCGCATCTTCCTTCATACCCCGCGTCGTAACCGCCGGTGTGCCGATCCTTATTCCACTCGTGACGAACGGCGACTGAGTTTCGCGGGGAACTGTGTTCTTGTTGACCGTGATTCCGGCAGCATCGAGCGCCTTCTCGGCCACTTTTCCGGTGAGATCGCGATTCCGGAGGTCGACGAGCATGAGGTGAGTGTCTGTCCCGCCGGAGACTATATCGAAGCCGAGGCCGGCAAGTGTCGCAGCGAGCTCCTTCGCGTTTGCGATAATCTGGCGGCAGTAGTCGGTGAACGACGGATCGAGCGCTTCCTTGAGCGCAACTGCCTTCGCCGCAATGACGTGTTCGAGCGGGCCGCCCTGAGTCCCGGGGAACATCGCCTTGTCGATTGCCTTCGCATGCTCGGCCTTGCAGAGAATGAGGCCGCCGCGCGGTCCGCGAAGAGTCTTGTGCGTGGTAGTCGTCACCGCATCAGCGACTGGAACCGGCGATGGATGAAGGCCCGTCGCGACAAGGCCGGCGATATGCGCCATGTCGACGACGAACTTCGCACCGATCTCGCGCGCCACCTCGGCGAACGGCTCGAAGTCTATGATGCGGGCGTACGCGCTCGCGCCGGCCAGGATCATTCCGGGCTTCTCGCGCAGGGCAATCTCCCGCATCGCTTCGTAGTCGATTCGGCCGTCGTCGCCGACACCGTAATGGATCGCACGATAAAGCAGGCCCGAGAAGTTCACCGGGGAGCCGTGCGTCAGGTGCCCACCCTGCGAGAGATCGAGGCCGAGAACTGTGTCACCCGGCTTGAGGAACGCGAGGTAGACTGCAGCGTTGGCCTGCGCGCCTGAATGGGCCTGCACGTTGGCGTGGTCAGCGCTGAAGAGCTGCTTCGCCCGATCAATCGCGAGCTGCTCTATCTGGTCGACGAACTCGCATCCACCGTAATACCGCTTGCCGGGCAACCCCTCGGCGTACTTGTTCGTGAGGGGCGTGCCCATCGCCTCCATGACTGCCTCGGAAACGAAATTCTCGCTTGCGATGAGCTCGATCCCGTGCCGCTGCCGCTCGACTTCGCGGCGAATCATCGCCGCAACATCGGGATCGTAATAGGAGAGCGCGGGCATCTGCGCGCGCTGTTCAGTTTCCATGTTCTGCATCGATCTTCTCGACCCGGCGGGCGTGTCTCCCGCCTTCGAATTCCGTGTTGAGCCAGCGGTTCATCATCTCCACTGCCTCGTCGTCTGATACGAATCTAGCGGGAATCACGAGAACGTTCGAATCATTGTGCCTTCGCGACAGCTCGGCGATCTCAGGTATCCAGGCGAGCGCTGCGCGCACGCGGGGATACCTGTTTGCGACGATATCCGCCCCTACCCCGCTACCGCACAGGAGAATCCCGCGCCTGGCGTTGCCGTCCGCCACCTCTTTGGCGAGAGGATGTGCGTAGTCAGGGTAGTCGCTCGCCTCCGCGGTCGGGGCGCCGAGGTCGTTCACGGCGAAGCCCTGTTTCGCGAGCTCGGCGGCGAGCTTCTGCTTCAGCTCGAACCCGGCGTGGTCCGAGGCGATCGGAATTGTCTCTCGCTCTGGTGTCATCTTGGCGGCTTCCATTTCGTCTTTACCTGAGCCAGCCGTCGCTCGGCAAGGCGGTCGGCCGCAACGTACGACGGCACGCCATCGGCTTTCGCGATCTCGAACACCTGAAGTACCGTATCATAGATATCATCGGCCTTGCGCAGGGCCCGCTCGGAGTCCCAGCCCGCCACTTCACCGAAAACATTTATCACTCCGCCGGCGTTTGCGACGTAGTCAGGCGCGTACTGCATTCCCATTTCCTCGAGCTTGTCCCCGTGACGCTCCTCCAGCAGCTGGTTGTTCGCGCCGCCCGAGATTATTTCGAAATTGAAGACCGGTAGCGTCTCATCGTTGATGATCCCGCCGAGGGCGCAGGGGGCGAAAATATCTGCCTTTGCCGCGTAGATGTCATCGCCCGAAACGACTGTCGCGCCGGTTTCCCTGGCGACGCGTTCGGCTCGCGGGGGGTCTATGTCCGATACAATCAGGGTTGCCCCTGCCTCGTGGAGCTCGTTGGCCAGGTTACGGCCAACATTTCCGCAGCCCTGAATGGCTACGACCTTGCCGCTCAGGTCGGCCGAGCCCCAGCGGTTCATGGCCGATGCCTTGATTGCCCTGAAGACGCCGTGCGCGGTCACCGGGGACGGATCCCCAGACTTGTGCTTGAGCCCGGCAACATGCTCGGTCTCGATGTGCACGAAGTCCATGTCCGCCGTCCCTGTCCCGACATCTTCAGCCGTTATGTAGCGCCCGCCAAGGCTCTCTACGAAGCGGCCATGCGCCCGGAAGATTTCCTCTCGATCGGTCGTGCGGTTGTCGCCGATTATCACGGCCTTGCCGCCTCCGAGGTCGAGTCCCGCGACTGCGTTCTTGTAAGTCATCCCGCGGGAAAGGCGGAGCGCGTCGGTTATCGCAGCTTCGTCAGAGTCATACTGCCAGAAGCGGGTTCCCCCAAGGGCCGGGCCCAGCGCAGTGCTGTGCACGGCGATGATACCGCGATATCCGCTGGAAGGATCGCTGGCGACGAGAACCTCCTCGTGACCCATTTCGGCAAGCGTGTCGAATAATTCCATTTACCTTCAGGCAAGTAGTGAGCGATTGCGCAAAGTAGATCCTACTCGTGCGAGTACTGCTCCCGCGCGATGACGATGCGCTGGATTTCCGACGTCCCTTCGTAAATCTCGGTCACTTTCGCGTCGCGGAACAGTCGCTCGACAGGATAATCCTTCACGTAGCCGTACCCGCCGAATATCTGGACCGCCTGATTCGTGCAGAACATCGCCGTCTCACTGGCGAAGAGCTTCGCCATCGAGGTTGCCTGCTTGACGGTCTCGCCGCGATCCTTCGCCCGCGCCGCGGCATGCATGAGCGTGCGCGATGCCGCAATACGCGTCGCCATGTCGGCGAGCTTGAACTGGATCGCCTGGAACTCGCGGATCGGCCGGTCGAACTGATGACGCTCCGCAGCATAAGCCGTGGCGGCCTCGAGTGCCGCACGGGCTATTCCCACCGACTGAGCCGCGATGCCCAGCCGTCCGTTCTCGAGAGACTGCATCGCGTAGATGAATCCCATCTTCGGCTCACCGAGGAGGTTCGCGCCCGGCACGCGCATGTTGTCGAACGTCAGTTGTACCGTCGGCGACGACCTCAGCCCAAGCTTGTCCTCCTTCTTCCCGACGTGAAATCCCGGCATGTCGGGAGTCACGATGAAAGCACCGATGCCGCGCGCACCCTTCCGCTCCGTTGCCGAGTCGGTCCGAGCCATCGTTATTATCGCGCCGGCGTGACTGCCGCTCGTCACCCAGCTCTTCGTACCGCTGAGGACCCAGTCGTCGCCGTCACGAACGGCCTGCGTCGTGAGGGATGCAGCGTCAGATCCCGCTTCGGGCTCGGAAAGCGCGAAAGCGCCGAGCATCTCTCCACGGGCCATGGGCTTGAGGAAGCGTTCCTTCTGCTCGTCGTTGCCGTAGCGCAAAATCATCTGCGTGGGCAGTGAATTGTGAACACTCATCATCACTGCCGCTGAGGCGTCGACGACGGCGATCTCCTCGAGCGCAAGAAGATATGTCGAAGTGTCGAGCGCCAGGCCTTCGTATTCCTCAGGGAGCAGCATTCCGAGGAACCCGAGCTCGCCCATCTTTCCCACCAGCGACGGTTCGAAGTGCGCCCTCTCATCCCAATCGGCGATGAAGGGCGCGATCTCCGCCATCGCGAACTCGCGCGCAAGATCGCGGATTCCGCGTTGTTCCTCTGTCAGTCCGAGCAGGTCCGCGCGCATCTACTGGTAGACGTAGAAGCCGCGGCCGGTCTTCCGACCGAGCCATCCTGCCGCGACGTACTTTCTCAGCAGCGGGCAAGGGCGGTATTTAGGGTCGCCAAGTCCGTTCTGCAGCACTTCGAGAATCGCGACGCAGGTATCGAGGCCGATGAGGTCGGCGAGCGCGAGCGGCCCCATCGGATGGTTCATTCCAAGCTGCATCACCTTGTCTATCGCCTCGGGCTGTCCCACTCCCTCCATCACGCAATAGACCGCCTCGTTGATCATCGGCATCAGGACCCGGTTCGATACGAAACCCGGAAAGTCGTTCACCTCGACCGGAGTCTTCCCCAGCTTCTCGCTGAGCGAGATCACAGTTGCGGTGGTTTCGTCCGATGTCGCGAGGCCGCGGATTATCTCGACGAGCTTCATGACGGGAACGGTGTTCATGAAGTGCATCCCGATCACTTTCTCCGGGCGCTTCGTGCGCGCCGCGATTTCGGTGATCGAGATTGAGCTGGTGTTGGTCGCGAGGATTGCCTGCTCACCCGCAAGTGCGTCGAGATCGCTGAAGATCCTGAACTTCAGGTCGCGATTCTCGGTGGCGGCCTCGATGACAAGGGCGGCATCCGATGCGGCGTCGACTTTCTGCTCGAGTTTGATCCGTCCAAGAGTTTCGGCCTTCTGCGCCTCATCCAGAGTCCCTTTCTTTACCTGGCGGTCGAGATTCTTCTCGATCGTCGAGCGTCCCTTCTCCAGCGCCGCCTCGGAGACGTCGATCATCACGACGGGAAATCCGGATTGCGCGAAAACGTGCGCTATTCCGTTGCCCATCTGGCCGGCGCCGACTACGGCGATCTTCTCCTGCATCCTATGACTCCATGCGGCGCAAGTACCGCGCGTGTAGGTAGATCAGCATCGCGAACATGCCCAGGGCGGCGCCAAGTCCGCCTTCGGGTCCCCAGCTTCCCCCGGTCAGCCAGTCGGGCCCCGAATCAACCACCCTGTAACCGGGCGTGCTGACAGGAAGCCCGCTGACCGGCGAATGAAGGCCCGCCGCCATGAACCAGTTCCAGGCAAAATGGGCCATCGTTGCAGCCCAGAGGCTACGCGTCGCGAGGAACACGGCGCCGAGAAAGAATCCGGCGAGCATCACGATCAGGATGGACTGTGCGTCCGAACCTGGGTTCGCCACGTGCAGCAACCCGAAAACTATGCTTGTCGAAATGAGAGTCCACTTCGACCCGACCGCTTCCCTCAGGACTGCAAAGATGTATCCGCGGAGAAGCAACTCTTCGCCGAATGCGGCTGAGAACAGGTTTGCTCCACTCAATGCCGTCGCAGACCACCAGCTGCCCGGCTCTGCTGGGACTGCATCGAGCTGGCCGGCAAGAAGCAGCAGCGCCGACGGCACCGCGATCGGTATCAGTCCCATCGCCGTTCCGACCGCCAGAAGCCGCGGCGTCGCCGACGCACGGTCGAGCCCGATGTAGCTCCAGGGCTTGCCGTCCACCCATTTCAGCATCACCGCGGTGGCCGCGATAAGTCCAAGCGGTACTGCCCACTGTGAAACCAGCGGAGTGTATCCATTTCGCAGCGCGAGTTCGTCCACGCTGCTCTCGAGAATGGCGGCGAGCAGCAGCGTCGCCATCATCACGACTATGAAAAGGAGGAGACGCCACGGCGCCCGGAGGTTGTGTTCCGCCGTGAAGAGAAGCCCTGCCGCGTTCAAACGCGGCTCAGACCAGTCGCTCTACGCTCAGCGCAACAGCGTCACCGCCGCCGAGGCACAGAGTCGCGAGTCCGGTTCGCGCGCCACGATCCTTCATCGCGTAAAGCAGCGTCGTCAGTACGCGCGCACCGCTCGCGCCGATCGGGTGACCGAGGGCGATTGCGCCTCCGTTGACGTTGACCCGGCTCCAGTCCCACCCAAGCCCTTCTCCATCCGCGAGCGCCTGCGACGCGAAGGCTTCGTTTGCCTCAATCAGTTCGTAATCGCCGATCTCCGTGCCCGTCTGCC
>JBBQZF010000169.1:0-6495 GCA_038208015.1 Gemmatimonadales bacterium
CCGATCTGCCGCTCGGCACCCGAATCGGGCCGCTCATTACAACGAAAACCCTGCAACCGTATTACGGCGCAGGGCTTATCTGTCTGCTCCTACTACGCGCCCGAAGGGACTCGAACCCCTAACCTTCTGATCCGTAGTCAGATGCTCTATCCAATTGAGCTACGGGCGCCCGAAAAAAATTCATCGTACTGCTACCAACGCATTGCGGACTGCGGACTGCGGACTGTCTTATAATGGGCGGTACAAGACTCGAACTTGTGACCTCCACGATGTCAACGTGGCGCTCTAACCAACTGAGCTAACCGCCCTGCTTGAGACGGAGCCATCCAGGCTCTGCCTGGATCTCTGCGCCTCTCCGAAGCGAAGCGCCTCTGCGCCTCTTGTAAGCGGGAAACGGGACTCGAACCCGCGACCCCAACCTTGGCAAGGTTGTGCTCTACCAACTGAGCTATTCCCGCGACAAACCCTCTTCTTCACAAAACCGGCCGACCGCCCGAACGGGAGCGAATCAGCCGGTGTGTCGCGCCTGCTTCACACGAACCACAATCTAATCGGATCTTCCACCGGAATGGAGGTGAGGGGAATCGAACCCCTGACCTCTTGAATGCCATTCAAGCGCTCTCCCAACTGAGCTACACCCCCGGCACCTAAACGCCCTGCGAACTAATGATTACGCCTGATCTGGAGCGGTTCTCAGGTTCACGCATAATACAACAGATTCCTGCTTTCGTGCCTGCACGTTTTTTCCGTTTTTTTCCGTCCGCCCCTGGGCGCTCTGCGCCCTCTGCGTGCCTTTCTCTGCGATCTCAGCTCGGCGAAGCCCTCTGCGCCCTCTTGTTAGCGGAACTGTCAACGATATCCACGGGTAGAAGGGAAGTCAAGAAAACACCCCTAGCAATTCGCGCCACGGCCGGTAATTTGCAGCGCCCGCATCGTGAAATCAGTTTCACGTTTCGGGTGTCATGAACACAGGCAACACACCGTCTCACGAACACCAAATCGCCGCACTCGGCATCGCCGCGTTCGAATAAATAAGAATCTCTGCTGAAAGGACCTGAGGTGTCCACAAATGGCTGAAGTAAAGCGCCGCCGGAAAGCGGCCGCGACCGGAATCGCGCCCAGTGAACCAGAGCGCGACATCCTCGACCAGTATCTCTACGAAGTGAGCACGTACCCGCTCCTCAAGGGAAACGAAGAAATCGAGGTTGCCCGGAAAATCCGTGCAGGTGATCAGGATGCGCTCCAGGAGCTCGTAAAGCGCAACCTGCGATTCGTCATATCCGTCGCCAAGAAATACCAGAACCGGGGACTGCCCCTCATCGACCTTATCGGTGAAGGCAACGTCGGACTGCTCACCGCAGCCCGCAAGTTCGACCCTGACCAGGGCGTCAAGTTCATCTCCTACGCAGTGTGGTGGATCCGCCAGGCAATCCTCTCGTCACTGGCCCGCCAGGGACGCACGGTCCGCGTGCCGCTCAACCGCACCGCTGATCTCTCCCGCATCATCAAGGCGAGCGAGATCCTGCGGCAGAAGATGCGCCGCGAGCCGACACCCGAGGAGCTGTCGCAGCTGACAGGCCTCTCGGTCGACGTAGTCCAGTCACTCGCCGCCCTCAACACGGGCGACGTGCGGCTAGACGCGCCGATGGACCCGGAAGGCGACCGCTCACTCATCGAGCGCTTCGTCGCCGACGAAATGCCCGACACCGAGGAGGAAGCAATGAACCGCTTCCTCAACGACGAGATAGAGTCGGCACTCTCAACACTCCCTCCGCGGGACGCAAAAGTGCTGCGCCTCTACTTCGGCCTCGAAGCAGGTCGCGAGCACACCCTCGAGGAAATCGGCTCGATGCTCGGCGTCACCCGCGAGCGGGTCCGCCAGCTCCGCGATCGCGCGCTCAAACGCCTCCGCGAAGGTGACGTAGGCCGCGCGCTGGGAAGTTTCGCCGCCTAGAAGCGTTAAAAAGAATCAGCACAGTAGTAAAGGAATCCCGGCAGCGATGCCGGGATTTTTGCTCAGCGCGTGATCGATCCATACTTCTGAATTATTGCCGCCCTCGCAGCAGCGGCAAGCACCGCCTGCCCGGCCGCGGTCGGATGGATCCCGTCGAGGCTTATCAATGCTCCGAACGGCGTGTTCGACGTAAGCGTTGCGCCCAGGTCGAACGGCACACCGTCGATGGCGGTATCGTAGAGCGAGCCAAGTGAGAACGTCGCGTAATCACCCGCAGTCGCGCGGCTCGTTATCAGCGTGTTCATCTGCACGGCAAGCGCATTCAGCGATGTCATCTCTGCATCGCTGAGAATTCCGTCCCTCACGTTCACGACATTATCGCAGCTCAGATCCACGGGTCCCAGCCCGGTGGCGGCCCGCACGGCTCCGGTGGCAAGGATGGGGACAACCTTGTTCGGCAGCGACACGAAGTTGGTGCTCGCATCGCAGTTGACGTTCACTGTCACGTTCCGCGCAGCAAATGCGGCACGCTGCGAGGCGATCTGAGCCGCGGGCCGAACCGCCGGAAACTTTCGAAAATCGGTCGGAAGCAAGGCGAGAAGAGCCTTGGCCGATGTCTGCCGGAGGCTTACGATGATCGAGGAGTAGGAGGATGAAAATGTCCCGAACGATGTCGCGTCGCCCACAAGGCCGCTCAACGCCGGCAGAAGCTCCTGAGCGCCGAATTCGACCGAGACGAACGTCGGGCTCATCGAGCGCATTGCGGAAACCTGGGTTTGACCGTTGGCGAGTACTCGCCGGTAAAGCGGATTGCTCGATCCCGAAGGGGTTGTGCCGACCGCGTTGGCAGCCGTAGCCCCATAGATCGCCACGTTCTGCTCCGGAAGAGTGAAGCCGGCCATGTTGTCGGCGCAGGTCGACATGTCGGTGCTCGGCGAGCCGTCGGCGCGACGAAAATCCTGAAGCGGCGCAACCAGCGGCGGTCTGCATCCGGGTAACGCGATGAGCGGCAGGCCGAATTCCGCACCCTCCGCTGCCGCCAGGAGTGCGGGCCATGACGACTGCTGGCTCGATGCGACAACCCCGTCGCTCGCACCACCCATGCTGATGCTCGTCCCCATCGCCACATACCTGTTAAGGTTTGTCGCCTCGTCATCCGGCCCTGAGCTGAGGTCGGCGCACCCGGCAAGGACGAGGGCGAGGAGGGGAAGAAGAATGCGTGCGGCGATCATTGATGCTCCAGCGGGATTGAGGCACTCCGGGGATTCAAGTCGGCAGCCGCGAAAAACGCGCCGGAGGCCTTCCGGTCGGGCGCCGAGGCAGGAAAGTACAAAGTCGACCACGGGGGCGGCAGTCTTGGGATTTAGCAGCTACTTTGTGAGCAGCCCCACCACCCACCGCACCAGCTCTCCGCCCCGATGATCCGTCTCATTGACGTCCACAAAGCGTTCGGCCCGAAGGAAGTCCTCAAGGGCTTCACGCTCGACGTAAATGAAGGCGAGACCGCAGTAATCATCGGATACTCGGGAACTGGCAAGTCAGTCGCGATAAAACACATCGTCGGATTGCTCGAGCCCGACCAGGGAACTGTCTGGGTCGACGGCCTCGAGGTCCCGACACTCACCCGGCCGCAGCTCTACGCCCTCAGGGCGAAGATAGGATACGTCTTCCAGTTCGCCGCTCTTTTCGACTCGATGACGATTGGCGAAAACGTCGCGATGGGCCTCCGCAAGGAAGGGAAGCTCGCCGAGCGAGAGATACAGGAGCGTGTGTCGGAGGCGCTCGAGCTGGTTGACCTGCCGGACGTCGAGACGAAAATGCCCGCTGAGCTTTCCGGGGGAATGCGGAAGCGAGTTGGAATCGCGAGGGCCATAGCCCGGCGGCCGAAGTACATCCTCTACGACGAGCCGACGACGGGTCTCGACCCGGTGACGAGCGCCGTGATCGACAATTTGATGGTTCGAACGAGAGAAAAGCTCGGCGTAACGAGCATCGTGATCACCCACGACATGCGGAGCGCCTACCGGGTGGGTTCCCGCATCGCGATGCTGTATGAAGGGAGGATCAGGCAGGTGGGTACGGTGGAAGAGATCCAGCAGACCTCCGACCCCATCGTGCGCCAGTTCATCGAGGGAAGAGCCGACGTGGAGCTTGAGGAAGCCGGTGTCTAGGGAAGCCGCGGCTGAAGTTTCCGAGCTTCCGAACCTCCTCGCGTTCACTCCCCGGGAGCGCGCCAGGGCGTTCGTGCGCGGATCGTTCCCGAAGAGAAAATGGAAGATCATCTTCGTTCGCGACCTCACCGAGTTCCGGGCGACTCTCCGTCGCACCCTGATCGACGCGACGCTTGTCGACATCGGATCGCCTGCTGCGGCCACGAGCGCGGGCGGCGAGTCGACCAACGTCATGGCCGGCCAGCTGGCGGCGTCGGGCGCCGACGACACGTGGAAGATCGCAGCGCTCGCACACGAATTTCCTTCGACTCCGTTCTTCGGCATTACGCCCATTCGCGCGACCGACGCGCCGGCTATCGCCAGGTGCGCCGGCCTCGAGTTCTGTGACATACTCGCGGACGGACTCGATGACGCTGTGGCTCGCGACCTCGTGGCTCCCCGCACGTTCACCTCACGTTTTGTCGCGGCGCTCTCCGAGCCACCGCCGGGCATGGGCCTCAGGACCGAGATGCAGCTCGCAACGTGGCGCGCGATTCTCGCTTCAGGAGGGCGTCCTGTAAGGACGGCCCTGCTGGCTCGGGAGGCGGGGGTTACCCGCGAGCACCTGAGCAGGCATTTCTCGGCACCGGGCTCGCCCAACCTCAAGCGTGTTATCGACCTCGTCCGGATGATCGGTGCTGCCGAGCTGGCGAAGAATCCAGGACTCGATGTGCGGGATATCTCGAGGATTCTGGGATTTGCATCGTCGTCGCACCTGGCGGTCACGGCGCAGCGTGTCCTCGGGACCCGACCGGCATCCCTGTCGAGACTGCGAACCGTCGATCTCATTGACAGGTTCACTCAGGGCAGGACTCGCTCGCGCGGTTAGGTGAAGGCAATGCTGCGCGAGCGGGGAGACTGATCTCTATTGCTGAGCGGAAGCGGGCGGGGGCGATGTCGGTCGCATCATTTCTTCGTCCATGGAGGTCGGGGTCGCAACAAGTACTGCCGTTACAGCGATGACGAGCAGTGCCACGACGAGCTCGCCGGTGCCGCTCCACCTCAGGCGCCGTGATGCTTCGGGTTTGCCGAGAGCGGGTTTCACGCGAAGCCAGTTATATGCTCCCGTCGCTACAACCACTGACAGGATTCCCAGCTTGATCAGCAGCGTCCGGCCATATGTCGTTTCCCAGAGCCCCGGAATTGAACCGATGTGAAGCCAGGCGGCGACCAATCCGGTGGTGGCTGTTACTCCGGCGAATATCAGCGCGGCCGGCGAAAATGCATTGACGAGGCTGCGAACCGCTGAGTCCCGCCGCTCGGCACCCATGGACATCGCGGCCGGAATGCCGGCCGCGAGGACGAAGAAAAGACTTCCCAGCCAGCCCCCAGCGCCAAGGATGTGGACCGCGTCTGCGATGATCGCGAGCGGAGCCAGACCAGGCGTCGAGGCGGCGTGGCCCGAGAGGCCCGGTGAGAAGGCAGCGAGGAGAACTCCGATTCCCGCGACAGGCCAGCCAACCCCTGGTGCAGATCTCACAACCCTGAGCCCACCGAGCACGATACCGGCGCCGAGCACCTGCAGGATCCAGCCGGTGCCCCATGTCGTTCCGGTGATCATCGGCCACATTGCAGCCAGCACCGGTTGACCGGTCCCGTGCATCGCGTATGATTGCGCGATCAACCGCACGATGGCGATGACCAGGAGCGCGACAGCGCTCAACTCGACCAGCCGTTCTACACGCGTTGTAACGAGCTTCGGAAGATCTGACGTCGGTTCGCGACGCCGGAGAAATCCGACCACTACGAAGTGGAACGCAAGGCCTCCGACAAGAATGAGGAGAGCCGTGAACTGGGCCCAGCGAATCACCGCATATCCCGTGGATTGTGCGTCGAAGGCGCGACCGCTCGGCATTGCTGCGGGATCGTGGTGCATCTCTTCCATGCGAGCGGTCGCTGTAACTCCCGAGTCCATGGCAGTGGCCGCTGAAGTCTGCGACGCTGCGCTGTCGCTCACGGCGAATCCGAAACTGCCGCTAACCGGGTGGCCGTCCTTTCCGGCGGTCTTCCATGTTACCGTATAACGGCCAGGGGCCAGTGGCGCCGCGAGCGAAAACACAATGGTTCTTCCGCTGAGTGAC
Organism: Gemmatimonadales bacterium; assembly: GCA_038208015.1. Classification (GTDB taxonomy): domain Bacteria; phylum Gemmatimonadota; class Gemmatimonadetes; order Gemmatimonadales; family Gemmatimonadaceae; genus UBA4720. The sequence continues at coordinate 6,246 of JBBQZF010000169.1, forward strand.
GGACGAGCGAGGGAGACTGCGCCGCCTGCCGCACCGATGAGCCGCACAGTCGTGACGGGGAGCTCAGGTTTTTCCGTGAACTCGAGTCGAATCTCCGTAAGTGGCTGCACGACTGTTGTGCCGTTCGCCGGCGTTGAGCTCCGGAGAACTTCATGCCCCACTGCCGTCTCCGGGAAGGCGATGGTGATGGCCAGCGCCAGCACTCCGATCAGGCGGATGTGCATCAACTTGAAGGTGGTTGCGGACCCGC
>JBBQZF010000170.1:0-6377 GCA_038208015.1 Gemmatimonadales bacterium
CCCTTCATCGCACACCTCCTTCGCTCCGCGCGAAGCGATGTCGCGGGGCGCGAGGTTGCCGAAGCTCGGATACTTCCGCTCGAGGTAGTAGTCGCGCTCACCTTCGGGAATGTCACCGGGCGCGCGCTTTTCGCCCGCCGCCTTCGGGACCCACACACGGCCGTCGTTCCGCAGCGACTCGCTCATGAGAGTGAGCTTGGACTGGTACTCGCCGCTCACCGGAATGCACGTCGGGTGAATCTGGGTGAAGCACGGATTAGCGAAAGCCGCGCCCCGCTTGTACGCCCGCCAGATCGCGGTCGCGTTGGCTCCCTTCGCGTTCGTGGAGAGATAGAAGACGTTTCCGTACCCGCCGGTACCGAGCACCACTGCATCGGCGACATGCGACACGATCTCGCCGGTCACGAGATCCCGCGTGATGATGCCGCGCGCCCGGCCATCTATCACGACGAGGTCCAGCATCTCCGTGCGAGGAAACATTTTTACCGTTCCAAGAGCGATCTGCCGCTCGAGCGCCTGATATGCGCCGAGCAGCAGCTGCTGGCCGGTCTGGCCGCGCGCGTAGAATGTCCTCGAAACCTGCGCTCCCCCGAACGACCGGTTGGAGAGCAGCCCTCCATACTCACGCGCGAACGGAACGCCCTGCGCCACGCACTGGTCGATGATGTTCACGCTGATCTGCGCCAGACGATAAACGTTCGCTTCGCGAGCGCGAAAGTCCCCACCCTTTATTGTGTCGTAGAAGAGGCGGTAGATGCTGTCACCGTCGTTCTGGTAATTCTTCGCCGCATTGATGCCGCCCTGCGCCGCGATGCTGTGCGCCCGCCTCGGCGAATCCTGGAAGCAGAAACACTTCACGTTGTAGCCGAGCTCGCCAAGCGTGGCCGCGGCTGCTCCTCCGCCGAGTCCGGTGCCTACGACGATGACAGAGTATTTCCGCTTGTTGGCGGGATTCACTAGCTTCATCTCGAAGCGGTGGCGATCCCACTTCTTCTCCAGAGGGCCCGCGGGAATTCGCGCGTTGAGATCCATGCTCATCCTGCGAGACCGGCGAAGACAGCGACCGGCACGACCGTGAAGCCGACCCAGAGAAGCACGGCGATGCCGAGGGCGACAGTCCGCTTGAGTGGATTGCCGGACGGCTGCGACACGCCGAGCGTCCTCACCGAGCTCCAGGCGCCATGATAGAGATGCAGCCCGAGCGCGATCATCGAGATGACATAGAACAGGGTCACCCACCAGATCCTGAAGCTCAGCACGATGTTGGAGTAGACATCGGCCTTGCTGAATACGCCCGAGGGTTTCCAGTCACCCGTGGTGAAATGCAGGATGTGGAGGATGATGAAAACAAGGAGCAGCACCCCGCCCCATCGCATCGTGCGCGCGGCCCAGGTGCTGACCTGCGGCTCCCTGTCCACGTACCCGACGGGCCGCGCCGCACGGTTCTGCATGGTGAGCTGGTATGCAGCGACGACGTGAAGAATCACCGCTAAAATCAGCGTGACCCGCACCAGCCAGAGCAGCTTCCCGGTGCTCTTGAGGAAATGCGCATATGCGTTGATCGCCTCGGGACCGCTGAAGACGAGAAGGTTGCCCGCCATGTGGCCGATCACGAAGGCAACTCCTATCAGTCCCGTGATCCCCATCACGACTTTCTTCCCTATCGCCGTCCGGTAGAACCGGGTCGCGCGGCTGATCACGGTGCTAGAGCTTTACGGCGCCCATCGGCTCACGAACCGCCTCGGCGCTCTTCTCCAGAGCCGCCCGCTCATCATCGGTGAGTGTGACCTCGAGGATCTGCTCGAGACCGCGGCGACCGAGCTTGCACGGGACACCGAGGAACAGCCCCGACATTCCGTATTCGCCCTCGAGCCATGCAGCGCAGGGCAGGATCCGCTTCTGGTCGCGGACGATCGCCTCGCACATCTGCACCGCGGCCGCCGACGGTGCGTAATACGCCGAGCCGGTCTTGAGATACTTCACGATCTCAGCGCCGCCGTTGCGGGTGCGATCGACGATCGCGTCGAGGCGCTCCTTCGACATGAGCTGCGTGATCGGGATGCCGCTCACGCTCGTGTAGGAGATGAGCGGGACCATCGTATCGCCATGGCCGCCAAGGACCATCGCCTGAATATCGCGCACCGAAACGTCGAGCGCCTCGGCAATGAATGAGCGGTATCTCGCGGTGTCGAGAACTCCGGCCATTCCGAGAACCCTCTCGCGGGGGAATCCCGTGACTTCCTTCGCGACATAGGACATCACGTCGAGCGGGTTCGAGACCATTATCACTATCGCGTCAGGCGACGTCGACCTGACGTTCTCAGATACCTGCTTGACGATGCCGGCGTTCGTGTTGAGGAGATCGTCTCTCGACATCCCCGGCTTGCGGGCGATTCCGGCGGTGATGACGACAATCTCGGAGTTCGCTGTCTCGTCGTAGCCGTTGGTTCCGATGACGCGGGAGTCGAAGCCCTCGATTGGAGCTGATTCCCACTGGTCGAGTCCCTTGCCCTGCGGAACGCCCTCCATGATGTCGACGAGGATGACCAGGCGTGCGAGCTCTTTTTCCGCGATGCGCTGAGCGGTCGTAGCGCCAACGTTGCCAGCGCCGACGACGGTAATCTTGTTGACCATTTGACTCTGATTGATTTGGTGAGTTGCTCGACGCGAAAGTTATTTCGGGCCGTGTCCTCTGGCTACCCACCGACCTCGGATAACGCGCGCAATCCTCCGATTTTCATCTGGAGGAGGCCGTGCTCGAGCGGCTTCGCGGCGAGCGCACTCCGAAAAATCGGCTCGACATTTTCGCCAGCCCGGTAGGGATCGCGAAGGTTTACCTCGTGGTCCCCGAAGAGGCACGTGCGGAGGCGTCCGTCGGCGGTGAGCCGCACACGGTTGCAGGTGGCGCAATAGGTGTGCGTCATCGGGGTTATCACGCCGATCGTGCCCACCGCGCCCGCGAGACGATGGTATGCCGCGGGACCGTTTCCACGCGGTGGGCCAACCGCCTCCGAAAGCGAGCCGATTCCTGCGATTCGGTCGAGCACCTCGGCCGAGGGGACGACATGGTCCCACGTCATCTCGCGCATCCCGCCGACCGGCATCAGCTCGATGAACCTGACATGCCAGGGATTATCGAGTGTCAGGCGCGCAAAGTCGGTTACCTCATCGTCGTTGATGCCTCGCATCACCACGACGTTGATCTTGAGCGGAGAGAGCCCCGCTCGCCCGGCCGTTCTCAGCGCGGTTATGGGATCGAACTTGATGTTGCGGCGGGCGATGGCGGCGATCCGCTCGGGGCGCAGCGAGTCGAGACTCATGTTCACCCTGTCCAGGCCCGCATTGCTCAGCGTTTGCGCGAGCTCGGCCAGCCGGACGCCATTTGTCGAAAGTGCGATATCAGATATGCCTGGTATCGCTTTAAGCATCCCGATGAGTGCGTCGAGATCAGGCCTTATCGTTGGTTCGCCGCCCGTGATTCTCAGCCGCGACAGCCCCGCCGGAGCAAGCTGCGCGACGATCCCGGCAATCTCCTCGTATGTGAGGATCTCCGCCTTGGGAAGCCATTGAAGGCCTTCCAGCGGCATGCAGTAGAGACACCTGAAGTTGCACTTGTCGGTGACCGATATTCTCAGGTATTCGATCAACCGGCCGAACTGGTCAACGCCCGGCTTCATCGCGTTGCCTCCCTGCTGCCTGCGCCAACCCATCCTCTCGTGCCGTCGACATAGTGCTCGAGCTTCCAGATTGGCGCCCTGCCCTTCACCTCTTCGACGATATACTGAACGGCGCTTAGAGAGGCCGCACGGTGCGGCGTCGCAACTACGACCGCAATCGAGATATCCCCGATTGCAAGAGTGCCGACGCGATGCTCGACGACCGCGTGCTCGACCGCGAACGCACTGCGCGTCTCTTCAAGTATCGCCACCATCTCGGTCCCCGCCATCTCGTCATAAGCTGAGTATTCGATGCCCGCGACATCCTTTCCGTCGTTGTCGGAGCGGACTGTCCCGAGGAAGACGGACGTTGCCCCGTTCGACTCATGGGCGACTTCCGCAATGAGGGCGGCGGGATCGATTGGCTCGTGAACGATTGCGGCCCGCATCAGCCGCCCGCCACGGGGGGAATGACTGCGAGTTCGTCGCCCTCCGATAGCACTGAATCCGGCGATGCGTATCCACGGTTGATGGCGACGAGCGGAGTGGGAGGCAGCATGGAGCCGCCCGGCATGTTGCGCAGCGAAGTTACCGCGTCCTCCACCCGCGACCCCGCAGGAAGTTCTATGCTCAGCGAGGAGTGGCCGAGTCGCTCGGCGTAAGAGGCGAAGAGGCGGACGGTTACGGTCACGCAACCCCGCCGGCTACTCGGCCTCCGAAAGCTCGGCCGGGCTCAACGCGGACATCTCGACGCCTGCCACGAGAGCGCGGAGCTCCTTCGATGGCTTGAACACCGGGACCGGGCGGGCCGAAACCTCCACGGGCGAGCCCGTGCGGGGATTGCGAGCCATGCGGGTCTTCCGGCGCCTGATCTTGAAGGTACCGAATCCCCGCACCTCGATATTCTCCTGGTGCTGGAGCGACTCCTTGACCGCCTCGAGGAATGCGTCGACGACGCGGGCGCAGTCCTTTTTGGAGATCATGGGGCCTGCGGTCTTCGAAATCTGGGCGGTGACACGTTCCACCAGATCTGCCTTGGTCATTGACTCCGCCTCAGAAGTGACGCCCCGAAAGTGCCGTAACTCGTTAGAAAGTATGACTTTACTAAAATGGTGTCAAGCGTTTCTGAGGACTGAGGATGCTCTACCGCTTCTTCATGGCCTCGATGAACTGATCGAAGTGTGGGACTGCGTCGTGCGGGCCCGGGGCGGCCTCGGGGTGGTACTGGACGCCGAAGACCGGGAGCGTGCGATGGCGGAGACCCTCGATGGTGCCGTCATTCAGGTTGACGTGCGTCACTTCGAGGTCGGCCGAGTTTGCGACGCCGGAGGCATCGCCCTCGACGGCGAAGCCGTGATTCTGGGAGGTGATTAGCACCTTGCCGGTCGCGAGGTCCTTCACGGGATGGTTTCCGCCGCGATGGCCGAACAGAAGCTTGATCGTCGAGCCTCCGTAGGCCAGCCCGAGAAGCTGGTGACCGAGGCAGATCCCGAAGACCGGCGTGCCGCTGGCGGCGAGCTCTCGCACATTGTCCGGCGCGTAGGTGATCGCGTCAGGGTCGCCCGGCCCATTCGAGAGAAAAATGCCCGCGGGATTCTCGCTGAGAACTTCGCTCGCCGGCGTATCGGCGGGAACTACTGTTACCCTGCAGTCGTGATCCGCGAAGAGGCGGAGGATGTTGCGCTTTATTCCGAAGTCATAGGCGATTACGTGACGCGACGCGTCCGGGTCCCCCCATTCGTACCGCTCGCGGGTGCTGACTTTCGATGCCAGGTCAAGCCCTTCCATTGACGGGCACGCTTCGAGGGCGGCGAGCGCTTCGGCGCCGGGCTCGGTGCCTGCTCCGATCACCCCGCGCATAACTCCCGCGGACCTCAGATGCCGCGTGAGGCGGCGCGTGTCAACTTCCTGCAGGATGGGGACATCCGATTCTGACAACCATGACTGGAGGTCGCCCGTTGCGCGCCAGTTCGAGTATTCCTTCGAGAGTTCCCGCACTACGACGCCGGCTATCTGCGGCCTGGCGGATTCTGGATCTTCGGTGTTGATGCCGTAGTTCCCGATTTGCGGGGCGGTCATGACAACTATCTGTCCGCCGAACGACGGGTCGGTGAACATCTCCTGATAGCCCGTCATGTTCGTCGAGAACACAACCTCCGCGACCGTAGGCTCGGCGCCTGACACGCGGGCGCCGGTTCCGCCCGACAGGCGGCCACGAAAAAGGGTTCCGTCCTCAAGGAGGAGGAACCCCGGTTTTCCTGTTGCTCCCGTCAACTTCCGGCTTATCTCTGGGCTGGCGGTGGGATCACAGGTGCCGGCTGGCCGGTGGCTGGTGATCCGGCCGGCGGGGTGGCACCTTCGCCTGTCGGCGCCGGCTCGAGCGGGACTGCCGGAGCGACCGTCGCTCCGCCTACGGGGCCCGGCGCAGCGGCCGGCGGGCTGCCGAATGTCTCCTCGAGGATCGACCGGGGAGCGGAGCTCCTCGTCGACATGACCTGGAGGACGAAGGCGAGCGCGAGGAAGATCCCGCCGCACCACCAGGTTGCCTTGGTCAGAATCGTTCCCGCCTGGCGAATGCCCACGAAGGCATCGGGGGACGAGCTGGCTCCGCCGAAATTGGCGGCGAGACCGCCGCCTTTTCCGGCCTGAAGCAGGATCGCCGCCGTAAGGACAATGGCGTCGAGGACGAGAATTACGAGCAGGATGTTATAGAGCATTTCA
>JBBQZF010000171.1:0-6303 GCA_038208015.1 Gemmatimonadales bacterium
TCATCCTGTAGCCGACACCATCTGGCCGCGCCGAGACTGGCAAGCCATCGAGGTGATGCTGGAGATCGCGGGCCATGAGGTCTGCCGACCCATAACGCCGCTCAGGCTCCTTTCTGAGCGCAGTGCCTGTGATTGCGTCGAGATCTCCCGCAATCCTGGCGCGTGCACGCGAAGCCGATCGCTCGCCGAGGTGCGCGCTGCGCTCCGTGCAGATCGATGCACTTGGCCGCGGCGCCTCGGTCTCGAAAACTATTCTCTCGATTTCGGCGATGCTCTTATCGCGCAGATCGAACGGCCTGTGCCCCGCGAGAAGCTCGAAGAGCACCACGCCCAGCGCGTAGACGTTGGCGCGCGTATCTACCGGAAGGCCGCGCACCTGCTCGGGTGCGGCATAGTCCGGCGTGAACGACCTGCTATCTGACAGCGTGGGTGGCTGATGACCCGGGTCTCCTTCCACCGTCATCAGCCGCGCGATGCCGAAGTCGAGAAGCTTCACCCTGCCATCGCCGGTCACCATGATGTTGGCCGGCTTGAGGTCGCGGTGGACGACGAGACTCCGGTGGGCGCTTTGCACCGCGGCGCACACCTGAATGAAGAGCGCAAGCCGCTCGCCGACCGTCAACCGTTGCTCGTCGCACCAGCTGGTGATCGGCTTGCCGTCGACATATTCCATGATGATGTACGGCTGGCCATCGTCCGTCACGCCGCCGTCGACGAGAGCTGCGATGTTCGGATGGTTCAGGTTGGCCAGTATCTGACGCTCAGCCCTGAATCGCGCGAGCGCCGGCTCGCTGCCCACGTGCCGGTGAAGAAACTTCACAGCGACTCGCCTGGTGAACTGGTCGTCGTCTCTCGCCGCCTCGTATACGGCACCCATTCCGCCTACTCCCACGAGCCGTACGATGCGGTAGGCCCCAACGCGCACCCCGGTCCAGCGGTCTTCTCCGGTCGCGGCGTCGATGAGCGCCGAAGCGGAGACAGGGCTCCTGAAGTCCGACTCGTCACGCTCGTGTGCCCTGATCAGCGCGAGGACTTCTGCACGGAGCCCAGGGTCATCTGGTAAACGTGACTCGAGGAATGCGGCGCGCCCTGACTCGCCCTGGTCCAGGGCTTCCTCAAAAAGCGCCTGGAGCTTCTCCAGGCGCGTCGGGGTCAGCGGATTGTCTGGCATCGGTTCAGGCGGTGGCCTCGAGGGAGCGAAGCAGGAACGCCCGGGCGAATGTCCAGTCGCGCTTCACCGTCGCGGGAGAGATGCCCAGCGCATGGGCGGTCTCGTCCACCTCGAGCCCGCCGAAGAATCGGAGCTCGACGACGCGTGCCTGTCGTGGTGCGGCGGCGTCGAGTTGCTGGAGTGCCTCGTCGAGAGCGATAAGGTCTATCGACCTGTCCGGACTGCTTATCGACTCATCAAGAGTTACGCGAACGCCGTGGTCACGCTTCTGCCTGCGACGACTGCGCGCGTGATCGACGAGAATCCGGCGAATCGTCCGCGCCGCAACGGCAAAGAACTGCGCCCTGCTCCCCCAGGAGACGCGGTTCTGCCCCATCATGCGCACGAATGCCTCGTCGACTAGCTCAGTAGGCTGGAGAGTGTGGCCCTCCGACTCGCGCCGCATCGCGTTCTGCGCAATCCTGTGAAGGTCCGCAAAGACTGCAGAGGCAAGGCGATCCGCCGCTCCCGCAACACCGTTCTCAACCTCATGCAGAATCGCCGTAATTTCCACGGCGCCAAGCATAACAAATGTTCACGCATCTGCGCAAACGGGATTTGCGCCGAGGCACCCACTTCCCCGGCGCGGCACTGTTACATGTCCAAAACAATCCGGCCGTCTATGGTTCCGGCGCGCATCCGGGTAAAGATCTCGTTGATGTGCTCGAGCCGGTCCATCGAATAGGTGCAGCTCACCTTCCCTTCCGCGGCAAAATGAAGGGCTTCGGCGAGATCGGCGCGGGTGCCGACTATCGATCCGCGAACTGTCTTCCGCGTGAGAACAACTTCGAAGATCGGCAGCGGGAAGTCACCCGGAGGCAGGCCGACGAGCGCCATCGTCCCGCCACGTCGCAGCATTCCGACACCCTGCGAGAATGCGGGCGGTGAAACCGCAGTGACAAGGACACCGTGCGCGCCATTGATCTCCTTCTGCACGCGAGCTATCGGGTTCTCCGTGCGAGCGTTTATCACGATGTCCGCGCCGAGGCGGTCTGCAAGCTCGAGCTTGGGCTCCGCGACGTCGACAGCGACGACATGCATGCCCATCGCCTTGGCATACTGGACTGCGAGGTGGCCGAGCCCCCCGATGCCGGAGATGACGACCCACTCGCCGGGTCGCACTTCAGTCTCCTTGAGTCCCTTGTATACCGTCACACCCGCACAAAGAATCGGTGCGGCGGCGGCGAATGCGAGCCCGTCAGGCAAGTGCCCGACATAGTTCGGGTCCGCCAGCACATACTCGGCGAATGTGCCGTTGACGCCGTATCCGGTGTTCGACTGTAACTCGCACAGAGTCTCCCAGCCGGTGAGACAATATGTGCAGCGTCCGCACGCGGTATGAAGCCAGGGGACACCGACACGGTCGCCCTCCTTCACGTGAGTCACGCCACTGCCCACCGCCGCGACGACTCCCACGCCTTCATGACCCGGGATCAGCGGCAGATTCGGCTTCACCGGCCAGTCACCATCGACAGCGTGAAGGTCGGTGTGGCAGACTCCGGTCGCCATGATCCTGACGAGTATCTGCCCAGGTGCGACCTCAGGTATCGACACTTCCTCGATCCTCAACGGCGCGCCGAACGAGCGCGCCACAGCGGCTTTCATCGTTTGCTTCTGCGTGCGCCTTGGCAGCACCGCAGCCGGGGTCATGACAGTCGGCATGGGAGACTCCTTCTCGTTGATGTTGGCAGGCCCTGTCGGGCACACCTTCAACGTGCCTTGGCAGAAGCGGCGGGTCTGTCGGGAATGCCCCATCATCATGTAGGGCTCGCCCTGATGAGCACGCGGCCATCGCACGCAATAGCTTTAAGCATCTCATGGAGGAGGCGGCTATGGTCAGACTCATTCTGATTGTCATCGTGGTGGCAGTTGTTGTCGTGCTTCTGGTGCGCCGCAAGCAACCCCCGCCACCGCTGCTAGACGAGATCAGGCCCTTTCCCAGAACCGGCGACGCGCGCGCCGGGCTCCGTCCCGGAGACGAGATTCAGGAGGTTTCAGATCCTGTCGATCAGGACGATGTCTCCAACAGAGACGACCGTCCCGGCCAGTAAGGCTTGCAAGTGCAAGAAAATCGCAATATCTTTCAACTGAATGATGACCGCGCCGCTCACTCACGACACTAAGCCCCAGCCCGGGCCAGTTCTCGCCAAGGCCACCCTTTCCGCCGCGGCCCGGCTCGGCCTGCGCAACAGAGCCCTGGGTCAAATCATCGGCACGAGCGAGGCATCTATTTCACGCCTCCGGAGCGGGCGAGGGCTCGTCCCGGAGCGGAAAGAAGGGGAGCTGGCGCTGCTCTTCCTCCGTCTCTTCAGGTCACTCGATGCGCTGGTTGGCGGAGACGACGACAAAGCCCGGACGTGGCTTCATTCGCACAACCACCACATCGGCGGAATTCCCGCCGATCGAATCCGCACAGTCGAAGGACTTATAGATGTCGTCCAGTATCTGGACGCGATGCGCGGGCGACTCTGAGCTGAAGTCACTCCACCTCTCGCCATGGCGGGTGGTGGAGGCGCAGCATCAGATCTCGACCCGCAAGCTCGTCGACTCGAACGAAGAGCAGGCGCTGCTCGAAGAGTTGATAGAAACCGTGAAGCCCGCCGACCACACAGGCGGCCGACTTCACTACCTGCTCTTCACGCCATTCAGATATCCGCCATTGAAGCACGGTTCGCGCTTCGGCGGGCGCAACGAGCCCGGGATATGGTATGGATCACTCGACCGGCGCACCGCGTTCGCCGAGGTCGCATACTATAGAATGGTATTCCTCGAGGGGACTGCGGCGGAGCTGGGCACGGTCGAGACGCCGCTCACCGCATTCACAGCCCTGGTTCGCACATCGCGCGGAATCGATCTCGTCGAGCCACCATTCGATGCTCATCACCGCGCCATCACGTCACCGGCGAGTTACGCCTCATCCCACCCCCTCGGCACCGCAATGCGGGGCGTCGGCGTCCAGGCATTCAAATACCCTTCTGCCCGTGATGTTCAGGGAGGAGTGAATGTCGGAGTCTTTATCCCCTCGGTGTTCGGCAGGGCAAAACCGAAATCGTTCGAGACGTGGCATTGTGCCGCATCGCGTGACCGGGTCGAGGTGATGCAGGCGGACTACTTCAAGCGCAACAAGTACGCGTTTCCGCGGGGCCAGTTTCTCGTTAAGGGGGGTTTGCCGATTCCTGCCCTGCCGTAATAGCGCACCTGGTCACTAGTCCGCAGTCCGCAGTAGTCCGGGTCGGCGTCCGCAGTACGTCCGCAGTCCGCAGTTAGTCTCATGCAACTATTGACACACCAGCTTACAAAAAGCTTCAGGGTCTATATTCGCTCCGCAAACGACTATACCTACGCTCTTTCCGTCGAGTCTCTGCCGCAATGGATACATCAGGGCTGCCAGAGCAGCGGCGCCGGCCGGCTCGACAACGAGTTTCGCAGACCGGAAGAGAAGACGCATCCCATCGCGGATCTGTTCGTCGGTCACCAGGACGACCTCGTCGACGAATCGCCGGTTGAGCGCGAACGAATATGGTTCGCACCTCGGCGCCCCCAGCGAGTCGGCGATCGTGCGCACTGCATCAATTGACTGCGGCGATCCGGCTTTGAAGCTGCGATACATCGTGTCCGCGCCTTCAGGCTCAACAACGTACACGGCGGTCTCGGGACTCATCTGCTTGACCGCGCACGCCACGCCACCGGTGAGGCCGCCTCCACCCGCGGCGACGATGACGGCATCGAGTTGCGCGCCTGAGTCGCGAACCTGATCGACGAATTCCATCCCCACTGATGCGGTGCCGAGCGCCGTCCTGGGCCCCTCGTACGGATGGACGAACTTCCGGCCTTCACTGCTCTCGATCTCTCTCACCCGCGCGAACGCCTCTGTGACGTTGTCGACAAACTCGATTTCAACACCGAGCTCGCGGCACATCTGCACCCTGAATGCGTTCGCGCTCCGTGGCATCACTACCTTCGCATCGCTTCCAAGAATACGCGCGGAGTAGCCGAGCGAGATTGCGTGGTTGCCTGCGGAGACTCCGGTTACGCCACGCGCGAGCTCCTCCGGATCGAGGTCGAGCATCACTGAGAGCGCCCCCCGCGGCTTGAAGCTGCCCGTGCGCTGGAACAGCTCTTCCTTCAGCCAGACCTCCGTGGAGTCGCCGACTGCTTTCGAGACAGCGTCATCCACGAGTTGACGGACAGGTGTCGTGATGACGAGGCCGTTAAGCCTTGCGCGGTTGGCGCGGATTGCCTCGATGCCAGGAGCATCGCCGGGCTGAGTCATCACAATTTCAGGCCAACGCCAGATATCGCTTCGAGAGACTGGCAACCAGTGCTGAAGTGTCGGGCGCGGTCCCCGTTGCCCTCTCCACCAGCTTGACCGCAGGAAAACGCTTGCCGAGGCAGTGGATATGCTGGCCGAGCCAGTCGCGGAGGGGGCTAAACTCTCCGGCAGCGAAAGCGTTCTCCAGCGGACCCACCGCACGTTCGGCGGCAGCGAACAGCTGGGCCGCGTAGACGTTGCCAAGCGTATACGTCGGAAAGTAGCCGATGAGAGACTCGGACCAGTGTATATCCTGGAGGCAGCCGTTCCTGTCGCTGTCGGGAGTTACGCCCAGGTAGCGCTGGTACATGTCGTTCCACTCGCCGGGAAGATCCTGTGCCTGAAGATCCCCGGAGAGAAGTGCCTGCTCGAGCTCGAACCTGATGATGATGTGAAGGTTGTACGTGACTTCGTCAGCTTCGACGCGGATAAGGCCCGGCCTGACATGGTTGATCACTTCGCGAAACTCGTCGAGCGAAACATCGTTGACGTCGAGGGCCCCTTGAAGCTGCGGATAGAAGTGCTTCCAGAATCCGTGACTTCTCCCGACGAGGTTCTCCCACAGGCGCGACTGTGATTCGTGAATGCCAAGTGATGCTGCCTCACCCATCGGTGTTCCGAAGTGCGCTTGATCGAGACCCTGCTCGTAAAGCGCGTGTCCGGTTTCGTGCATTACTGCGAGAAACCCGCTGGCGAAGTTACGAGGATGATATCTCGCCGCTATGCGAACGTCGCCGGGCCCTATCGTCGTGCAGAAGGGATGCGGCCCGAGGTCGAAGCG
>JBBQZF010000172.1:0-6300 GCA_038208015.1 Gemmatimonadales bacterium
GAGCAGCGCCAGGGCGGAAAGTGTGAGGCGCAACTTGCTACCTCCGATTAATCGCGGGGAATGTGCGACCTTCGACCGAATATGGCCGCACCATTCCCTGTGCGAAATCGGGGAATGCCTGAGTGTCAGTCGGGCAAGAGCCCACGGACCGATAAATTGCGTATCGCCACGATCATGCGGAGACGTGCGTCCCAACGGCGTTCGACATCTGCGCCGGGAATTTGGCCTGAACGGTACGATGAACAAGGAAACGCCCACAATACTGTGGCGATTCCCTGACTCCGCAGCGGGTGCCCGCCGGCAACCTTTGATCTGATCGATGGTCATCAGGACAACTGCAGGGAGGGGAATGCTGTTCTCGGATCGCAGTCTCTGGACGATGCTCCACGGCCTGGTGTTAAGCGGTGGCTCGCTGATGCTCCTCTTTACCGCGCTGTACTCGCTCCGCGCGATGTCTCCCAACGATCGAACCATCGTTCCCGCGTCGCATTCGAACACATTCGCGTGGCTGACCGTGGCCGCCGCCGTGCTGCTGTGGATGTCGGTTGTCAGCGGTACCTACGTCATTTTCCCGCTGTACCGGGCGAGTCCGCCAGAGGGAATTGCTTCGCTCGTCGATTATCCCCGCGCCCTGCTTCTGTCGCGTGCCGACACACGGTGGCTTCATTCATTCGCGATGGAAGTAAAGGAGCACGTGCCATGGATAGCGGCGATGCTCGCGACAGCCGTGGCCTTCATAGCGAGACGGCATCGCGCAACTGTCCTGGCCGACGCCGAGCTGCGGAGGATCACCGGTTGGCTGCTGGCGATCGCGATAGCGCTCGTGTCTCTTGTCGCGCTTCTCGGTGTTTTCGTCAACAAGGTCGCACCAGTCTGGTAGGCACACAGGGGAATCGATGAATAGTGAAACTGATCGGCCGAGCTTGCGAGAATTGCAGAATGGCGCCGCGATGGGGGCGGTATTGGCCGCAGGGATTGGCGCGTTGGCCATGGGAATGCTGGTAATCGGTAACGAAGCGGGAGTCTTCGCCGCTCCATCGCTCTACGCGAAGGCCGGAGGGCTGTCCGGAAGGTCCACGTTCGCAGTCATTGCGTGGCTCGCTGCGTGGGGAATCCTCCATATGTCGTGGCGGGGCAGGGCAATCGGTGCCGGCCGGGTCCTCGGATGGACAGTCCTTCTCGTTGCGATGGGGCTGATCATGACATTTCCGCCGGTCTGGGGGCTTCTCTAGCCGATCCTCGACGCGAATAAGGTGTTGACCTAACTAATCCGCCGATTATACTTAGGCATATGCCTAAGCAAGTTGCGCGAGTCGACCGGGTGTTTCACGCGCTTGCAGATCCGACCCGCCTCGCGGTGATGGAGCGGCTTGGGAAAGGACCCGCGGCAGTCAGCGACCTGGCAAAGCCGTTCGACATGGCTCTCCCGTCTTTCACGCAGCACCTGGGCGTGCTCGAGAGCTGCGGTCTCGTGCAGTCGCGGAAAGCCGGGCGCGTCAGAACCTACTGGCTCGCGCCGAAGTCTCTCGAAGTCGTCGACGACTGGCTCTCGAGGCAGCGGGCGATGTGGGAGCGCCGTCTCGACCAACTCGACTCTTACCTCAATGAAATGAAGGAGAAGAAGTGATGACCCGATCCGAATCATTCAAGCCAGATCCCGAGCTCGACCTTGAGAGGAATTTCCGAACACGGGCTGCTATCTCGAGGTGATCGAAAACGAGAAGCTGACATGGACGAGCGCGCTCGAGCCCGGGTTCCGCCCCTCTACCGCCGATGCAGAATCATTGACGAAATGGTGAGGGAGCGCCGCGAAAGCGTCGCTCTCTACTTCGCCCTCGTTTTCATTGCGGCATGGGCGTGGTGGCTCCTCGCCGGAGCGATCACGCCTGCCGACCCAATGAGCCAGGGTGCCCGCCAACTCCTGTTCCTTCCTGGTACGTTCGCTCCGGGAATCGTGGCAATAATCATCACCGCACGGGCCAGGGGTCGCGCGGGAGTCGGCGAGCTTCTCGCGCGACTTTTCATATGGCGCGTCGACATTCGCTTCTACGTCTTTGCCCTCGCTTACATGGCGGGGATCAAGCTCGCCGCCGCAGTTGCGCATCGCGCGGTTACCGGTGACTGGCCCGCGTTCGGTGCCGAACCCGTGTACTTCCTCTTCATCGCAGCGGTATTCTCCGCGCCATTTCAGGCGGGGGAGGAAATCGGCTGGCGTGGGTACGCGCTTCCGCGACTTGCCTCCAGCATGGGGCTCGGCCGCGCGAGCGTTCTGCTTGGCCTGATCTGGGCGCTATGGCATTTGCCACTGTTCTACATTGCGGGCACGCCGAATGCCGGGCAGTCACTGCCGCTCTACACGCTCGGCGTTACGGCGCTTTCGGTCGCGATGGCGTGGCTGTACACCCGCACTGGCGGGAGCGTGCTGCTCGTCATGCTGATGCACGCGGCGGTCAACAATACGACAGGCATTGTACCATCGGGCTCGGTAACCACGGCCAATCCATGGGAGTGGGCAGCATCGCTCACAGGGTGGCTCACGACCGGCCTGCTGTGGATCGGAGCGATTTATTTTCTGGTCAGAATGTCCAGGGAAGGCAGTCAGCGACAATCGGGATTGGGGACCGGGACGGCGCTCTCAGCATAGTCGGGCTTTTATGAGCGCTCGAGCTCGGCGATGGCGGGCTCGACGACCGTGTCCATGCAGTCCGGGCAGATCCCATGGCTGAACCGGGATTTCGTATGCCGGGAGATGTAACCTTCGACACTCTCCCAGTAGTTCTCGTCGTCGCGGATCTTCCGGCAGTACGAGCAGATCGGAAGGATCTCCTGAAGAGTCTTCAACTCTGCCAGAGCCGCCTTCAATTGGCTGATCAGATTCTCGCGCTCCTCGTTGGCGCGCTTCCATGCCGTGACGTCGCGGGCGACCGAGTAGATGGTCTCGTGGCCTGAGTCGGACGCTGCGTTCCACAGGAGCCACCTGTAAGAGCCGTCCTTGCAGAGGTAGCGGTTCTCGAAGCTCAACGCCTGGCCACCGCGGCGAACCTCGCTGTTCTGCGCGAGAGTGCGCTCGCGGTCGTCCGGGTGCACGAACTCGATGAAGGGCTTCGACATGAGCTCCTCCCGGGTGAATCCGAGGGTGCGCTCCCAGGCGGGATTGAGCCGCCTGAAGTGCCCGTCGAACCCGAGCTGGCAGAGCATGTCTATCGAAACCTCGAAGAACTTTTCCTCGACCGAAGCGTTGGCATCAGGCATCAGCTTTCACTCCTGCACTATCGTGGCCATCCGCGCTACAAAAAGGGAACTTCGGTGCGCGCAAGCGCGACGTTTTCGCGTCAAAGTGCGTGATGTAGCCAATCGAGGGCCATCCCTTTATCGTTCTCAACTTCCTGAATCGGAGAAATTATGGCGCCAGCCGTTCGCGTAGTTGCCGCACTTTCACTGACATTTGTCATGGCCTGTGCCCGGGAAGCGGGCCCCGCCGCTGAGACAGAAACAGCCTCGACCTCGCAGGTCGAGGAAGCAAACAAGGAGCTCGTGAGGAGATACTTCGAGGAGGTGTGGAGCGCCGGCAACATCGCGCAGCGCGACTCTTTCCTCTCCGCCGAATATCGGGGACACGCCGCGGGCAACCCCGAGCCAATGAATCGTGAGGCCTGGACCGCGTGGTTCAACGGTTTCCGCGCAGCGTTTCCCGATGCCCGCTTTACAGTCGAGGACATGGTTGCAGAGGGAGACCGGGTTGCCGCGCGGTTGACGATGCGCGGGACGCATCAGGGTCCTCTTCAGGGAATGCCTGCAACCGGGCGCTCAGTCACCGTGACCGGTATCAGTATCGAGAGAATCACGAACGGCCGGATCGTGGAAGGCTGGTCTGAAAACGACGCGCTGGGAATGCTTGGACAGCTCGGAGCGCTACCAGGTCCGGGGGGGCAGTAGCGCAAGCGGTATCGAAACCCGCGAAGAAGCGTGCTGTTGGCGGTTAGCAGCTTCAGCTCTCGGCTATTAGCCGGTTCCAGCACAGCTAACAGCTGTGCGCTAGAGCTGCCAACAGCTAACAGCGCGCAAGCGCGGCGTTCCCCCGCACCCTAACCCATCATCAGCATCTGCGCGTCTGATGGCCCCTCTCTCCTCTGCACATACGCTCCATCATCGCGCAGCTCCCACGCTGCCCGATCATCCAGGTACGCCCTGAGAATCCTGTCGACCTCCACCTTCTGCGCAGTATCAGTTACGGGCACGAGCAACTCGACTCGCCGCCGGAGATTCCTCTGCCGCAGATCCGCCGAGCCGATGAAGTGAACGGGATCGCCGCCGTTCTCGAAGCGATAGGCCCGCGAATGCTCAAGAAATCTCCCGACATTCGAAACGACCCGCACGTTGGCTGACACTCCGGCGATCCCGGGCCTCAACGTACAGATCCCGCGGCAGATAATATCCACCCTCACGCCGTCCCCCGCCGCGCGCAGCAGCGCAAGGATCACATCCGAGTCCGACAACCCGTTCACCTTCAGGATTATTCCCGACGGGAGGCCGGCACGCGCATTCGCGGCTTCACGGTCGATGAACCCGATCAGCGAATCGGCCATCTGGTGCGGCGCGACGAGCGACCCTCGCGATAACCCGCGCGGAGGAAGCGTCCCGCCCGTCAGCGCATTGAACAAGTCAGTCGCATCCTGCACGAGATCGTCCCGTGCCGAGAAAAGGCTGAAGTCGGTGTACTCGCGACCGGAGCGGGCGTTGTAGTTGCCAGTCCCGACATGCACGTAGCTCCTCAGCCGCTCGCCTTCCCGCCGCACAACCATCGCGACCTTCGCGTGATTCTTGTATCCAACGAGTCCCGACACGACATGCCCGCCGGCCTTCTCGAGCTTTCGCGCCCAGCCGACATTCTGGTCCTCGTCGAACCGTGCCTTGAGCTCGACAAACGCGACTACCTTCTTCCCGTTCTTCGCGGCGCGAATCAGTGCATCAGCTATGTCGGAGGATGAACCGAGGCGGTAGAGAGTGATCCTTATCGTCGTGACATCGGGGTCTTCGGATGCCTCGCGCAGGAATGCGGTGACGGTAGCCGCGAAAGAGTCAAACGGGTGATGAAACAGGAGATCTCCCTCCCTCATCGCATCGAACATCGACTCGCCACTCAGTGCAGGCTCGGCAGGATCAAATCGAGGGTAATCCTCTCCCACAGCATCCGGGATCTCCAGCCGCGATAGGCAGGCGAGATCGAGAAACCCGTCGACATCCTGGATGTCCGCGGAGTCGAGCTGGATCGACGGATCCTCCCGCTTGAGGTTCTCGAGAAGCAGATCCCGAACGTATCCGGGCATGCCATGCTCGACCTCGATACGGACGGCGGGATTTGCTGTCCGGCGCCCGCTTGCATGAGCCACTGCCTCAATCAGGTCGTCAGCGGCTTCCTCGTCGAGCGTCAGCTCACCGCCGCGCGTGACCCTGAATGCATAGACGCCCTCCGTTCCTCCCAGAGGGTGAACGAGGTCGATGTTCGACCTCACTATCTCCTCGAGCGTTATGAATCCGCTCGTTTCACCGGGAACCCTGAAAAACCTCGGTGCGTCGGAAGGAAGCTCGAGCTCGGCAAGATGGAGACGACGGGTGTGCGGATCCCTCCGCGCAATCGCGAGAGCAAGCGTCAGGTGAGGGAGGTGCGGCAGCGGATGCCCCGGGCTCAGCGTCATCGCCATCGGGGTTAGATCGGGGTGGATCTGGTCGATGCACTGCTGACGCAGGTCCTGACGCTGAGCCGGATTCAGGTCGCCCCAGGCGAAGATTCTCACCTCCGCCTCCTCGAGCGCGGTGAGGCATTCGCGCGCGCAGGCCGACTGGCGGCGCGCGAGGTCTTCAACCGCGCCCGAAATCAGCCGAAGCTGCTCACCTCGCGAGAGCCCGTCGTCGCACTGCTCATCACTCTGTTCCTGGGCCATCTGTCTCAGCCCGGCGACACGGATCATGAAGAACTCGTCGATGTTCGAACTGACGATGCCGATAAAGCGAAGCCGCTCCCTCAACGGAGTCCCGGGATCCTCGGCGAGAGCCAGCACGCGGCTCTGAAATGCGAGCAGACTGAGCTCGGGATTCAGGAACTGCGGACGAAAACCTGCGGCGGCAGCAGGCTCGATTCCCTGCATGGCCGCGGGAGCGGCGGCATCAGATGGTCCCTTCTTCCACCGGAGGAGCAGCTCCGCCTCCTCGCGCGGAGTCATCGCGCTGCGCCTGAGCGTGTGGGCGGTCTCGAAAGCTTCCGCCAGCCGCGCGGCAGTAGCGCCGTCGCCGCGCGATGCG
>JBBQZF010000173.1:0-6299 GCA_038208015.1 Gemmatimonadales bacterium
TCTCCCGAGAATACCGCCGTCTGGATCATGACGCCGAACCCCGCGATGAACCGGACGCACAAACAGCGGCGCTTCGCTTGCCGTTTGTGCGCCGGTAATCGCAAACGTTATGCGGACACCCGGCGTCGCGATAGATTCAAGTAACGGAGGCTCAAATGCAATTCGAATTCAATGCGATCTTCAAAGAAGCTCCGGAGGGCGGGTACGTCGCGTTTGTCGAGGAACTTCCGGGAGCGAATACCCAGGGCGAGACGCTCGACGAGGCCCGCAAGAATCTGCGTGAGGCAGTCAGTCTCGTGCTGGAGTCGAATCGACTCCTAGCCGAACAGGAACTCGGTGGAGCGAAGGTTATTCGCGAGCGCCTAAAGCTTCCGGCCTAGCGTGAAGCGGATTGACCTCATACGTCACATAGAGAAACATGGCTGCCGGCTTCTCCGCGAAGGTGGCAGCCATTCGGTTTATCTGAATACCGAGTTGCGAAAAATCTCGACGATCCCGCGTCATCGCGAGATCAAGTAATTTCTGGTTTGAAAGATCTGCAGAGACCTTGAGATTTCATACCCCGCCGCGTTCAACACGCTAATGCTGCCAAACGATACAAGGTTGCTCGCTTCGCTCGAGAAGTTACGGTTCGTTTGCAGTATAGCTACAGGCGTTAGGCGCACGAGGCAGTCTTCACGTCGCAGTGTCTCGGAGACGAAGGAGATAGAACGATGAGTAACGCAAGACGATTTGCTGTAGCTGTAGCCTTCGCCGTTGTTCTGACCCCGGTCCTATCGAGCCAGGCACAGAAGCCACCTGAGGCGCGACATCGGCGCGTAGTGAGCGGGCTGCAGCTTCCCGAGGGTGCCGAAGTTCTCAAACGATCCCCCTAGCGCCGGTATGCGGGGCGAGGGTGATAGATTGTCCAGCTGTTGCCGCCGCTCACCGAGGCCATAGAGCTGGGGTTCGCGAAGGTGTCGACGTGGGCCATGAACGTTCACAACCGGGAAAGAACATATGAACGAGGATGTAATCGTGTCGAACGGCTGGGTGAATCTTGCCGGGTCCGCGTGGTCGATCGGGCTTATCGGCCTCGTGGCCGCCATGCTCCTGTATCGCTCCATCATCGCCCGTTCGGCGGGGTCTGAGGTCATGCAGGAGATCTCCGACAGGATCCATGAAGGCGCGATGGCGTTTCTCAAGCGCGAGTACATGGTGCTCGTACCCTTCCTGTTCCTGGTCGCGGCGCTGCTCGGATGGGCGATCGGCACGCGTACCGCGATGGCATATCTGGGCGGCGGCTTCTGCTCGATTCTCGCCGGGCTGGCGGGGATGCAGGCCGCAACGCGCGCGAACGTGCGCACCAGCGAGGCCGCGCGCGCGAGTGGGCAGGCGTCGGCGCTGCAGGTAGCGTTCAATGGCGGCGCCGTGATGGGTCTCAGCGTCGCGTCACTCGGCATTCTCGGAATCGGCGGAGGGTTCGCCCTGCTCTGGGCGGATGCGAGCGGCAGCACTCCGCGCCTTTTCGCCGAGGTTATCTCAGGCTTCGCGATGGGCGCGAGTTCGATCGCGTTGTTCGCGCGAGTTGGCGGCGGCATCTACACAAAGGCCGCGGACGTCGGCGCGGACCTGGTCGGCAAGGTGGAGGCGGGAATCCCGGAAGACGATCCGCGGAACCCGGCCACGATCGCCGACAACGTCGGTGACAACGTTGGCGACGTCGCTGGCATGGGGGCGGACATCTTCGAGAGCTACGTAGGGTCGGTAATCGCGACCATCTCGATCGCTGCCACGTCGGCCGCGATCATCGGCGAGTCGCAGATCGTCGCGATGGTTCTCCCGTTCGCGTACATCATCGCCGGCCTGTTCGCTTCGCTCGTCGGAATCGGAGCCCTCCGTGTGCTTTCGCGCGGCAACCCGGCCACCGCCCTGCGCACGGTAACAATTATCTCCGCCGTACTCTTTCTCGTGTTCGCGTACCTCATAACGATCAGCCTTCCGTTCACGCAGACTATGCCCTCGGGGGGCACGTACGGCGTGCTCGGTCCGTTCTGGGCGATCGTCGCCGGTACGGTTGCCGGGCTCTCGATCGGCTTCGCGACCGAATACTACACGGCGTCGCGGCCGGTCGGTGTCATCGCGGCCGCTTCGCAGACCGGACCGGCCACGAACATCATCGCCGGACTCGCGATCGGAATGCGGAGCGTCGTGATCCCGGTCCTTCTCATCTGCGGCGCGACTTTCGTCGCCTTCAGCCTGAGCGGTCTTTACGGCGTCGCCATCGCCGCTGTCGGCATGCTCGCGACCGTCGGAGTGACCATGTCGGTGGACGCGTACGGCCCGATCGCCGACAACGCGGGCGGAATCACTGAGATGGCGCACCTTGGCCCCGAAGTCCGCAAGATCACCGACGGGCTCGACGCCCTCGGCAACACTACCGCGGCGATCGGCAAGGGCTTCGCGATCGGCAGCGCCGCGCTCACGGCGCTGGCGCTGTTCAGCGCGTATGCGTCCGCCGTGGGGCTGAGCGATACCGGTGTCAATCTGCTCGATCCGATGGTCGTGATCGGGCTGTTCGTCGGCGGTTCGGTGCCGTTCTTCATCGGAGCTTCCACTATGACCGCGGTCGGTCGCGCCGCCGAGAAGATGGTGGAAGAAGTTCGGCGCCAGTTCCGCGAGATCCCAGGGCTGCTGGAAGGAACCGGCAAGCCGGATTCGGCGCGGTGCGTCGACATCTCGACGAAAGGTGCGCTGCGTGAGATGATCGTTCCGGGTGTCGTCGCCGTTTCTCTTCCTGTTGTCGTCGGCAAGCTGCTGGGCGTGGAAGCGCTCGCTGGATTCCTCGCCGGCGCGACCGTCACCGGCGTCATGATGGCGCTGTTCATGGCCAACGCCGGCGGCGCGTGGGACAACGCCAAGAAGGCCATCGAGGGCGGGATCTACGGTGGGAAGGGTTCTGACGCGCACAAGGCTGCGGTCGTCGGTGACACAGTCGGCGATCCGTTCAAGGACACGTCCGGGCCTTCGATGAACATCCTCATCAAGCTGATGTCGATCGTCAGCCTGGTGCTGGCTCCGTGGTTCATCGCGTAACCCCGGCCACGTTGCCTCACGGTCAGGGAACCGAGCACACCATCGACGACCCTTCAGCGTGAGCTGACGATGCAGCGCACTGTCGCCCTGCTGATCACCGTTCTGCCTGGGGTGCCCGCCGTGGCGGCATTCCAGCAGTCCGGCGGCGAACGGCTTTTCTACGTTACCAGTTCGCCCGACGCCGTCGCCAGCTTCGAGAAGAATGCGGGTAGTATCTGCTCGCGTGGCTGACGACCGAGCCAGGCACGCGGGCGCAAATCGTTTTATGAGGCAGCTGGGTGGACGCTCGTTGGTGCAATGGGATCACGGCGAGCTTCGCTACGAACGTGCTCCCTAACCGGGCGTTGAAGCCGACGCCCTTGGCCGGCTTGCGCCGGCGCGCGGCGGCGGGCCCTCGGCCCGTGTCTCAGCGCTCGCCAGCGGTCCTCCGTGTCGCGCGCAGTGGTTGCGGCGGCCGTAGAGGGATAGCGGACGCCGCGAGGAATCGTACGAGGGTCAGAACTCCAGATTCAGTCCGATCGACGGTAGGAGCCCGATGCTCGTATCGTTTCGGATTGCGCGGGCCCTGGGGTCCCACTGCGGCGCCTGCTGGTTCGGCCGATTCGTGAAGTTCTGCAGGTCGATGAAGGCAATCAACTGCGTGCGCCCCATGATGAACCGGCGATCCACGCGCAGGTCGGCCGCAAGAAACGTCGCGACCCGCTCCCCGTTATAGCGCGTGAAGTCGAGCGTCCCAGCCAAGGCGCCAACCGTCACGAATGGCGTGTACGGTAACCCGGTCGCGGCACGCACGCGCGTTGCCACTTCCCAACGCGAGTTCGGACGCCATCCAAACACGCCGTTGGCCGTCACCGGTGAATCGAACGCGCCGCGCGTGCTGGTGCCGTCGAGGCCGGTGAAGCGCGTGCGGTTGAAACTTGCGCTCAATTGACCATAGAACGGCGAGGCGCCGAACTTCTTCTGTGCAAAGAGCTCAATTCCGTACGCGTCGCCCGTAGCGGTGGATTCCAATGGCTCCAGTCCATACGGAATATCGGTCGTTGCATCGTCAAAGCCGCTCGGACTCAGGACGGCCTGCGGTCGGAACTGGCGAGCGGGATAGTCGCCGTAGACCTTCCCGTAAACCTCGGCCTGCAACTTGGCGTCGCTGCCCACGAGCCGGGTAACACCGGCCACCAGTTGATCCGCGCGAAAGGGCTTCAGGCGCTGTGCGTTCTGCGGGTCGCCGACAAGCCAGATGAAGCTTGGCGCTTGCCAATAGCGACCGCCGGCCAACGTGATGGTGGTGACCGGATCGACTCGGTACGACCCGCTCACACGCGGCGCGAATCGCATCGCGTTGTCAAGAAATCCGTACCAGTCGTTGCGCGCGCCGACCGAGAGCCGCAGCCGCGGTGCCGCTTGCCACGCGGCCTGCACATACGTCCCGTTACGGAGGGCGTTGAAACTGGTGTCGACACTCAACGGCTGCTCCGTGCCATTGGCATCGCGACGCGTCACCCCGGCCAGCGCGGCATCAAAGCGCATATTGCTTGCATACTTGAAGATCGTACCGGTCTCAATCTCCACGCCGCGCCCAGTCAGCCAGCTGATGTCGGTGCGCAGGGTGTTCTCCCCCTCCGACGAGCGGACCTCGAGAATCGGCACGAGGAGCGAATCCCGCTGCGCCGTCTCGTATCGCGTCCACGTGCGGCCGAGGGTCGTCGTCGCGACCCCGCGTCTCAGCAGGCGCTTCCAGGTGATGCCGCTGAAGTACTGGTCCTGGGCGGGGGAGACGACCTGCGAGTTGGTGACCCGACCCGAGTCGGTCGAATTGTCGAACGAAATAGTGCCTCGCGCCGCAATCGTGAGGAAGCTGAATGCGTCGCGCGAACTCGGACGCCAAACCACCTTCGCGGTCGCGTCCGTGTACGATGGAATGAAGCTGAATCCAAAGGCCTTGAACAACAGGTCGAGATAGCTCTGGCGCACGTTCGCAAAGAAGGAAGCGTTCCGGCCGAGTGGGCCCTCGACGAGCGCGCCATACTGCGTCGCGGAAACGTTGAGTTCGCCGGCCACCCGCTCGCGATTGCCTTCGCGCAGGGTGATGGTGGTGGCCGACGACGTGCGGTCGCCAAGCCGAGCACCGAATCCACCGGCAGAGAGCGCCGCAGATTCGACGAAGCGAATGTTGATCAGCGACACCGGGCCACCGGTGGAGCCTTGCGAGCCGAAGTGATTGATATTGGGGATCTCGATGTTATCGACAACAAACAGGTTCTCGAACGGCGCGCCACCCCGCACAACGAGGACATTGCGGCCGGCACTCGTCACGCCGACGCCCGGGGCAATCGACACCGCGCGCAAGACGTCCTCCTGTGCGCCGGGCTGCCGGCGGACCTCTTCCGCGTCGTACGACTGCGTCGAGACGGGGGTGGAGACAGCCATTTCTGTCGGGAATGCATCGGGGCGTACCGTGACGACATCGAGGCGCACGTCCACGGGGCGAAGCACCACCGCGACCTCGGCAGGCTTGGCTGGCGAGACCGAAATGTTGCCCTTCGTCACCGGGGCAAACCCCAGTCGCCGGACTTCGAGTGTCACGATTCCGACACGGACGCCGCGGAGGGTGAAGCGTCCGAGTGAGTCAGACTGCGTGAAGGCCTCTTGACCCATCACGCGCACGGTGGCACCGACAACAGGTACTTCTTTCAGCGCTTCGGTCAGACGCCCGGTGATGGTGCCGGTTGGGCCAGCGGGTGGTACGGGATTTTGGGCGTCCGCGGCGGAAACGATGAAGAGCGTGGCGACGCTGATCGCTCGCGCGAGCTGCGTAAGGCGAGCGGACATAAACAGGAACTATGGAAAGTGGTGGCGCGACCGGCGCGGTTGTGTTCTGTACAATCAAATGCCCCAAACGCTTCATTGGTAGTACCGGCTGCACGCGACCGCTGACCCGGGTAGGCAGACGGGCAGCCGCGTTTGAGTCGGAGAACTCAGTCGATTACCGGCGACCCAATGAGCAACGAGGAACCTTGGCAGTTGCACATCATCACGAATGGCGGCGTGATCGCCTCCGTCGGCGCCGTTGCTGCCGTCGGCAGCGTGTGGCCAGACGTGGTCGTGAGTCTCGAAATCGTGGGCTCTTCCTGTTGTCAGCGACAGGCATACTTCGGGCGGCCGCAGCGGAGATTCGCGCGGCGCGTGCTGCAATCGTCGAGCTCTGTCGCAACGGACTCTGCGCG
>JBBQZF010000174.1:0-6280 GCA_038208015.1 Gemmatimonadales bacterium
CACGGCCAGGGCGGCCAGGTACGGCCCGCGTAGTTGCTGCTTGCCGCCCTTGCCGCGCTGCCGCCAGAGCAGCTCGCGGAGCTCATACGTGGGGGAGCCATGGGTCTCGTCCTCGCCGCGCTGCACGCGCGCCAACCACTGGGCCGCCTTGCGAGGCGCTTTCTCCGCCGCCAGCGTGTAGACGAACCCCAGAATCGAGTGTGGCTGGATGTCGGGCGCCTCCGCCACCTTCGCCATGGCGTCCACCAGGCCCTTGTGGCGGCGCAGCACGCCGAGCAGCTCCGCATGCGACACGGCCTGGCCCGAACTCAGAATGGACCCGTTGTCGTAGTGCCAAATCATCTTCGCGCTCGCCTGGACCTTCCGCCCCACGGCCGCCGAGGGGACGGACCCTTGTATGGTGATGGCGTCGGCGAAGGACCGTTGCTTGCCGGTGTCGACGATGCGAAGCGCCTTTTCGTCCATGTCGCGAATGACGTGAAACGGCACCGTCTTGCCCGACTCGACCACGGCCGACAGCCGGTGCTGTCCATCGCGCAAACGCCCCTTCTTGTCGAAGCGCACCGGGTCGCCATTGTCGAACCAATTGCCCTTCGACATGTCGCGCGCATAGCGCTCGAGATTAGCGCGGTTGAGGTGCCGGTTCGGGCCCATCGTCGCCAGCCACTACGCGGCGAGCTCGGGGGTCACGTCTTCGACTTCCGTCTTGAGCGGAGTGTCGCTCATGAACGGGCTCCTATCGTGGGGTCGCAGATCTTCTGCGTCTGCATGCGTGCATCATATGGCCGACGCGAGCTCGGCACGAGCGAGTATGACGACGGTTGTGCTCGTGCGCAACAGTAGGGTGCATGATCTAGACAGCGCAATATGGGACTGAGCGTGCGGTGCTCGCCTGAATAAAGAGCGTCGGTGCCAATAAGCGGAAATCCTGGAACGCTTCGCGCTGGCAACCTGACGCACCGGTTGAGCTCCCACGTCCCTCAGAGCCTCAAGCAGACATGGGGAAACGCCCCTCCCTGCAGTTCGCTGCACGTCTGTGCACCTGGCTCCGCTCGGTCTCGGCGAATGCGCGCGGGCAACAGCGGCAGTGCGACGCGCATGGAGCAGCGATGATGGTGACATACCCGCCAAGTCTGTCATCGCGTTACCAAAAGATCCCCCCTCTGATCAATGGCGACGGCGCAGCAAGTTGCCGACGTTTTGTGGTCAGCAGCCATTGCGCACGACGGAGAACGGTATCGGCGTCAGCGAACGCGCAGAGCACCTAACGGCCCTGTGCTTGCACGATTCAGTGGCGGTTGGGTGCCGTTCTCGCGAGCGCGAACAGCGACTCGCGTGAAGACGTCGCAAGGAGCTCACACGTCGCCGACCAGGAGGTTGTAATGTCCGTCACACGCCGAGTTCGTTCCCACGTCTGTCCGCGCGGGGTCGGTAAGCGATTGAGAGAGGGTGTACGGATGGTGCGGTCACAAGGCAGGCGGGCTGGAATGCTCGGCGTCGTGATGCTCTCGGTCGCCGGTTGTGCTGACGACGATAATGGGCCGACGGGACCACCGCTCGAGCCGGCGTCGCAGTTCCCGGTGATGCAGCTGCCGCCGGGCTACACCATCGAGAAGGTGGTCGGAAACTTGACCTTCCCGTCGGCGCTGACGTTCGACGACCAGGGCACGATGTACGTCGCGGAGGCGGGCGGCGCGTTCGTCGATCTGCCACCCATCGCGCGCATCATGCGCGTACAGAACGGCGCGGCCACAGAAGTCGTTAAGCTCGAGGATCGTGGAATCGCGGCGTCGGTGGTAGGGCTCACCTGGCACGACGGGGCGTTCTACGTCAGCCACCGCGACCCGACCGACCGCAGCGGCGCCGTCTCGCGCGTCACGCTCGCCGGGCAGATTACGCGCATCTTGAGCGGCATCATGGACAGCCAGTCGGAGCACCAGGTCAACGACATCAAGGTGGGTCCGGACGGCATGATGTACCTGGCGACCGGTCCGGCGACGAACGCGGGCGTGGTCGGACTCGATCTGGTCCCGTTCATCATGCAAAGCCCCAACGTGCGGCCGGTGCCCTGCCAGGACCTGGTGCTTGTGGGGATCAACTACCGTACGCCCGACTTCCGTACGGCCGACCCGTCAGACCTGGTGGAGACGGGAGCCTATATGCCCTTCGGCACGCCGAGCACGCCGGGCCAGCGCATTACAGGCTCGAAGAAGTGCGGCGGTTCGGTCCTCGTCTTCGACCCGAACAACGCCGAGGCTACGGTGCGACCCTTCGCCTCGGGGCTGCGCAACACGATCGGCCTCGCGTTCAACACGAACGGTCAGCTGTACGGCGCCGTGAACGGCTACGACATCCGGGGCTCGCGCTCGGTGAATGACGAGTTCGACGCCGTCTATCGCATCCAGGAAGGTGCCTGGTACGGCTGGCCGGACTTTTCCGCGCGGTTCGAGCCGGCTATCCACCGCAAGTTCGACGTGCCCGACGCGCTGCAGGCGCCGAAGTTCCTGAACGGGCAACCGCTGCCGACGGATCGCCTGCATTTCGTGATCAACCACCAGGCGAGCAACCTGCAGACGCCCGACCGCTCGGTGATCCACGGGCTGCATCCGATCAACTCGTCCCCGTCGGGCATCGACTTTGCGCCCAGCACGTTCGGCAGCTTCGGCGGGCAGCTGTTCGTGGCCGAGTGGGGCGACCTGGCGCCGCCGACGAATCCGCTACGCGACAAGCCGGTGGGCTCGCGCATCATGATCGCGCTCGGCAACGGCAGCGTCGTGCCGTTCATCCAGAATGCGAAGCCGGGCCCAGCCTCGGAGCAAGGCGCGCCGGGCATGGGACTTGAGCGGCCCTTCTACGTCAAGTTCGGGCCCGACGGCGCGCTGTACATCGTCGATTTCGGCATCGCACGCATCAACCCGGCGAGCCCGGGCACGCCGTACGAATTCCCGACGAGCACCGGCGTGATTTGGAAAGTCACGCGCACGAGCCCGTAGGTCGCATCGTTTTGGCCGGCGTGCCGGATATGACCACCGGCACGCCTCCCCGCCGAGATCCGTCGGAGGGTGTTGCGGAAAGATTCCCCTTTGGGTCGATGGCGATTGCGCCGTGGGTTACCGACGTTACGGGTCAGCACTCCACTGCGCATGAAGATGCGATGAATGGTATGGGCGTCCGCGAACGCGAAGGTCATCAGAACCTTCAAGTGCTTGCAGTATCAAGGATCGCCGGGTGCCGTTCTCCCGAGCACGAACCGCGAGTCGCGAGTAGCGTGAAAACGGCGAAAGTATCTCACACGTCGCCGACCAGGAGGTCGCAATGTCTGTCACACACCGAGTCCGTTCCCGTATCTGTCCGCGCATAATGTTGTCGCTCGCCACGCTGTCGCTCGCGGCATGTGCCAGCGGATCCAGTGGATCCAGTGGGTCTATGGGAGCCACTGGATCCACCGGGACTATGGGAGCCAGCGGAACAACGCGCATGGAGTCGGCCGGTACTCTGGAAATGGACCGCCCTACAGCCAGCAAGATGATCGCCGCCTGGCCCGCGAAGCAGCGCGAGACCGCAGCGCTCATGATCGCCAAGTACGGGGAGCCCAGTGTCACGGGCGACCGCATGCTCGCCTGGTACGGCACCGGCCCGTTTGTGAAGACGGCCATTACGCGAGACGAGGTTCCGCACAACTTCCCGATGGCGCACATCGACTACCTCACCCAGACCGTGAAACATCGCGTGCCTGCCGACAAGATGGCGGACCTCTATGCGTACGACGGCAGTGTGTACTACCATCGCACGCGTGGCGAGCTCTCCGCGCAGTGTGACGTAGAGGAGATGAACCTGCTGGCGCTCAACCTCGCGCACGATGTGATCACCGGCAAGCGCACACCAGCCGACGCACGCGCGTTCTACGCGAAGACGGCGATGGCGTTCAAGGGAGGGGACAAGTCCAGTCCCTACGTGCAGGGACTGATCTTCCAGACGGAGCCGAACGCGGCCGATCCGGACCAACCGCACCCCATGTAAACGGGAGGACTCCTGTGGACAAGCGCGCGGGGGCACGGCGGACACACCGATGCCGGAACCGATGCTGATGGAGATGATGTCCGGCTACCGGTCGAAGGCGAAGCTGGCAGGCAGGGTGCGATGACGCTGGCGCGCCACGAGCGCATCGTGGCCGGCATCCCGATGCGCTGGGAGGAACAGGGCGCCGGGATGCCGGTCGTGCTTGTGCACGGCATCCCCACCGGGCCCGCTCTCTGGCGACGGGTGATGCCGCGCGTCGAGGGCGCTCGGCTGCTCGCGTGGGAGATGGTGGGCTATGCCGCCTCCATCGCCGAAGGGCGGGAACGCGCGATTGGCGTGGCGACGCAAGCGGAGTATCTGCGGCAGTGGCTGGACGCGATGGGCCTGGAGCGCGTTGTGCTCGTCGGCCACGATCTTGGAGGCGGCGTGGCCCGCATCCTCGCCGTAAAGCATCCGGATCGATGTGCGGGGCAGATTCGTGCGCTCGACGTTCGGGACACGCTCGACATCTCCCCGCGACTGAATGAGCTGCGCGGCCTACCGGCGCGCGTGGTGTGGGGCGACGCCGACAGCTTCCAGAAGGTGGAGTATGGCGAGCGTTTCGCGCGCGAGCTGGGCGTGCCGCTTGAGCGCATCGAGGGAGGTAAGCATCTCACCCCCGAGGATCACCCGGACCGCATCGCGGGCGCTCTTGCGAGTCTCGTGCGCGAGATTCGGTCGCGCGCGGCACACGACGACGGAATCAGGACCGAGGACGGCGCATGAAGCCGGTGATCGTGTTCGACGTGAACGAAACGCTGCTCGACATGGCGGCACTGGACGACACCTTCGGTGAGATTTTCGGCCGTGCCGACTCGGTGCAAATCCGGAAGCAATGGTTCAGTCAGCTCCTCGAGCTCTTTCTGACTGCCACGGTTGTCGGCGCGTACCGCAGATTCGACCGGCTGGCGGACGACGCGCTGCACATGACTGCCGCGCAGCGAGGCCGCGAGGTGACCGACGACGATCGGGTGACGTTCAGGAAGGCGCTCGGCGAGCTGCCAGCCCACCCGGAGGTCCTGGCCGCGCTGCAACATTTGAAGGCGGCCGGCTTCACGCTCTCCGCGCTCACCAACTCGCCTCGCGAGTCGGCCGAGCAGCAGCTCGAGCGCGTGGGCCTGCGCGAGTTCTTTTCCCGGGTGCTCTCGGCCGATGACGTCGAGCGATACAAGCCGGCGCGGGAGGCCTATGAGCATGCCGCGCGTGAGCTCGACGTTACGCTTGATCGCATCGTGCTCGTGGCCGCGCACTCATGGGACGTGGCCGGTGCCCTTGCCGCCGGATGTCAGGCGGCATTCGTGGCGCGTCCGGGGCAGGCGCTGAGCCCCGGCATTCCGGAGCCGCAGTACCGCGGGCGCAATGTCCGAGACGTCGCCGAGCAGATCATGATGAACGAGCGCTAGTGCCGGAGTTCAAGCGCCCAATCACACATCCGTTGATTGGACCAAGGGAGTCTTTTCAAGGAGCAGTCCGATGGCCAGCATCGAATTGGGAACCTATCTTCGCGGCAACAGCGCGAAGTACCACGAGTGCATCGAAGCGTGCGTGACGTGCCTCGTGGCATGCGAGATGTGTTCCGACGCCTGTCTTGACGAGAAGGACATCGCCATGATGCGCTCGTGCATCCGGCTCGACCGCGATTGTGCGGATGCGTGTGCGGCGGCCATCCGGGTGATGAGTCGGGGCGGGCCGCTCGCCGCCGAACTCTGTCGGGCGTGTGCGGAGGCGTGCGACGCCTGCGCTGCGGAATGCGAAAAGCACGCGAGCACGGCCGAGCACTGCCGGCTGTGCGCCGAGGCGTGTCGCAAATGCGCCGAGGCTTGCCGACGGATGGCCGCGTAGCCTTGATACGCGCGAGGCGCCCGGGCCCAAGCCGCCGCTTCATACCAACTATCCCCACAAGGCGAAGCGCGACACCGCGCTGTGCTGCGCCAACTGGCTGGCGCTGTGAGCGCAAATGGTGTGTCGAGGGGTATACACTGTTTCCCCAACACTGATTTGAACGCTTCCCCAGATTGCTCATGCTTGCTAGCGGAAGATTCCACAACTGGTGCGTGGGCCGGGCGATTCACGCTTGACCATCACCTGTTCTATCAGTACAATCCCGATGGTGCCGATTGGGGCAACATCAGCTGGGGTCATGCCAGCTCGACCGATCTGGTGCTTTGGCGAGAAGAACCCGTCGCCATCAACCGCACTGACAGCACACTGATCTTTTCTG
>JBBQZF010000175.1:0-6131 GCA_038208015.1 Gemmatimonadales bacterium
ATGATCCGGGAGCCGGGGAGCGCGTCGAGGGAAGTGATTTACGTGGAGAACTGGTTCACCGAACTCAATCAACGGATGCGGCAGTGATCGGGTCCATGGATCGCCTCGCCGCGGCACTCGCCGACCGCTACCGCATCGAGCGCGAGCTCGGCGCTGGCGGCATGGCCACGGTCTACCTTGCGCACGATCTCAGGCACGACCGCCAGGTGGCCATCAAGCTGCTCCATCCGGAGCTGGCCGCTGCGCTGGGCGCGGAGCGGTTCCTGGCCGAGATCAAGACCACCGCCAGGCTGCAGCACCCGCACATCCTGCCGCTGCTCGACAGCGGCGCGGCCGATGGCCTGCTCTTCTACGTGATGCCCTACGTCTCCGGCGAGACGCTCCGGACCCGGCTCGAGCGCGAGCGGCAGCTGTCGCTCGAGGACACGCTGCTGATCGCCCGCGAGGTGGCCGACGCGCTGGGCGCGGCCCACGCGCTGGGCATCATCCACCGCGACATCAAGCCCGACAACATCCTGCTGCAGGGTGGCCATGCGGTGGTGGCCGACTTCGGCATCGCGCTGGCGGTGCAGGAGGCCGGTGGCGCCCGCATGACGCAAACGGGCCTCTCGCTCGGCACGCCGCACTACATGTCGCCCGAGCAGGCGATGGGCGACCGCACGGTGGACGCGCGCACCGACATCTATGCGCTGGGCGCCGTCACCTACGAGATGCTGACCGGCGAGCCGCCGTTCACCG
The DNA here is from genome assembly GCA_038208015.1 of Gemmatimonadales bacterium. Classification (GTDB taxonomy): domain Bacteria; phylum Gemmatimonadota; class Gemmatimonadetes; order Gemmatimonadales; family Gemmatimonadaceae; genus UBA4720. The sequence goes on from JBBQZF010000175.1 coordinate 739, forward strand.
GTGCCACGACCCAGGCGGTGGTGGCGAAGGTGCTCACCGAGCGGCCCGCTCCGCCCAGCACAGTGCGGGACACCGTGCCGGCGGCGGTGGAGGCCGCTGTGCTCAAGGCGCTGGCCAAGCTGCCGGCCGATCGGTGGCCGAGCACCGCGAAGTTCGCCGAGGGGCTGGTGCAGGGGGACCCGGCCACCCGGACCGGTGCCGTGCGTTCAGCCCCGCCGCCACGGCGCCGCCTGCGCGCAGGCGTCGCGATCCTCGGCGGCCTGCTGCTGCTCGCGGCGGCCTGGTGGATAGGGCGACTGGGCGGCCCATCCGCGGAGAGCTGGACGACGTTCACGCAGCTCACCGACGCCTCGGGCGAGGAGACGTCGCCGACGCTCTCGCCCGACGGGGAGTCGTTCGCCTACGCCAGTAACGCGCGGGGAACGTGGGACATCTACGTCCAGCGCGTGGGAGGTCGCAACCCGGTGCTGGTGGCCGGGGACACCAGCGTCGACGAGCGGGGGCCGAAGTACAGTCCCGATGGCCGGCAGATCGCCTACAGCCACGGCGAGGGGGGCATCTTCGTGGTGGGCGCCACCGGCGAATCACCGCGGCGGCTGACGACATTCGGTTCAGACCCCGCCTGGTCTCCTGATGGCCAGCGGATCGTGTTCGCCGACGAGGAGACGATCACTCCCTACTGGGTGAACAGCGCCGGTGGGCTCTGGGTAGTCGAGGTGGGTGGTGGCGAGCCGAAGCTGCTGATCGGCGGCGCGAGGAATCCCGTCTACCAGCCGGCGTGGTCGCCCTCGGGCGGGCGCATTGCATTCTGGCGGGTGCGGGGCGGTCAGCGGGACATTGCCACCGTCGCGGCGACCGGCGGCGAGCAGGTCCTGGTCACCGACGATGTGGCGGTGGACTGGGCGCCGACCTGGTCCCCGGATGGCCGCCACCTCTACTTCGCCAGTGACCGGGGCGGGACGATGGGCCTCTGGCGGATCGGCATTGATGAATCGTCGGGTCGCCCCCGTGGCGCCCCGGAGCCGGTGGCGGCGGGTGTGGACGTGGCGATGGACCTGCCCCAGATCTCCCGGGATGGAGCCACCCTCATCTTTCGCTCGCGGCTGGAATCGGTCAACCCAGCCGCCATCGCCTTCGACCCGGTCACCGAACGCATAGGAGAGGTGGCGCTGCTCCAGCGCCGGTCCGGTGTGCTGCTGCCGGCCGACATCAGTCCCGACGGGGCGTGGCTGGCCCTGTACAATGGCCTGGAACGGCAGCAGGACATCTTCCTCATGCGGGCCGACGGCCGAGACCTGACCCGGCTCACCGACGACGTCGCGCGCGACTGGAAGCCGCGCTTCACGCCCGATGGGGCAGCGCTCACGTTCTACTCCAACCAACTCGGCCCCTACGACGTGTGGCTGATCCGGCGGGATGGCAGCGGGCGCACTCGACTGACCGACTTCGGTGAGGCGGGGGCCAACTTCGGGATGTTCGCGCCGGATGGAGAGCGCTTGCTGGTATTGCGGGCGGACAGCTCGATCACGATGATCGGATCCGCGCCGTGGCCGCTCACGCTGGAGTCAGCAACGCCACTGACAGGCTTCGACGTCACGGGAGGACGAATGCCTGCAAGCCAGTGGTCCGGGGACGGACGCTGGCTCACGGGAGGCGTGCAGCCCCCCTCGGGTGTAACTCGCGGCAACGCCATCTACGAACTGGCGACCGGGCATGCCCGCACGCTGAGCGACGACGGCCTCGGCGACCCGATCACCTGGCTTCCGGGATTCCGGCGCGTGGTGTACTTCACCCGTTCCGGCGCGCTCGTGGTCCAGGACATCGAATCGCTGCAACGTCGCGTCCTCAGCACTGCATTGCCCTATCCACATGACCAGTTTGGGCACATCGTGGCGGCGCCCGATGGGCGGACGCTGTACTATGGCGCGCGCCAGGTGGAGTCGAACATCTGGATGGTGCGGCGCGCGACCGACGGGCGAACGCCATGACCTCTGAAGTCGGTAACGGGGTGAACTGCGTCCAGAGACGGGATAATAAGTAGTGGCAGACCGACGCACAGCGCGGCAATAGAAAACCCGCACCGGTTGTGACGGTGCGGGTTCGGTTTTTCGGAAGTGCGCCCAAGTGGATTCGAACCACTGGCCTCCCCACCCCAAGCACGCGGTATTCTATTTGCCGGGAACACCGCGATCACCAGAGGGCCCAGCCGACGCTGCTACCAACGCGGTCCTGATTTCTTCGATAACGCCGTGGTCCGTCTCGGCCGATAGCGCGTCCGTGAGCGCATCCACGGCCGAGGCCGATCCAATCCTGCCCAGTGCCCACGCAACATGCGATCGGACGAGTGAATCCACGTCGCACAATGCAGACTTCAACGAAGGCACGGCGGCTTCGTTTGCCCAGTTGCCGAGCGCAACCGCTACGTTTCGACGAAACCCAGATCGACCGGCCCGCCGCACTGCCGAGCCGCGCGAAAATGCGTCCCAGCCGGACTCGTCCATGGAGATGAGATCGATCAGTGAGGGTGATCGGGTGCCCGGGTGCCAACCGTCAGAGGATAGCCTCTCGACTCCAACCGGTGATTCATCGGGGCCGCGTGACGCAAACGACGGCTCGGTTGATGGTGTAGAGAATTTACGGCTGAAAGGGCACACCTCCTGGGAGGATTGCCGACTTCCCCGTTATTTTATTCGGTTGCCGAGAGGAAAGCGGAAGTAGTTGCTATGGCTTCAGTTCCGGCTACAGCACCGGGCGGCTCGGGCGCTCGGCCGCCGTACAGCGGATAGATGTGCACTCCCTGACCCGCCCCGGGCGCTGGATCCGGACTGCAATCCGGCATTGTTTGATCAACATCCTTGACGTCTGTGCGGGGTTAATTATTCCGTGATGTTCATGGCGTGATCGAAACGAACGCCATGCCGTTGTCGGCGTCGTCACTCCGGTATCTTCAGGCGAACGTGCTAAGTTTCAGACACCTGGACAACGCATCACGCAACGGACGCACACCGCGCATCGTGAGCGTCTCGTCGCGCACGGCATCGGCAAACGCAACACGGCCGAGCCAGATCTCGGAAAACGTGCGCACATCTGTCCGGACGAGCAGCTGCTCCTCGCAGCCGGGGTCCTTCACGCACAGATCCACGACACCCGCTTCCACGATCAGCCAGTAATCCTGGTCCGCGGGAGGGAGATCATGGAAGCGGAACCGAACCACCGTCTTCTGAGGGAGCAGAGCGGTCGTGTCAATGCGACGCTGAATGTCCCACATGAGCAGACCCGCATCCAAGTCCTCAGCCGTCACTTCACGCTGCACCCAGCGCTTACCCCAGAACCCCAGTTGCACGATGATCGGACGGAGTTCTTCGCCGGCGTCTGTGAGGTGGTACTCCGGGTGCTCATCCGCGCCTGTCAGCCGACGTTCCACCAGCCCAGCCCGTGCCAACTCCGCAAGACGGCGGACCAGCAGCGATCGTGACATCTTCGGCACGCCACGGTGCAGATCATTGAACCGGTGACTACCACACAGCAGTTCCCGGATCACCAGCGGCATCCACCGCAGGGTGATGATTTCTGCGGCCTTTGCCACAGGACAGAACTGCGCGTATGAGTACATGCATCCACTTTAATTCCGCGGGCAGCGCCAGGCCAGTCCAGAATTTGTACTGGACGGCCGAGGACCCCGGCACGAGGTTTCGGGTGAACATGGATTCAGTCCGCAATCTCCACGCGAAGGAATAGCCCGGATGAGTCAACGAACGATTGCCGGCGAGTTGTCGATCGCCGAAACGACCCAATTACCCGCGGCGGCAACAGGCACTCTCGATAGCGCGGCGCTGGATTCGCTGCGCAAAGCGTTGCGTGGCAGTGTAATCGATGCGGCGGACGGTACTTACGACGCTGCCCGCCGGATCTGGAACGGCATGATCGACCGTCGTCCCGCAGCGATTGCCCGCTGTCTCGGTCCCGCGGACGTCGTGGCGGCACTGGCGTTCGCCCGCGACCACGGCCTGTCCGTCTGTGTTCGAAGCGGCGGCCACAACATTGCCGGTCTGGCGGTCCAGGACGGCAGCCTGATGATCGATCTGTCCGCCATGCGCGGGGTACGGGTGGATCCACTCGCCCGGACCGCGCACGCGCAGGCGGGCTGCCTCCTGAGCGATGTCGATCGAGAGACGCAGTTGCACGGTCTCGCAGCTGTCCTCGGGTTCGTTTCGACGACCGGGATCGCAGGTCTCACACTGGGTGGTGGCTTCGGCTACCTTACGCGACAGTTCGGCTGGACGTGCGACACCGTACGGTCCATGGAAGTCGTGACCGCCGATGGTCGCGTCGTGCGTGCGTCCGCGTCGGAAAACAGCGACCTGTTCTGGGGGTTGCGGGGTGGCGGCGGCAACTTCGGCATCGTAACGAGCTTCGAGTACGACCTGTTCCCGGTCGGCCCGGAGATCTACGGCGGCGCGATTGTATGGCCCGCGGACGCGGCGCCCGATGTCATCTCTCTGTATCGTCGCCTGCAGCAGGAAGCCGGTCCGGAAACGACGTGCGTCGTTGTACTGCGCAATGCACCGCCCGCGCCCTGGATTGATGCGAGTGCGCATGGGAAACCCATCGTCGCATTATTCGTGTGTCATTCTGGCACAACGGACGCCGGTGTCGAAGCGCTGAAGCCGTTCCGCGCACTCGGTGGCACGGTCGGTGACACGGTGCAGACACGGACATACCTGTCGCAGCAGACGCTGCTCGATGCAACGCAGCCGCCCGGACGTCGCTACTACTGGAAATCGGAATATCTGCCTGCGTTCGATCCCGCGATGACGGAACCGCTGATGCGCCACGCGCAGCAGCTCGCGTCGCCGCACTCGGCCATCCTGGTGTTCCCGCTCGCGGGTGCGATCGGCAATCTGTCCAATGATGACTCGGCGGTCGGCAATCGCGATGCCGGTCTCGTCCTCAACATCGCGGCTGGTTGGGACAGCGACGCCGACGATGCCGCCAATGTCGCATGGGCACGCGATGCGTGGCTGGAATTGCGTTCATTCTCGACGGGAGGCGCCTACATCAACTTCCAGACGGCGGACGAGGGCGACGACAGACTGCATGCGGCCTATGGCAGCAACTTCGACCGTCTCGTCGCAGTAAAGCAGGAGTGGGATCCACGCAACGTGTTCCATGCGAACCGCAATATCGCACCGGCGGGGTAGCTGCAGCCTACCCGCTCCAGCGGCGGCGTCAACTCTTCTGCACATAGACGCCATCATCACCCTGGATGGTGAGTGTCGTGCCGCTGAACGTGCCGCGCACAGTGCTGCCATCGACGGCATTGTGCAGGGCGAGGTCGCCACTCGTCCAGGTATACGTGCCGTGATCCGAGAACGAGGTGTCACCGCCGTTGC
>JBBQZF010000176.1:0-6008 GCA_038208015.1 Gemmatimonadales bacterium
GTGAGTGGTTTTACAGTTATGACTAAATGAAATTAGGTAGTTCTCGCATTACCGGGAACCAGATGAAAGCAAAGGACTGATGAGTTGCTGAATTGTTGACGCTGCCAGCTGTCTGTCACCTGCCCTGGCAGCCTGCGCCCTGCTGCCTGCAAGGCGCAGGACAGTCACGTGCGCACGGGCACGAGAGGCGTCGTTCGCGCTCTTCCTGATTTGCAGGTCGCAGGTAGCAGGCAGCTCGGGCAGGTAGCAGACAACAGGCAGCAAATCGCCTTTACCTGCAGAGAAACCCCGCAGCTCCGCGGGACAAAATGGCTTACGCCAGCGCGGCGATGAACCCCTCTTTCCTCGATTGGTGCCGCGATTCCCGGTATTCCGTGATGAGCCTGAAATTAACGGGCGATGGTAGTTCCTGCCCGTCCGTGCACGGCTTCGAGACCTTTGCTCAGCTCGGTGATGATCGCCCGGCCACCGGTGGTGCTGGCGAACTGCATGGCAGCCCTCACTTTCGGCGACATGCTTCCCTCTCCGAACGCTCCTGATTCATCGAGCGATGCGGCTTCATCAACCGACAAGGTTCGAAGCGCCTTCTGCGATTCGGTGCCCCAGCCGGTGTAAACCGCGTCGACGTCGGTGAGAATCAGCAGCAGCTCCGCGCCCAGCTCACTCGCAAGCGTTGCCGCCGCAAGATCCTTGTCGATCACGGCATCCAACCCCTCGAGCCCGAACCGTTCGTCGCGGTATACGGGGATTCCACCACCGCCGCACGCGATCACGACTACTCCCTCAATGACTAGCTGGCGGATCGTCTCGATCTCGTGAATCGCGACAGGCACCGGGCTTCCGACGACCCGCCGATGGCTTCCGCGCGAGTCAACCGCAACGGCGTGTCCCTCCGACTCGAGCTCCGCGGCTCTCGCGGGTGGAATTCCGTGACCGATGAACTTGACCGGCTTCGAGAGCGCCGGATCGCGTGGGTCCACCTCGACCTGCGTGATGATCGTGGCTACGCGGCGGTCGCTGCCGGCCTGGCGAAGGGCATTCCCGACTGACTGCTGGATCATGTAGCCGATCCACCCGGCGGTGTTCGCCACCAGCACCCCCAGCGGCAGCGGCGCCACCTCGGCGCGTGCAACCTCATTGCGCACGAGCTCGTCGCCGACCTGAGGACCGTTCCCATGCACAATGCAGACATTCCACCCCTCGCGCACGAAGTCGACGATGGGACCGAGGCTTTCCCGCGTGTGCCGGAACTGGTCTGCGATTGTTGAGCGCTCGCCGGGCGGGGACAGCGCATTGCCGCCGAGCGCGATCACCGCGGTTCTCGACTCCCCGGTCATCGTCCCACCACCTCTCCGAGCGAGTCATATGCCGCTGCGAAAGCTGCGAGATCGCCACTCGACAGCGCCTGGCGCATCCGTCCGAAAAGCCGCGTAACCTCGGCCCTGAATGCCGAGTCTGTCGCAGGGATTCCTATGGGGACAGGGATTCCCGGTGCTAGCCGGGGAGATGAAGTGAGTTCGTCAAGCAGGTCCGGGGAACCCGGCCGTATGTTGGCCGGAAACCTCGAGCGCCATGATGCAGCTATCGGGTCCGGAGACTGAACCGGAACGACCACCAGCCGGCCGGTAGACGCATTGATGATTCCCGTCCCCGCGTGACGGAAGTACGACCTGTCCGCGCCTGCCACGTTGTGATGGCGGCTCAGGGGATACGTTGTCGATGTCGTGTAGAGCTCGACGACCCATACCAGGCTGTCGCCGAGGTATGCTGGCGCGACGTCACTCCCCTGCGCGAACACCGGCATGAGCGTACTGACTCGCGTGCGAACATCGCGCTTCTTCGCTATTCGCGTGTCGGGAGTCAGGGCAGTCCAGAGAAGATCGAGGCGCTGTTCGGACCATGCGTGGGCCAGTCGCCTCATTCCCCCGCCTACCAGCGGAGCGGCGACATTGCGTCCGCGCCTGACGAGTGCGGCTCCGGATGCCCCTGGATACACGAGAGCGCTGTCCCTCGCTGCCTCGACGACTTTGGAGAGCCGCGCCGAGTCGGCAAGAAACGTGAAGCGCCTCACTTCTGCCGGGGGAGTTGCCGTGTTGCGGGGCAGGCCGTAAGCGCGGGCCGTGAAGGCGGCACGAGTCGCCTCGTACGGGGCCTGATGAGTGCTTGCCACGTCGACGTTCGCCAGCCTCCTGACGACCGACGGGAGAATGAGGTCGAGCGCGACAGCGAAGATAATTACCGCGCTAATCGTGAAGAACCCTGCCCGGATCTGCCCGGTCCATCCGCTCAGCAGAACGAGGGCCGATGCGACGACCGTGCCGATGGACAGTGACAGGTAGGCGGGGATGAGCCACTGGTGATCGACGTACGAGAACATCCCGTCCGCACCGCTGCCGCGCATCAGGAGCTCGTAGCCGTCGAGACGGTAGCTCCAGGCCATGGTGAGAAGAAACAGGGCTGCGAGGACCGAGAGATGCCGCCTCACCCGCACCGAGACATGGAACGAGCCGCGATGCCACCGCAGGCCCGGAGTGAGCGCGTAAAGCGCGATGACGAGGGAGCCGACGAGCACGAGGAGCGTTATCGCCCAGACATATGCAGCCGTCTCGAGCGGGATCCAGGATGTGTAGAAGCTTATGTCCCGCTGGAAGAAGGGGTCGATCTCGCGGAACCTGATTCCGAGCCGGACCATTGCCAGCTTTTCCCAGGCCGGCACGACGAGCGACATCACAAGGGCCACGGCCAGCGACAGGACCAGTGCGGCGCGGTCGAGCACGCTTCGCGGCACCTCTTCCCCGAACTCCACGTTACCCAGTCGCCGTGGGAAAGCGAGCGATACTACGCTTCGTCTCACGGCCGACAGGTTCACGAAGGCAAATATTCCGGCAAGAATCCCGGAAGCGGTGTGCAACATCACCAGGCTTCGCAGGCGCTCGCGCCACAACGGAGTTGCGCCGAGCTCGCTGTACCAGGCGTAGTCGGAGAAAAGCAGCGCAGCCGCGCGGCCGGCAAGGAGTACTGCCGCTGCAACGGCGAGCCCTGTGGCAAGCCGCCGCCGGGGAGTCATGTCAGACCGCTACGCCCTGCTGGCGAAGCCAGCCTTCCATCACCGAGCGAATCGCGTCGAGATCCTCCTGCGTTCGAGCCTCGAATCGCATCACCAGCACGGGCTGCGTGTTCGACGCCCTGATAAGTCCCCAGCCATCGCCGAAAAGAACCCTGACGCCATCAACGTCGATGACCTGGTGAAGAGACGCGAAATACTTCCGCGCTTCCTCGACTATGCCGAACTTGAGGTCGTCAGCGCACTCGACCCGGATCTCGGGGGTCGAAACGAACTTCGGAACGTCGGCCATCATCTGCCTGACGGTCTGCCCGCTGTCAGCGACAATGCGAAGCAGCCGCGCGGCTCCGTACATCGCGTCGTCGAAGCCGTACCACCCCTCGGCGAAGAACATGTGGCCTGACATCTCGCCGGCGACCGGGGCGTCGGTCTCGTGCATCTTCTCCTCGATCAGCGAGTGCCCCGTCTTCCACATCACGGGCCGGCCGCCCGCTTTCTCAATTTCCTCGGGCAGGGCCTGCGAGCATTTTACGTCGAAGATTATCGACTGGCCCTTCCCCGTGCGCGCGAGGACATCGCGGGCGTAGATGATGAGGATGTGATCGCCCCAGATGATCTCACCTTCTTCGTCGACCAGCCCGATCCGGTCCGCATCGCCGTCGAACGCAATGCCGAGCTCCGCGCCGTCCTCCCTGACCGCTTCAATCAGGTCGACGAGATTCTCCGGGACAGTCGGGTCGGGATGGTGATTCGGGAATGTCCCGTCGCTTTCGCCGAACAATATCCGCGGGCTCATCCCCAGACGCTCGAACAACTGCTTCGCGACGACCGCGCCGGCTCCGTTTCCACAGTCGATAACGCATTTCACCGGACGCGAGATCCGGCCGATGCGTTCGCCGACATCCTCAACATAGCGCGAGATCACATCTTCGCTGCGGAGGTTTCCCTTTCCCGCGATGAAATCCTCCGAAGAGGCGATCCCGTACATCGCCTGGATGTCGGCACCGTAGATCGAATGGTTGCCGAGTCCGAGCTTGAAGCCGTTGAATTCCGGTGGATTGTGCGATCCGGTGATCATTATGCCGCCGGTTACACCGAGCTTGTGCTGCGCCCAGTACACGAGCGGAGTGGGAACAACACCGATGTCGACGACGTCGAGCCCGCTCTCCAGCAGTCCCCGCACCAGCTCGGCGTGCAGCGCAACTCCGCTCGGCCGGTTGTCGCGCCCAACCACTATCTCGCCGCTCGCACCTTTCTTCGAGAGGAAAGAGGCATATGCGCGCGCTACTGTGCGCGCGACCTCGGGAGTGAGGTCTTTGCCGGTGACGCCACGGATGTCGTATTCACGGAAGATCGTGCGCGAGAGCAAATGACTACCTGGTTATCGAGGCGTTGATTGCACCGGCCGCGGGTGCCGTACTCACTGGCGGAACATTGCCGCTCATCCCGGTCCACCGCACTACGGAGTTCGGCAGGATCCCGAGGACGAGGATCAGTATGGCCGCGGCGGTTATCACCGAGCGCGTCCATCCGGCGGGCGGGGTGACAGGCAGGGCATTCTCGAGCCGCGGGCGCATGAACATGGCCATCACGACGTAGAGGTAGTAGCCTGCGGATATGACGCTCGTCACGACGAGAATTATCGCGAGGCGCGTCTGCGGGACGGGTGCATCGAGCGCCGCGAGCACTATCAGGTATTTCGCGAGAAACCCTATGCCGCCGAATATCGGGAACCCAAGGAGCGCGAGCATGAACACGGCCATTGCGCTTGCCATCCACGGACTGACCGACCACAAGCCTGCGTAGTCTTCGATCTGGAGCCGTGACCCACCCGGACGCTCGAGCGCGACTATGACGCCGAAGGCCCCGAATGTGGCGAGTGTATAGGCAAGGATGTAGAACATGAACGCCGATGTCGCAGCGGGAGTAGCGACAACGAGAGTGACCAGGATGTAGCCGGCGTGGGCAATGCTCGAGTACGCGAGCATCCGCTTCAGGTTCTTCTGCGACAGGGCAACGAGGTTGCCCACTGCCATTGTCACAACGGCAAGCCACCAGAGCGGGCCGTGCCAGCTTGCGGAAACTGCCGGGAAGGCCTCCAGCCACACGCGGAGGAATCCGACGAATGCCGCTGCCTTTACCGCGGCGGCCATGTAGGCGGTTATGGGCGTCGGAGCGCCCTCGTATACGTCGGGGGCCCACATGTGAAACGGTGCGAGGGCAACCTTGAACCCGAACCCGATGATAAGAAGGGCAATGCCGACGACGAGCATCATGTTCGACGTGAGCCCGACGTCAGCGACCCTCTGGCCAATGAGAGTCAGGTTCGTCGTGCCGGTGGCCCCGTACACGAGCGCGATTCCATAGAGCAGGAATCCGGTCGCGAATGCCCCAAGAAGGAAATACTTCAAGGCAGCCTCGGCTGACCGCCCGCTGCGGCGGTTGAGCCCCGCAAGGACATACACCGCCACAGACATTATCTCGATGCCGAGGAAAACGATCATCAGGTCGCGGGCGGCTGCGAGCGTCATCATTCCCGCTGTGGCGAACAGCAGCAGCACGTGCGATTCAGCGGCAGTGATTCCCTCGCGCGCGTTGTAATCCATCGACAGCGCGATCGTCGCTATCGTCGCGATCAGGAAGATGATGTCGGCTGTCCACCTGAAGTTGTCGACCGCGATCACACCCGGTGACGAGCTGTCAGCGCGGGCAATATAGAACGCGATGATAACGATCACGGTGACGCAAAGCACTATTGCCGCGACGCCGATGCTGCGCTGGAGCGTCTCGCTCTCACGCTTCCACGCCGACCACAGGAGGAGGATCATCGCTCCTGCCATCATTACGATGTCAGGCGCGAAAGCCGTCATCAGCTGTGACGGAACCGAGAGGTCGAGGATCATCGCTCAGCCCCCGGAACGGCGCTTGCCGCCGCTACCCGCGC
>JBBQZF010000177.1:0-5881 GCA_038208015.1 Gemmatimonadales bacterium
GGCTTCAGGTAATCCTCGAAATAGTCGCGTCCGGTGACCGGCGAGTACGTCGACTGAAGCAGCTGGCCGTAAACCAACCTGCCGTGCATTGTGCCGACGCCGACGTTCGCCGGTTTTGAAGTCCCGACGAACATGTGCGGAAATCCGCCTGCGTTATTCCCGAGAATGTACGGATAGTCGATCGTCGGCCCCCACCACTGGCTTGCCGAGGAGATGCCGGCGCCAACGCCGGCAAGGTCTATCCGTAGTGTGCTTTCGCCGAAATCGAACCTCGAGTACGCGCCGTCACCAAAGCGCTGCGGCTTGTCGATCTCGAGAGGGAACTGGCCGTCCGCGAACTTGAGGTCCCCGATCTGCCCGTTGCCCATCAAGTCGAACTCGGAGTTCGACGCCCTGAACGCAACAGGGGCGAAGGTCGCCGAGACTGGACCGAGCCGCGCAGTGAACCCGGCCTGCGCCCAGGCGGTAAAGCCCTTCCCGGCCCAGATCGCGCCGTCGTTTGAGCCCCATGGATATGCAGTATTTGCAATGAACCCGACTGTTGGCCGGACCCACCCGATCACCACGCCCGTGCGCGCGGGCCTGCTGAAGTCGTAACGTCGTGCCCAGGGGTGCAGGGTGTCGGACGGTGCCAGCGCGTCGAGCTGGCCGGGCGAAAAACCCCTGATGCTCCAAATCGTGTGACGCGACTTTCCCGTTGTCTGGAGGTACCGCAGATAGCTCTCGAACTCGCTCCCGACGAACACTTCCCCATGCCCGCCGGATGACTGAGCAAACGAGGGGATCGGGGTCAGCACGGCAAAGCCGGAGACCATCAGCAGGCAGGCACGAAATGCGGCAATCCGTCCATTGCGCGGAGTCGGAATCACAGGCACCGCGGGACGATTATATGTCATTCAGTCACAATGGGAAACGAGGCTTGCGTTGGGCGCGTCGGTGGCCCACTCCGGACTGGAGGACGCGCGGTGTGTGGAACCACTATATTTACGTGCCTGCCGAGCGCGGAGCAAGCGTCCCGCCAACTGCGTGACCGAAGCATTGCCGCAGGCAACCAAACGAAACACCCGAAATCGATGCGTTCATACCAGCAGTCAATTATCGCTGCCTGCACAATGTCTTTCGCCATGGCGGCGAACACGGCGGGCGCCCAGCTGATTCCCGGGCGTGATGTCTCCCCGGCGCCGCTGGCTCAGGGGGTCATCACCGTCAGCGGGGACTCGGTGGATCACCTGAGAATGGCGCAGCTTTCCGGCCGCGCGCCACTCGGCGGCCTCCTGCTCCGATCCACGTCGTCGCTCATGCGCACGCCTGCCAGCGGGTTCAGCATCGTGCTTCCGCAGGTGATGACGGTTACCAACAGCGAGCTTCCGTTTGGGCAGAACGATGGCGCTCTCTGGGCAGGGAAGGGATACAACGTGAGGGTGCTTGCGGGTTTCGCCGCCGCGTTCGGTCCGGTGCGGCTGATCCTGATCCCCGAGCTCGTGAACTCGACCAACTACAGCGGGACGATTGACGTCACTGACCTGCGTTTTTCGCGACCGCTGCCGCCTAACCGAAACCCGTTCTCGTCCCCGTTCAACGTGGTGCCATACTCGATCGACCTCCCGTACAGGATGGGTGACGAGTCGATCCAGAAGATCCATCCGGGACAGTCGTCGATCACCGTTACCGGCGGTGCGGCGCAGGTGGGCTTCGGAACCGAGAACGAGTGGTGGGGACCGGCGCAGCGCAATCCACTCATCTTCAGCGACAACGCGCCGGGATTCGCCCATGCGTTCGTCCGTACTGCGCGTCCGCTGTCGACGCCCATCGGAATGCTGGAGGGAAGGTGGGTGGTCGGGGGCTTGAAGGAGTCAAGCTACTTCAACACGAATCCCGACGATGACGTGAGGTCGATCAGCGCGCTCTCGCTCGTCTGGAAGCAGCGGCCGAGCTCAGGACTTTCGCTTGGACTTCAGCGCTCGGTCTTCGCTCCCGTGGACGGGTACGGCGGGATTCCGGCGAACGCGTTCGACTTCATCACCGGTGTGGGACACCCCAGCGCCCTTCCCGTGACTGATTCCACGCAGACCCCCGGACCCGACCAGGTCTTCTCGGTGTTTGCGCACTGGGCGCTGCCGAGGTACGGGCTCGAGACGTATCTCGAGTGGGGACGCTCGGATTTTCCTTCGTCGATCCGCGAGATGCTGACCGAGCCGAATCACAGCCGCGGCTACACGACCGGGTTGCAGTGGGTAGGGACGAGAAGCGACCTGAGCCCGCGCATGAGACTTCAGGCGGAGTTTACGAATGTCGAGCAGAGCAGCTCATATCGCTTCAGGCCGAACGGGTCCTTCTACACGAGCCGCGCGGTTGTGCACGGGTACACGAATCAGGGACAGATGCTCGGCGCCGGAATCGGTCCGGGCTCTTCGGGACAGTTCATGGCAGCCGATTATTTCAGTCAGGGCGGTTTCCAGCTCGGCGCAACTTTCGGACGGACGCGATTCAACAACGACGCGTTTTTTCTCAAGAGCAATTCGCATCGCTGCTTTCACGACGTGACAGTTTATCCGGGACTGCGCACCGGCCTTGCGACGCGCTTCTTCAGGCTTCGCGCGGACTACTCGAAGCTCACGCGGTACAATGCGTTCTGGCAGAGGGTGACCGGATGCGGTTCAGACGAAACGGCGATTGGTGACAGGTCGAGCCACCACTTTTCGATAACCCTCAGCACGCTGGGGTGGTAGCGATGAGGACTCGCATGAGGTGGATTCTTCGAATGCTGGCGGTTGCCGCGCTCCCCGGGGCGCTCGCCGTGAGCTGCATAGAGCCGACGGATCCCTGGGCCCGGGTGACCGAGCCGCGCATCCTGTTCGTGTCGAATCGCGACGGGAACGACGAGATATACTCGATGAACACCGACGGGACGAACGTGACGCGGCTGACCAACAACGCCGCCCGCGACACGCGTCCGATCTGGCATCCCGACGGGACAAGCATCGCTTTCGTTTCCGAGCGGTCGGGGAACCGCGACATCTGGATAATGAATCCCGACGGAACGGGACTGCGGAATCTCACGAACGATCCGTCGATCGACGACAATCCCACATGGACTTCGGACGGGTTCCAAGTGGCGTTCTCGAGCAACAGGGTGGGGAATCACGAGCTGTTCGCGATGCAGGCGGACGGCTCGAACGCGACAACTCCGCTGCGGCTTACTGATCACTTCGCTTTCGACACGTGGCCTTCATTCTCGCCTGACGGCCGGTTCATCGCGTTCCAGGCGAATCGCAACTCGGTAAACGACGATATCTACGTTCTCTTCAACGGCAACAGCTCGGTGACGAGGATGACCACTGCGGGCGGTCATGATCAGTCGCCGGTGTGGTCGCCTGACGGTACCAGGATTGCTTTTACGAGTTTTCGCGACGGGAACTTCGAGATTTACACGCTGGATTTTGCCGCCTTCCCGGTGGCAGGACCGAACCAGGTGAACCTCACCAATGACCCAGCAGGCGATGCGAGGCCGTCATGGTCGTCGAACGGACGCCAGATCTGCTGGACGAGCAACCGTGCCGGCACGAATGACATCTGGCTTATGGATGCGGACGGCACGAACCCGGTGCGAATCACTGACTCCAACGCGGCCGACGACTACTGCTCGATCAAGTAGTCGTTGTCGCGGGGACAGATTGCGGGGCATCTCCCCCCATTGCTTTTGTCTTTCCCGTTTCCAGCACCATTATTAGTAGCGATACGCGACTAAGCCACGACTGCCCGGCTCGTGACAATATCCGCTGCACCTGGGGGCGCCCCCGCCGGCAGCGGCTCCTGCCGCGTGATTATCCGCAGCAGCTCAGGATCCGCTCCTAGCCCCTCCGCCATCCGGTACACTCCGTCCAGTGCTGACGCACGGTCGATCGACCCCCTGACTGTCAGCATTATCACCCTGAGGTCACGGGCGACACTCGGCGGAGCATCCGAGTAGAGGAGACCGAGGCGGGACTTCCACGGCCTTATGACCTGGTTGTAGCGGAGATCGGGGTCATCGCTGCCCCGGAGGATGTCTCCCTCGTCGGCGAAAACGATCGAGGCCAGGTCGGTGATCCCGGGACGCACGGAGAGAAGGCGTTTTTCATCAGCCGTATAGAGAATTGTCTCACGCTCGACATTCGGGCGCGGCCCCACGAGCGACATCTGGCCGAGCAGCACGTTCCAGAGCTGAGGGATCTCGTCGAGCTTGAAGCGCCTGATGAATCTTCCGAGTGACGTGATGCGCGGGTCATCACCGGCTGTGGAATCGACGCCGGTCCGGTCGGCACGCACCACCATCGAGCGGAACTTGACCATCCTGAAAGACTTCTCGCCGCGGCCGGTACGTGGTGCGATGTAGAATGGCGAGTGGTAGTCCTGGAGCCAAATCGTTAACGAGAGGGCACAGAGCAGAGGGGAGAGCAGGAGAAGACCCACAGAGGCCGCAGAGATATCCAGCAGGCGCTTCATTCGAACGTTTCTTGCTGCGCTCCGACGAGCGCGAGACCGCGCTGCACGATGTAATCCACCGTTGGGTAGTAGCTGCGCTCGAGGGGGTTGCTCGTCGGCGCGGGCGCGTCAGGCAGTGTCACGCGGCGTGGCGAAGCGCGCATCACGCGGGGATCAACTGCCTCCACGATCGAAGTGATCACCTCGGCGGCCATTCCGCAGGTTCTCCAGTCTCCGTCGACCGCCAGGACCCGGCCCGTCTTCTTCGCTGACTTGATTATCAGGGAAGCGTCGAACGGGTTGAGGACCCTGATGTCTATCACGTCGCATTCGATGCCGTTTGCGCTGAGCCGGGCCGCTGCCTCGCGGCATAGGTGCGCGCTGTAGCTGCACCCGACGAGCGTGAGGTCCTGTCCCGTGCGCGTGAGGCGCGGACCTTCCTGGGCGAGATTCCGCTCCTCGATCGGCGGAAGTTCTTCCTCGAGACCGTAGAGCCACCGGTCGTCGAGGTAAAGGACTGGATCGTCGGATAACACGCTGGCGATCAGCAGGTCGCGCGCATCGGTCGGCGTCGAAGGCATCACCACGCGAAGGCCCGGAATGTGAGCGAACCACGACTGGAGCGACTGCGAATGCTGCGCGCCCTGCTCACCGCCGCGATTGATGATCGCGCGTATCGTGATCGGCGCGGCAACCTGGCCGCCGAACATCGATCTCCACTTGGCTGCCTGGGTGACGATCTGGTCCACCGCCAGCAGCATGAAGTCGACACGCGGATGTATGACGACGGGGCGGTAGCCGCAGAGGGCGGCACCGAGCGCGGCGCCGGTCGTCGCCAGCTCGGAGACGGGGGTGTCGATCACCCGCTCGCGACCGAACTGGCTGTCGAGGTCCGTCATCGAGTTACCGACGTACCACGGGCTCCAGAGCCCCTGGCCGATCGTGAAAACCGAAGAGTGGTTCGCCAGGAGATACTCGAACCCGTCGCGGATGGCGGCTCCGTATCCCGTCGTCACCGGTGCGCGCTTCACGGCTTCTTCGCCATCGTGCCGCTGTACACGCGGCTGAGCAATGCCTTTGCGGGTGGATAGCCGTCGTGAGTTGCCGTGTTCCACGCCTCCTCGACCACCGCGTGCGCGTCGGTCCAGTAGCGCTTGAGCTGCTGGCGGTCGAGCGCGCCAAGCGACTCGAGAGCGACGGCCAGCCGGCTGATCGGGTCGCGGAGCTTCCAGCGGGTGAGATCGTCCTTCCGCTTCACTCCCACGTCCTCATCCTCGCGATGGCCCACGTGTCCTCTCCAACGATACGTCACGAGCTCGAGGAAACGCGGACCTTCGCCGGCGCGGATGGCGTCAACCGCCTCCCTTGTCACGGCGCGTATCGCGGCGAGATCGTTGCCGTCGGCGCGCGCCCATCC
>JBBQZF010000178.1:0-5870 GCA_038208015.1 Gemmatimonadales bacterium
ACGCAGCTCCGCCCTTTCCGCGATACCGGGTCTCGATGGCTGCGGCAATCGGCTGATACTCGTCGGGATGCTCTTCTGCCCATGCGAGCCCTGCCTGTTTCGCCTCGGCGTGGTAGCGATCCTCAACTGCACGCTGCTCGATCTGCTCGCGCTGATGGCGCTCCGTTTCGCTCGGGCCTTTCGGCGGGTTCGTGAGAATCTTAAGCACCCAGACGATCGCAAGATCGCGGTCAGGCGGCGGATCTTTTATCACTCGGATAAGGGTGTCCGAGAGGTGCTCGACGCTCCTCGCCTTTACCCTGACGCCGCCCCGGATTTTCGGGCCCGGGTGAAGTGGGTCGAGGACGTCGTACAGCTGGCGCTTCACATCGCGATAGCGATCCCGCTGCCTTACGCTGAGCGCAGGCTCGTAGAACCGCGAGAGGAAGTCCTCGGCTTCGCGAGGTAGCGAAACACGCGGCGAGGACTCCTCTCCTACTCCTAATCCACCTCCTACTCCTAATCCCTCTCCTAATCCTATCCTATCCTCTTCAGGGGGGAGTTTTTCCGGAGCGGCTCCGGAAGGGCTCGGGGGTGGCTCTGGAGGGCTTCTGGAATCTCTCCCTTCTATATGAGGGGGCGTCGGGAGTTTTGAGGGTGTCGGATGGGAGATTTTCTGATGCTTAACGAACCCGGGCAGGAAACCATACGTCACGCCATCGATCTCGTAAAAGATTACAGCGGGATACTTTACACCCTCAGGCGTGGTAACCTGAATGCTCGCGAGCTGCGGAAGCCATGTCTTCAGTTTTTTCGGCGTGATGTCGTCGTCGAGCGGCCAGACGTCCGCCTTTACCTGACGCGGGTCGGCGAGGAAGCGGCCGTCATCGTCGCACATTACTTCCCAAATTCCCTTGTATGTCGCCCGAACATCCCGCGAAAGGCGGCACCACTTCGCTGATGTCCACCATTCCGGCTTCGAAGATCTGATGCGCGCCATCAGTTTCGACCTCGGCTCGGATAGAAAACCGGGCAGTTTTGTCGGACAAACGCTGCATGCCGCTGCGAATTGCACGACACGCACGCCGTTTTCAGGTTCGAAGCCCACTCGGTTCCGCCACATACGGCCGGGACGATGTGGTCGAGCGTCAGCCGGTCATCGGACCCGCATTCACCGCAGCGGTGACCGTCACGCGCGTAGATCCACGCGCGTAGGCTTCGGGATACGCGGCCGCGCGCAAGCCGTCCGCGGCTGAGTCGCGCAGGGCCGATCTGGGGGTGGTACGTTGCTCGATCGCTCACGCTAAGTGCCTCTTTTCTGCAGTGATTTGGCGTCGAGCTGTCGTCTCGCGGCGAGAATCGCCTCGACCTGGCGCCAACATTCGTCCGGATTTGTCAGAATTTCCTGTGCGGTAAAGCGGATCACGACGTAGCCCTTGAGCACGATTCGGCGTTGCCTCACGTAGTCCGCAGCCACCTTTTCCTTCGACTTGTGGTGGAATCCAATGCCGTCGATTTCGATGGCCAGGCACGTCGTTCCGTCGCAGACTTTCGCGTCGATCCGGTACGCGCCGCAGGGCACTTGGAGCTCGAGCATGTGGTCCTTCGTAAACGCGCGGTGGTCGCAGAACTCGACACCGGGGCGGGTTGCGAACGCGCGCGCGAAATACGCTTCGACGGCAGATCCCGAGTAGGCGAGGAAGTCCTTCGCGGCCGGCGGGTACGTGAACCCGGTCGATCGCGCCCAGGCGTGAAACGGGAACCTCCGCTCCTCTGTCATCGAGTCCGCGATGACGTTGCCGATGAGGTCAGGAAAGGTCCGGCCCCGAGCGGCGCGCTCATCGGCGAGACGTCGTCTTAACAGGGCTTCCGCTCCGTGCTCAGCTTGATCCTTATCGCGTTCACTCATCCGGCTCATCGCTGGATGTCCTTGACCGACGGCCACACATAGACCCGGTGTGGAGTGCCGTGCTGCCGAGCGACGGGGCTGGCTCGGTAGTCGCCGGTTTTCTGGAGTCCGGCGAGCCTGGGAACACGCGCGAGCCAGCTCGTCTGGCGCTGCTCCTCAGCCTTCGTAGCGCGCGGTTCGCCGCCGACCCGGCGTCCCGTTTCCTTCTCGTACCTGAAGACCACCTCACCGATCGTCACGCCGAAAGCGTCGCGCTGCCGGGCCATTACCTTCATGAGCTCGACCAAGTCGTGGCAAAGGTCGTTTGTTGGCGCCGGCGCGATGAACTGCCAGACGTTGAGCTGCGCGTCGTCTTCCCGCGGCTTGCGAGCGGCTGAGGGACTCACGCTGCGACCTCGACGGCCGGCATGTCGACGTTCGCCGATACGATTGCAGCTGCGAGTGGCGGGCAGACGCTGTTTCCGACCATGCGAACCTGAGCGGTCTTCGTCAGCGGTTTCCCGCGATACTCGATCTCGATTCGGTACGAGTCCGGGAATCCCTGTGCTCGATAGAGCTCACGGGGCGCGAGCATGCGCATGCCGATGTCGGCGATCGCGTAGTCGACGCCGTCGACGGTGACGAGCCCGAACCGCTCCTTCGATGTGACGGTCCGCATCGGATCGCGCAGTGATCCGCCGTCCTTCTCGTTCCCGTAGTACGCGACCATAAACGCGCGCACCTGCGTTGCGTGATCGTGCCCGAGTGACGCGGTGACGAGCGCATTGTGATCCTGCGTCGTCACTGTTCCGAGCGGCATCGAGAGCTGCGAGCCTGGCGATTCATTCCCGCCGTAGTGCTTCGCCATGAAGGCGGCCACGAGCCCGAACTTCACTGTACTTACGATCGTGTTCAACGGGCGCTGAAGGTCGAGCGCGCGCGGGGCCTGCCCCTCGCGTTCTCCGTTCCCGATGTGAATGAGAGTTGGCGCTACGAGCGCCTTTTCTCCGCGCTTCGCTCCGGTGATCGTGCGCATCGGCTCATCGAGATACTCGACGCGGTCAGAGCCATGATGCGTGAGGTTTACGATGAACGGGTTCGGCGACTCGATCACGAACCGGCGAAGTCCCCGCGCTATACGCTTGAGCGTATTGTCAGCGAGCGGCTTTTTGCGCTCGAAGATCGACGGACACGGGATCTCCCACAGGATGCACTCAGCCGCAGTGCGCCACGGTTGCGCGCGATTCTTTCCGTGCGTCGGCTGAGGCCATGCGATCGGCTGCCCGTCAGAACGTGCGATGAGAAAGAGTCGCTTCCTGATCGTTGGCGCACCGTAGTCGCAAGCGCGCAGCTCCTTCCACTCGACCTGATAGCCGAGGTTCCGAAGTCGAGCGACGAACCGCTTGAATGTGAATCCTTTCCGCGCGGCGTCGGGTCGCTGCGTCTCCCGATCGACCGGACCCCACGTCTGGAATTCCTCGACGTTCTCAAGCACGATCACACGCGGACGCACCGCCTTCGCCCAGCGAACGGCTACCCAGGCGAGTCCACGGATCTTTTTGTTGACCGGCTTCCCGCCCTTCGCTTTTGAAAAGTGCTTACAATCGGGACTGAGCCACATGAGCCCGACCGGCCTGCCGGCGCATGCCTGAACAGGATCGACGTGCCAAACATCTTCGGCGAGGTGAACAGAATCGGGATGATTGGCAGCGTGGAGCGCGATCGCTTCCTTGTCGTGGTTGATCGCGATGTCGGGGCCGCGGCCGAGCGCCCAGCTGATACCGAGCGACGCGCCGCCACCGCCGGCGAAGCTGTCGACGATGATTTCGTCAGCGCGCATCATCGCACACCTCTCCGCTTCGCGACGGGGTTCCAATGCTTGCGGCACTTCTTCGGCGGACGTCCGCGTCCGGTGTACGACGCGACCTCATCGCCGCAGCCCGTCACATTGCAGATGCCTGGACGGGGGTGGGTCGCCCTATCCTTCGAGCGACACGTCTCGCAGTGCCGCGCGTTTTTTACCTCGATCTGCCGGCCGCAGGCGCAGCTCCGAGTCTTCGCCGGGCGGAGGTGCGCGCCGTTCGTCTTCGTGAGGTACGCGATCGGCGCGTCGTGCCCCTTCGGGCAAACCACTATTACGGGGGTCTGACAATGCGCGCAGCACGCGACATCGCCGTCCTCATGATGTTGCGGCTCTCGCGCCCGTTCGACGAGCTGCACGGAGAAGTTCGAGTCATAGCGGACGGCGGTCATTCGCCCACCTCCGCCCGCTCGTTGATGTCCCTCTCCGCAGCCCACGCCTGCGTCGCATGCGACATACGCAGCCGCCATTCGTCAGCTAGGCGAACGTACTCCGTCTCGCTGTTGACGTAGACAAACACGCTGAACGCTAGCTCGCGCTTGGTGGTGGCCATTATCGAACCCACGCATGAACGCGGTCCTTTACGACCAGTGGCCTTTCGTCCGGCCCTTTGACATAGGGCGCGATCCAAGTCGGAACGTGGCCGCCTGTTGACGGATGGAACTGGTTGCGCCAGTGACCATCCACTATCCAGCGATGCGACCAATCGACCGGCGAGGACGGTGCACCGTCGCCCGCCCCTGACTGAAGCGGGCGCCGCAGTTCAATGACGGTTATCTGCTCGGGAACCTCGTGGCCACCTCGCTCAAACCGGCGCCTGGCCGCCCGTTCTGGCCGCTCGACGCGCCTGACCGCGACGCGCTGGCGAAGGAGGAGCCACATGGTGCAAAGCGTTCTAGCAATCGTGTCCGCGGCGCTTGGTGCAACGGGAGAGACACCGCCGTGCAGGGAATTTCCCTCGCGTACTCGTCCGTCACTCCCAACGGATACCATGGCGGCGGCGGCGAGGTCATCCCCCTTTTCGAGTGCCCCGACTATTCGGCAAAACAGACCTTTGTCGCCGTGTGACCATCCTGCGAAACCCCAATAGCGGTCATACACGTGAGCCCACTGCATTCCCACCACATCAGTCGTGGTTTCCGGGGTTGTGTGCGCGAACAGCGATGACCCGGCGAAAACAAGGGCATTGGTCCACGGCAGAGCGGCAGGGTCAAACACATATGGGGGGAGAGAGGCCCTCGCATGCTTGAGCAGGCGCACCATCTCATCGGAAACCCAGAGCGTAGCGGAGCGGGCGAGCACGGGGGGCGAAGAAAAAAAGAGCCCCCGGTCCACCATGAGCCGTTCCATGTGCTCCATGTGGCTCCAGTAACCGCAACTCTTGGCGTCGAGCTTAACTCCACTCGAATCCACATAAAACCCGTGAACCTGTCCGAGACGTTGAAGCACGGACGATGCGAAGTTGGTCATGTGCCGTACCTCGCCCTGGTCCGCATCAGCTGCCGCTGCATGCAAGCGAACACCTCGAGCACGTCGCGGTCGTGCTGCAACTGCTTCAGCGCCGCGGGATCGATCCGCTTCACGAGAGCGAGTGCAGCAGCATCAGTCGCGATGCTCGCCGCTGCCTCGAACGGAAACGCGGCCACATGCTCCGCGATGGCGCGCGCAAGCCGCACCGCCTCCGGCAGCGATTCCGGATTGTTGAAGTCGATCAGCACCGGCGCGATGCCGTCGCGCGCGTCGGCTTCGGAGTGGGCGCGGGCGGTCACGAGGATGCCTCGGCGCGCAGTTCGGCCTCTCTCAGCTGAGCTGCAATATCTCGTTTCCGTTTCTCAGCCTTCCGCTCTCGCTTCTCGATTGCGCGCTGCTGTCTGGCCGCGTTGGGTTGCAACAGGCGCACGCTTCGGGACCGGCTACGTCTAGGTTCCCTCTCAGAGAGCTGCTGCTTTTTCTGACGCTTCACGCGCGCCCTCATGTCCACGCTCTGCGTTCAGCTAGAACGGGCGCGGCGGTGACTACACAAACGACTACATCAAGCCCTTTTCGGAGGCTCTTGGTCGCTCCCATGGTCGCGCAGGTAGCGCCAAAGAAAAAGCGCAAGCCGCTAAGACGTTGAGCCTTAACAGCTTGCGCAATAGCAGG
>JBBQZF010000179.1:0-5859 GCA_038208015.1 Gemmatimonadales bacterium
AGTGTCAATGAACTGAATAATTATGTATCTGCCGCCTTCTTCTTCTTGACTCACCTCTGCAATGACACCACTGTTGTCTCGCGAAAACTGAAAGGAAGTTCCCGCCACCGCTCTCCAGGAGTCCGGTAATGCCCAGTATTGTACGCGTTCCCTCACCACTAGCGCGCCTGTTCGCCATGCTGGCGATCATCGCCGTCCCGCTCGGGGCAGCAGATGCGCAAAGTGGTGGAACCATCCGAGGCCGCGTCATGGATGCGGCGTCACAGCGCCCCGTTCCGGAGGCGCAGGTAAACATCACCGGTACGTCCGCCGGGGCCGTGACCAACGCCAACGGTGACTATGTCATCGCCAACTCGCCGTCAGGCCAGCGCGAGATTATCGCTCGCCGGATCGGCTATTCGCGGCAGGTGCGGACAGTTACTGTCGGCGCCGGCGTAGAGACCCGCGTGGACTTCGCGCTGTCGATCTCCGCAACGCAGCTCGAGCAGATGGTCGTGACGGGAACCGCCGGGTCGGCCGAAAGGAAGACCCTCGGCAACTCGATCACCACGCTCGATGTCGCCGAGCTCACCTCGAAGGCATCGATCATGAACGTGACCGAGGTTCTTCAGTCGAAGACTCCCGGCGTGACGATTCTTCCCGGGTCGGGCGCACCGGGAACGGCCGGCGAGATAAGAATTCGCGGAGCCAGCTCGATCAGCGGATACAAGCCGGTGGTGTTCATCGATGGAATCCGCTACAACATCGACGACATCGGGGGCTTCAGCGCGACAGGTGCTGGTACTCAGGGACTGGCCCAGTCGTCACAGGTCACCTCGGCGCTCAACAACCTGAACCCCAACGACATCGAGTCGATCGAAGTCATCAAGGGGCCGGCAGCAGCGACCCTATACGGCGCAGAGGCTGCCAACGGCGTCATCCAGATCATCACGAAGAAGGGGACGCGCGGCCAGCAGAACATGCAGTGGAACTTCAAGGCCGAGCGCGGCCAGAATGAGTACTACTACATGCCGGAGCAGAACTACACGTACTGCGACGCGGTAAAGAGAGCCCTGACCACGACCTTCCAGGGACAGGTCGTCCCGCTGTGGCCGGGCTGCCAGGGCGTTCCTGACGGCACCGTGCTCACGGACAACCCGCTCGAGCGTGATTCACGCGCGACCCGCAAGGGCGACCTCTCGCGGCTTTCAATGAGCACGCGCGGTGGCGGCGATCGCTATCAGTTCTACGTTGCGGGGGACCGTGATACTGAGCAGGGCTACTTCTATACGAGCGACAACAATCGCACGTCGATCAGGTCAAACTTCGGGTTCTCCCCGAACGACAAGCTCAACGTGATGCTCAACATGAACTGGCAGGAGGGCCGGGTTCGCCTGCCGATTCAGGACGAGTCGCCGAACAGCATCCTCCTCAGCGCGCGCCGCGGGCTCCCTGGCCGTGTCCCGCCGCGGGGTGAGGGCAACGAAGGATGGAGCACGGTTTCCCCGGACGGATCCAACAGATATCAGAACTACACGAATAACGAGCGCTACACCTTCGGCGGCACTTTCAACTACACGCCGTGGAAGTTCTTCCAGAACCGGCTCACTATGGGCTTCGACAACAACATCTCGCAGGCGCAGCTGCTGTTCCTGCCGGGAATCGTCGATATCAACCAGGACGCCGACGCGGCATCAGGCGCTAATCTCCGCAGGACGCCGACCCGTCGTGTAGTGACGATAGACTATGCCGGCACGCTTACCTGGGATGCGTCGTCAAGCATCAGCACTACAACGTCTTTCGGCTCGCAGGTCGTGGCCGACAAGAGCGAGACTCTCTCAGCGACGGGTATCGGCATCGGGGCTCCCGACGTAACGCTGATCGGCCTGTTGCAGCGCTCGACCGGCGCGGAGGCGTACAGCGAGAACAACAGCGTCGGCTACTACATTCAGGAGCAGGTTGGATTCAACGACCGTCTCTTCCTGACGGCCGCGGTCCGGGCGGACGACCACTCGTCTTTTGGAAAGGACTTCGACCTGATCGTCTACCCGAAGCTTTCGGCGTCTTATGTCATATCCGACGAGCCGCGGGCGCAGGATTTCCTCAGGTCGGCGCGTATCACCTCGCTGAAGCTGCGCACAGCCTGGGGCAAGGCCGGCCGCGCCCCGAGCGCCTACTCGGCCCCGCAGACGTACACAATCACGGGCGTCGTGCTCGGCACCACCATCGGTTCGGCTCTGACGACGAGCGCGTTCGGCAATCCTGACCTCAAGCCCGAGACCGGCTCGGAGATCGAGCTCGGCTTCGACATGGGCCTGTTTCAGGAGCGCATGGGAATCGATTTCACTTACTACAATAAGAAGACCACCGACATGCTTCAGTCGATCGGTGTCGCACCGTCTCTCGGCTTTATTGGCAGCCGCCTGACGAACCTTGGAGAAGTCAGCAACAAGGGCATCGAGGTGGCGCTGACCGGACGTCCCATCCAGACTCGCAGTTTCGACTGGGATTCCCGGCTCACGTACTCGACGATCAAGAACGAGCTCGTGTCCTTCGGGATCGAGGGAAGAACGGCCGAATCGCCGGGTGGTCAGGCGTACGGCGTGGTGCAGCAGCACCGCGTCGGTTATCCTCTCGGAGGTTACTGGCCAATTCCGGCTCGCCGCGACGAGAATGGTGTTCCGCTCGTGTCGGCCACCGGCGTTGCGCTTGTCGGAGTTGGTGATACGGCCCGCCGTTACGTTGGCCCGTCTACGCCGACGCGTGAGCTCGGATTCTCGAATACGTTCACGCTGCTCCGGAACTTCCGGGTGTATGCTCTGCTCGACCACAAGGGCGGGCACTACATCTACAACCTGCAGGAGCGCAACCGGTGCCAGTCCAACGACAACTGTGCCGCGAACATGGATACGCGGGCGCGGTTCCCGCAGAATGCTGCCGACAGCGTGCTGTCGAAGGAGTTGGCGGTAAGGCGCAGTTCCAACGCTGATGTGCAGTGGATCCAGAAGGCGGACTTCACCAAGCTGCGCGAAGTGTCGCTGACGTACGACGCCCCGGCTTCACTCACCCGCCACATCGGTGGGCGCGGCGCGAGTCTGACGCTTTCGGGCCGCAACCTGGCCATCTGGAGCGACTACCCGGGAGTGGATCCGGAAGTGAGCTCATACGGGGGGAGAAACTTCGTGAGAGTGGATGCATATGCATCGCCGGCGCCGCGAAGATTCTCGGCCTCGATCAACCTACAGTACTGATGCGGAGCGACGACATCATGACCCATATGATCACACGCCGCGGCACCCGCGGACGGCTGTTCAGGATCGCGGCGATCGCGGTCTCGGTAGCCACCATGGCCGCGTGCAGCGACTTCCTTGTGGCAGAAAACCCCGGCGCAATCGAAGAGCCGGATGTGAATAACCCTGCCTATGTCAACCTTCTGGCAAATGCCCCGGTTTTCGGCTTCCAGATCGCTTACGACGACGTCGTCTGGTGGAATGGCCAGTTCACCGACGAGATAGTTAACAACAACGCCGGCAATCCCTTCGTCGAGGAGGGACAGATAGACAGGCGCGAGCTTTACTCTGACATGAGCTATATCGGGGCATTCCTGTACTCGCCGATGCAGCGGGCCCGCTTCCTCGCGGAAGATGCCGCGGCGCGGCTCGAGATCCTGATGCCGGATTCTGCAGCCAGCGACTTGAGAGTTGCCCGGGCATATGCGTTAGCCGGGTACTCGTACGTCTCTCTTGGCGAAACATTCTGCGTGACGCCGATCAATCTCGGTGTTCCGAAATCGTCTGAGGAGATGTTCACGGACGCGGTTGCGCGCTTCCAGTCGGCGATCACTGTCGCGCAGGCTTACAAGGCGAAAGTGCAGGCGCGGGTTCCCCTCGTGCCAGCGGCGGTGAATGGTGCCGACTCGGTGATAAATCTTGCGCGTGTCGGCGCGGCACGAGCGTCGCTCGGCAAGAACGACAAGGCGGCCGCAGCAGCTTTCGCCGCGCAGGTCCCTGCGAACTTCGAGTACCATCTCTGGTACTCATCGAACACTTCGGGGCAACACCACCGCACCTACAACCGGATCGGCCTCACCAGCACCAACGGCTGGCTCCGGAGCACGCCTTTCGAGGCGATGGTCGGCGATCCCCGCATTCCACGCGTCT
Organism: Gemmatimonadales bacterium; assembly: GCA_038208015.1. Taxonomy (GTDB): domain Bacteria; phylum Gemmatimonadota; class Gemmatimonadetes; order Gemmatimonadales; family Gemmatimonadaceae; genus UBA4720. Next base: position 4,140 of record JBBQZF010000179.1, read on the forward strand.
CGCCCACCACTTCCGTCGCAAGGCAGGGAGTGCCGCTTTCTCCGCTGATGTACAGCACTTACACCGGGACTGTTGCGGGGGGACCATTCCTGCCAGACATGTCGCACAAGCTTGCAACCGGACTCGAAGCCAGATACATCGTGGCTGAAGTGGCCGGCCCGACGGCGGCAACGCTCGCATTCGTGAACGAGCGACGCGCTGTCGGCCTTCAGGCTCCAGTAAACCTCACGGGAGCAGCGCTGATGGCAGAGCTGCGCGACCAGCGTTCCCGCGATTTCTATCTCGCGGGCCAACGTCTGGGCGATCTTCGCCGGTACCTCAGATACGAGAACATCGACCTGTTCCCCAAGGGTGCGTATCCAGGGAGCACAACGGGCCAGGTGTACGACCAGAGCATTACCTGCTGGCCGCTTCCGCGGGTCGAGATCAACGCCAACCCGAACACGTCAGGCTGACTGAAGCGGGACTTCACGTCCCGGCCTTGAATTTGTAGTACACAGGTGAAGGCCAGGGTCGCAGCCGGCGTAAGCTGACTGCGGTCCTGGCCTTCAGGCCGTCCAGCGCCGATTCCACTTGCAGGTGCGCACATCCCGGCGTAGCGTTCGAGACTGCCCGCAGTGGGGTGCGACCGTTCCCGCGTGTTCCGTGTAGTATGTAAGGCAGCCAGCCCGATCTACCAACATTCGAAGGAAACGCCCCCAGCATGCGTAAGCCAGCCCTCCTATGCGCCGTTCTGCTCCTTGCCACCGCCTGCAAGGGCTCCGACATAAATGACCCGGCGATCACAACGAGCGTGCAGGTGTCCTCGACACCGACGCAGATAGCGGTGGGTGAGACCGCCCAGGCCAGCGCCGTCGTGAAGGACCAGAACGGCAACTCACTGTCAGGCAAGTCGATCACCTGGACAAGCCTCAACCAGAGCATTGCGACGGTCTCCGCGGCAGGGCTCATCCAGGGTGTCGCGCCGGGAAATGCCACGATACAGGGCACTGTCGACGGCATTACGGGCACGGCTTCGATTCAGGTCGTTGCGGTCTCAACCGTATGCGCGGATGGCGCAACGAGCGTGAACATGTCGGTGGGGGAGGTAAGGGTGCTCAGTGCGCTCGCTACGCAGGGCTGCGTGAGCATCGCGTCGAACGCGTCGGCTTCCGAGTACATCGTGATAACAGCGAACACCAATGCGCTGCCCGATGCCCTCCCGTCATTTGCGCTCCGGTCGGACATCGAATCGCTCGGGTCGTCATCCTTGCTCGCCAGCCCGACGCGGATAACTGCATCGCTTCAAATGCGGGCCGATCCGGCAATGGACCTTCAGACCGGATTCGAGAACCGCCTGAGGGCAGCTGAGCGAGAGCTTCACCTGCCGTCTGCGCAGCGCGCTTTCTCCGAGGGCGCGCTTCAGCGCGGCCCGCGCTACTCGGTCAGTACGGCTGCAGCCGTTGTCGGCGAGAAGACCCAGTTCAAGGTGCCGAAGTCATGCACGAACTTCACCACCATTACGGCGACGGTCCGCCACATCAGCAACCGTGCGATCATCTACTCCGACGATGCATCTCCGGCAGGCGGATTCACTGACAGCGATCTTCAGGCGATAGCGACTGAGTTCGACAACCTCATATACCCCACTGATGTCGACTATTTCGGGACTCCGCTGGATCTCGACTCGAACTCGCGGATAATCATTCTCTACACACCCGAGGTGAACAAGCTCACGCCT
>JBBQZF010000180.1:0-5853 GCA_038208015.1 Gemmatimonadales bacterium
ATGGGAGCGACCCACGCTGTCGCTCGGAGTGCATCAGGCCGCCCGCGATCGCTATGACCTCGACGCGATTGCGGTCCGCGGGATCGAGGTCGTGAGGCGGCCCACGGGCGGCCGGGCTCTGCTGCACAACCGCGAGGTCACCTACAGCGTCGCCGCGCCGATCGACGACAGCGAATCCCTCAACACCGCTTACCGCCGGATCAACCGGATACTGATCGCGGGACTCGGACTGATCGGGGTCGAAGCCGCTGAGTCGGCCACGGCCACACGCACTCCGTCGCCCGGCACACTCCCCTGCTTCGCGACGCCCGCATCCGGCGAGCTCGTCAGCCGGGGCGCAAAGCTCGTCGGGAGCGCCCAGGTCAGGAAACGCGGCGTCATGCTCCAGCACGGGTCGATCCTCATCGAGGACGCTCAGCCGCTCATTGAGTTGCTGCTGACCGGCCCGAAGCCGCCTCCGGTTCCCCCGGCGGCGACGCTGGCGCGCATCCTCGGGCGAGCACCGGCCGCCCATGAGGTTGCCACCGCCCTTTTCGAGGCGGTAAGAGAGCTGGAAGACAGCGGAGCAACGCCGGTCGAGGAAGTCGAGACGGCCGGCTACACTGCCCGCCACATCGACCGATACAGCAATGAACTGTGGACGTGGCGGAGATGAGACCGCAACTTAGTTGCGCTGTGTCACCCTTTCATTGCGCGACGAATCATTTTCCCGCCGATCACGAGTGATCACGAGTGATCACGGCATGAGACCGCGTGCCGCCATGATCCGCCTCGCCATGGCGGCCGGTCTTGCCGCAGCCATCGCCTGCGACGGAGGCGAAACCGGGGCGGGCCGCGAGACCACCGCGCACGGCGGCACCCTGGTGATCACCGCCAGCGGCGATCCCGAAACGCTCCTCCCGCCGCTGTGGTCGACAGTGCCTGCACGCATCATCGGCGACCTGATTTACGACCGCCTTGCCGAAGTCGGCGATTCGATGAATACCGTCGGCGACGCCGGGTTCCAGCCGCGGCTGGCAAGAAGCTGGACGTGGGCGGCCGATTCCCTCTCGATCGCCTTCGATATCGATCCTTCGGCCAGATGGCACGACGGCGTTCCCGTTCGCGCGGATGACGTGAGGTTTACGTGGCGGATCTATTCCGACTCGCGCACCGGATCCCCATCCGCGACTGCCATATCGAGCATCGACTCGGTGACGATCACCGACTCCGTGACAGCGGTGTTCTGGTTCAGGGAAAGGTCGCCGATGCAGTTCTATGATGCCGTCAACCCGATGTCGATTCTCCCGGCCCACGCCATTGGCGATGCTGCCGGCACGGCGCTTCGCTCGGCGCCACTCGCCCGCGCTCCGGTCGGCAGCGGGCGGTTCAGGTTCGTACGCTGGAACCCCGGTGCGTCGATCGAGCTTGCAGCAGACACGTCAAACTACCGCGGGAGGCCGGGCCTCGACCGCGTGATAATGACCATCGCGCCGGACTTCAACACGGCGCTCACCCGGCTCCTCGGCGGCGAGGCAGATCTGCTGGAGCAGGTTCCGCCAACGAGCATAGCGGATATCCAGAAGGATTCGAGCCTTCGACTGATGCTCAGCCCCGGACTCGACTACAACTTCGTCCAGCTGAACCTCAGACACCCGAAGAATCGCTCCCGGCCTCATCCGGTTTTCGCCGACAGGGCGCTGCGACGGGCGCTGACTGCAGCCGTCGACCGGAGGCGAATCGTGCAGAACGCGTATGATTCACTCGCGAACGTCGCAGTGGGGCCGACAGTGCGCGCATATCCGACAACCGATACGGCGTTGCAGCACATTCCCTTTTCTCCCGACGCAGCGCGACGGGCCCTCGACTCCATCGGATGGATCGATGCCGACGGCGATGGGGTTCGCGAACGGAACGGAGTGAAGCTTGAGTTCACGCTCGCGGTACCGGGCTCGAGCAGGGCACGCGTCACGATGGCCGTCCTGATTCAGAACCAGCTTGGCCAGGTCGGGGCAAAAGTGAACCTCGATCAGCTCGACTTTTCGACGTTCATCGACCGCGAAACCCGGCGCGACTTCGACGCTGTCTTCGGAGGATGGCGCGTGGAAGCCAGTCCCGGTGGGATTCGCCAGACATGGGGATCGGCCGGTTCGCGCAGCGGGACGAATTACGGATCCTACGAGAACGCTCTTTTCGACTCGCTCGTCGACAGCGCCATGGCCGCTTCAACCCTGGCGGAGAGACGCCGCTGGTTCACCAGCGCCTACCAGCAGATAATCGACGATGCGCCCGCGATATGGTTCGCCGAACCGAAAAGAGTGATGGCGATTCACCGGAGGGTGGAGACGAGGGGTCTGAGACCCGACGCATGGTGGATCAATATCGGCGACTGGACAGTTCCACCTGAGGCAAGGATAGCCAGGGACCGTCCGCTCCCGCCGGCCTGACGGTGTCAGCCTTTCTTGCCCGGCGAATCGCGCAGGGCCTGATCGTCGTGGCAATGGTTGCGACGATCGTCTTCGCCCTGATACATGCGGCACCGGGAGACCCGTTCACCGCCGCTCTCGAGAACCCTGCGATCACCGAGAGCGTTCGCGAAAGCTGGCGCCAGTCATACGGGCTCGATCGGCCGCTCGGCGAGCAGTACGCGCGATACATAGGGAATGTCTTCCGCGGCAACCTCGGGTTTTCGTTCTCGCTCCAGCGCCCGGTTGTCGATGTGCTTGCCGCTGCCCTGCCAAATACCCTGCTGCTCATGTCCGCCGGCCTCTTTGGCGCGTTCGTGCTCGGGATTGCCACGGCCATCGCCCAGGTGAGAAGGCTGGGAAGACGAACCGACCGCGTGCTCGGGTCAATCTCCCTGACGCTGTTCTCGGTTCCCGATTTCTGGCTGGCCCTGCTGATGCTGGTCGGCTTCGCTTACTGGATTCCCTTGTTCCCGATCGGCGGGGCCACCGATCCCGTCATTCACGGAATGCTCGGGACAACGGGGCGCTTCATCGATCGCGTGCATCATCTCTTTCTCCCGGCGTTGACGCTCACGCTTCTCTACTTCCCCCTCATCGCCCGGCACCAGAGGGCCGCGCTGATCGAGGTCATGCCGCTCGACTACATAACGGCAGCGCGGGCGAGGGGAGTCCTGGAATTCAGGGTCGTCACCAGGCACGCGCTGAGAAACGCGCTGCTGCCGATAGTCACGCTCCTCGGTGTCGCGTTCCCGGGCCTGCTGACGGGAGCTGTATTCGTCGAGAAGGTTTTTTCCTGGCCGGGCATGGGTCTGCTGATCGTCAACTCGATAAACACCCGGGACTATCCGCTTCTGATGGCCGCCGTTCTGATTGGAAGCGCGTTCGTGATTGTCGGCAGCCTCCTCGCCGACATCCTTTACCGTGCGCTGGATCCGCGCATGCGCGATGAACTCTGACACTCCGCCCGCCGCATTCGCGCGCGTGCGGACGGCGCGCAGGCTCGTCGACCGCGACAGGTCAGCGGCCTTCGCTGCAGCCCTGCTTCTTGCGATAGCGATCCCGTGTCTCCTTGCACCTCTGCTCGCGCCATACGATCCGAGCGCGCAACCCGACATAATCGGGCTTCAGAGCAGTCCTCCGTCCCTGATGCATCCGCTTGGCACCGACCCGTTCAGCCGTGACGTGCTCAGCCGGCTTCTTCATGGCGGCAGGCTGTCGCTCAGCGTGGCAATCTTCGCGACGCTGGTCAGTGTAACCCTTGGAACTGCGTACGGCGCGGCAGCGGGATATTCGCGCGGGGTGGTTGCGTCGATACTCGAGCGGGTGCTCGACGCCCTGCTCTCGATTCCCCGTCTTCTTCTCCTTATCGCGGTCTTCGCAGCCTGGCGGGACATCCCGATAGCCGGATTCATCGCGATACTTGGAATGACCGGCTGGTACGGCGTGGCACGGCTCGTGAGAGGACAGGTACTCGCCTTGAAGAATCAGGATTTCGTGGCCTCAGCCCATGCCCTCGGCGCATCGAGGATCCGTATTTTCACGCGGCACATTCTGCCTAACGTCGTCACGCCCGTCGTCGTCGCGGCCACGCTCGGAATTGGTCACGTGATAGTTTTGGAGGCCGGGCTCTCGTGGCTCGGGATTGGCGTGAGCCCACCGACACCCAGCTGGGGGAACATGATCCAGGATGGTTCCGACCAGATGGCCTTGCATTGGTGGATCTCACTGTTTCCGGGTCTCGCGATAGTGATGACTGTCATGGCGTTCAACATTCTCGGCGACGCGCTCCTGAGGGCGCTGTCTCCGCGGCGCTCCGTCGCCTGATGACGGAGCCGCTGCTCTCCGTCGAGTCGCTGCGGACCTGGTTCCACATGCCGGACGGGATCGCAAAGTCGGTCGACGGCGTGTCCTTCCATATAAACGCCGGAGAGACGCTTGGCATCGTGGGAGAATCGGGATGCGGCAAGTCGGTCACGGCGTTGTCGATTCTGCGGCTCATCCAGCCTCCGGGGAGGATAGAAGCTGGAAGCAGGATCGTCTTCGAGGGGAAGGACCTCGTCACGCTCGACGATGCGGGAATGCGCAACATCAGAGGCAACCGGATCTCGATGATTTTTCAGGAGCCGATGTCAGCGCTGAATCCCGTCTTCACAGTCGGGGACCAGGTCGCGGAAGTTGCGCGGGTTCACGGCACACGCTCGCGCAGGAAGGCATGGGAGCGCGCCGTGGAGATGCTCACGCTGACAGGGATACCGTCACCCGGGGAGCGCGCGAAGCAGTATCCGCATCAGCTCTCCGGCGGAATGCGCCAGCGCGTTCTGATCGCCATGGCGCTCATCATGAATCCGGCGATGATCATCGCTGACGAGCCCACGACAGCGCTCGACGTCACCATTCAGGCACAGATCCTGGAGTTGCTCACCGATCTCAAGAAGCGGCTGGGAACAGCGATACTGATGATCACCCACGACCTAGGTGTAATCGCCGAGACGGCAGAGCGGGTTCTCGTCATGTATGGTGGGGAGGTCGTCGAGGAGGCCGCGGTGACAACTCTCTTCGAGGATGCGCATCATCCCTATACTGAAGGCCTGATGAACGCGATGCCGCAGATCACCGAGTCGCGCGAGCGGCTCAACGTGATTCCCGGTACAGTGCCTCCCCCCACTGCGTGGCCATCGGGGTGCAGGTTCCGCGACCGCTGCCCGTATTCGTGGGAAAGGTGCGAGACAGAGCATCCCCCGCTCTATCAGGTCGGCGAGCGTCACACGTCACGCTGCCACCTTGCGGAAGAACCGGAGCGTCGCGCGCATCCGCATCTGCCGCTGGTCGAACAGGCAGGAGCGAGCCTTTGAAGGAGCCCCTCGTCTCCGTGAAAAACCTGCGCAAGGTTTTCCCGATCACGAAGGGAGTGTTTTCGCGCAAAGTCGGTGAAGTGCGCGCGGTCCACGACGTCTCGTTCGACATCGCCGAGGGTGAGACGCTCTCGCTCGTGGGCGAGTCAGGGTGCGGCAAGACTACGACAGGCCGTGCATTGCTCCGGCTCATCGAGCCAACGTCGGGTGAAGTGAGGTTTGCCGGCCGCGACGTCATCGGGATGAATCAGACAGACCTGCGGGCGCTGCGCAGGGAAATGCAGATCATCTTCCAGGATCCGGTATCTTCGTTGAATCCGCGAATGACTGTCGGCGCCGCGATCCGCGAAGGGATAACGATTCACAAGCTTGCGGAAGGCGCAGAGGCCGACAAGCGGGTGAAGCAGCTGCTCGAGGAAGTCGGGCTCCGCGCCGAGTATGCGGCGAGGTATCCCCACGAATTCTCCGGGGGCCAGCGCCAGCGCATCGGGATCGCGCGGGCACTCGCAGTCGAGCCACGCTTCATCGTCTGCGACGAGCCTGTTTCAGCCCTC
>JBBQZF010000181.1:0-5718 GCA_038208015.1 Gemmatimonadales bacterium
GAGCCAGGCCTGAACGGCCGGAGTCGCGGGTGGAGTCTTCCTGTGCACCGGCTTCTCCGGCGGCGGTCCCCCCGCTGTCTCTTCTGTCATGCGTACTTCTCCTCGAGTAATGCCTGGAGCGCTTCGCGCGCGCGATGAACCCGCATTTTGAGTGCGCCGACAGTCGTCTCGAGAAGCACGGCCATTTCCTCGTACGACCGTCCCTCGACGTGCTTCATCACGAACGCTTCACGCAGGGATTCGGGAAGGCGGGCCAGGGCGTACTCGAGATCCGTGCGGAGCTCGTTGCGGTCCATCTCCTCTTCCGGAGTCGAGAACGAGGAAGGCTGATCATCCTCCTCGTAACTCACATGCGTGCGGCGGATGTTCTTCAGCCAGTCCTTGCACGAGTTGGCGACGATCCGGAACACCCATGCGTCAAATCTTCCGCGAACTTCCCCAAGATGCTGGTACGCCTTGATGAAACTCGCCTGCAGGATATCCTCGGCAACATCAGGACTTCCTGTCATGCCGAGGGCGTGGCGGTAGAGCGGATCGCTGTAGCGCTGGATCAGGATTCCGAATGCGTCCTTGGATCCGGCAAGGACACGAGCGATGATCTCCTGGTCCGCATCGGCCTGGTCGGTCGGCTGAGGCTGGTCCGTGGGTGCTGTCGTAGTCACAATGCTAGTGTAATGTCTTTCTTCATTTTAAGACAGGGAATCCTGCAGCCCAGCCGTGCTTCCTGATTTCGTCACCATGCTCGTCGAGCCGCGGCGGCGGCAATCTCACCGATCCAGGCACGCTTGGCGCAATTCCCGTCAGCGCCGATGCGCTTGCTTCGCCGAGTGCCTCGAGGACTGTCTTGACGATCCCGCACGGGACTTTCGCGGCGGTGAGTCGCATCATCCATTCGGCTGCCGTGTCCTCGCGCAGCGTGTCGGCGATCGCGCCGACGACCCTGTCCCGCTCTGCAACCCTTCCGGCGTTTGTCGAAAGCGATTCGTCGTCGGCGAGCTCGTCGAGGTCGATCGCGACTGCGAGCGACTTCCATTGCGCATCGCTTCCGACAGCGACGACAATCGGCCGGTCCGAGGCATGAAAGAGCTGGTAGGGAACGAGGTTCGGATGCTGGTTGCCCCATCGCTTCGCGTCGGCACCGGTAACCAGCGAGTTCTGCGCAACATTCACGAGCGCGCCAACGGCGCTTGCCGCAAGAGATATGTGAATCCGCCTGTCCTCGGGCGGCACGGCCTGCTTCGAAAGGCCCCGCCGGACGAGCGCCGCAAGCATCGCAATCGCTGCATCCTTTCCGGCGATGACGTCGGCGAGCGCCACCCCGATCTTCATCGGGTCACCAGCCGGATCGCCGGTTATCGACATCCAGCCGCACTCCGCCTGGACTACTAGGTCGTATCCGGCGCGCGCGCTTTCCTCACCGAAGCCCGTGATGGTGCACCAGATAAGTCCGGGATTCGCTTCGAGCAGCTTCTCGGGGTCGATTCCCCGCCCTTCCAGCGTGCCCGGCCGGAAATTGTCGACAACCAGGTCTGCCTCGGACGCCAGCTGCCTCGCGATGGCAAGGTCGGACGGCTCGTCGAGGTCGAGCGCGATGCTTTTCTTGTTCCGGTTAACCGACAGATAGTAGGCGCTTTCGCCCCTGTCGTCGAAGGGCGGCCCCCACCCCCGCGTCTCATCCCCGGTGCCCGGCCGCTCGACTTTTATGATATCGGCTCCGAGGTCACCAAGTATCATTGCAGCAAGGGGTCCGGCAAGAACTCGCGTAAAATCGAGACATTTGATGGAAGTGAGCATATATTGGCGCCTTGCTGTTCGGTTATTGTCGCATTATTGCAGGAGTTGCACTGGGAAAACGATCCTCAGGCGACCTTCCTTCCTACCTCATGCTTACTTGTTTTAGTCCAAGAAAATCATATACTTACCGCCGCTTCACACCTTCTCCGCCGCAGCATCAATTCCAGCGCGTTAAAGGTGGCTGTTTCTCCCCCAGGATACCCAACGCCGACAGTTTAGATGAATCAGGAGCGTGTGATGGCTGAGAACGAAAAACCGTCAGAGCCAGCAGTCCCTGCGGTCCCGCCTGCGGACGGATCCGCGCCGCCAACACCCCCGAAACGAAGCCCGGGCCACCGGGGAGCTGACGTAAAGGATACTGTCGCCGAAATGGCGGCAAAGGCGCATGAGATAAGTCTCGAAGCAGGCAGCAAGATGGCCGCCGCGATGAAGGACGTTGTGAACGCTGCAGCCGGACTCAGCGGATTCGTGATCGAAAGTGCCCGCGACCTCGTCCAGTACATGGTGCGCCGCGGCCAGATGACACAGGATGAGGCAGACAAGCTCATTAAACAGGTCGAGGAGCATCAGCCCAAGCGGAAGTCCACCGCGCCCCCGCCGTTTAAATCTGCATCACGCGCCGATGCCGAGCGCCCCGTTAAAGCCCCTCCAGCGCAAAAAGCCGCACCCGCAAAGCCCGCTCCGAAGCCGGCCGCAAAAAAAGCTGCCCCGAAAAAGCCTGCTCCCAGGAAGGCAGCACCAAAGAAGGCCGCGGTGAAGAAACCCGCTCCGAAGAAGCCGGCCATGAAGAAACCTGCCGCAAAGAAACCCGCAGCGAAAAAGCCAGCGGCAAAAAAGCCGGCCACGAAGCCGAAGGCGAAGCGCAGGTAGTGCGCCGGGTTCCCGCATTCGCGGGAACCCCGTCCCCATGACCATTGAGATCCCGCGAGGCGATGCGGTAGCTCTCACGCAGGCCCTCACCCGCATCGATTCCCGAAACCCCACCCTCGCCCCGGGAGCCCCGGGCGAGAGGAATGCCGCCAGCGCGCTCGGTGATATCCTGTCCCGGTGGGGTTTTACTGTTGACATCACCGACGCAGCGCCCGGCAGGCCGAATCTCATCGCCCGCATCGGCCCGGCCGGAACACCTGCAATGATGTTCGCGGGCCACCTCGACACCGTAGGCGTCGAAGGCATGACTCACGATCCCTTCGCCGCCTCAATTGACGCCGGCCGGATCTACGGCCGCGGCTCAGCTGACATGAAGTCAGGGGTTGCCGCGATGTGCGTCGCCGCGCTCCGCGCATTCGACGAATGCGGGTCACGCTCAGAAAAGCAGATTATCGTTGCAGCGGTAGCCGACGAGGAATACGAGAGTCTCGGCATGCACGCGCTGCTCGCGAGCGGAATATCGGCCGAGTACGCCATTCTCACCGAGCCGACACGCCTGGCCATCTGCCCGGCTCATCGCGGATTCTCGTGGATCGAGATCGAGTTCACGGGCCGCGCGGCCCACGGCAGCAGGTACGACATCGGGATCGACGCGATCCGGCACGCAGGTCTCCTTCTCTCTGAGCTCGACACACTCGATGCGGGCGATCTTCACTCGCGCACACATCAGCTCCTCGGGCGCGCATCACTCCACGCGTCGAAGATATCGGGCGGGACCGGCATGTCGACTTACCCCGACAAGTGCATCCTGGCAGTCGAGCGGCGCACGATCCCGGGCGAAACGGCTGGCCAGGTCGTGAAGGAGATCGAAGACGCGCTCGACCGGGTCAGGCGCCTCCGTCCGGAGCTGGATGCCTCGGTTAGATTGGTTGGATCACAGGCGCCAAGTGAGGTGAGTCGCGATGCGCCGGTGGTGAAACTGCTCGAACAGGCTCTCGCGCAGGAAGGCCTCCCTGCGCTTGTAAAAGGTCTGAGCGCATGGACCGACGCGGCCTTGCTCAACGAGGCCGGGATTCCGGCGGTCTGCTTCGGGCCGGGCGATATCGGCCTCGCTCATGCAGCGGAGGAATACGTTCCCGTCAGTGAAATCGAGCAGGCCACCGCGGTGCTGGCTCGAGCCGGCATCAACTGGATGAGTGAATGAAGCATCTCAATCACAGGCAGTACGATTCTCTCGAAAGCGCGATTACGCACGGAAGCCGCGTGATGATCTACAGGCGGGGCACCGAGTACGTCGGAATTCCACAGCGCCTCAGATCCGAAGGTCAGCGCGAAGCCGTTGACGTCCTTCATCCAACGACCGGCGAGCTGATAACCCTCTTTCTCGACGAGATAGAGAGACTGGAGGTCGTGGCGCGTTGAATCTCGAGCTGTTCGACACCGGACGCCGGCCTCAATCCGAATCCGCAGCTCTCGTTGCGGTCTACGCCGACGAATCCTGCCTCGGCAACGGCCGCGAGGGGAGCAACCCGGGAGGAGCGGGCGGCGTGATCGAGCTCGTCGACCCCGAAAGCGGAAACCTCGTCCGCTGGGATTACTGGATAAGCGAGCCCGCGACGACAAACAACCGGATGGCGCTGCGGTCGGTGATAGAGGCGTACGGCGAGCTTTCGAGCATGGAAAAACCTTTCGGCGTCGTGTTCACCAGTGACTCGAAATACATTGTCGAGGGAATGCGCGCGTGGGTCGCCAGCTGGATAGCCCGCGGCTGGCGGCGCAAGGGAGGTCCGATCGAGAACCTCGAGCTGTGGAAGCAGGCGGTGAGGGCGGTCGAGCCTTTCGAGACCCAGTGGATGTGGGTCCGGGGCCACAACGGCCAGCCGCAGAACGAGTATGCGAATCATCTGGCAACGCGCGCCGCCGCCGACCAGTCGGAGTCGGGCGGACTCGTTCCTTCGGAGTTCGGCACCTGGCTCGATTCGCGCAGGCCATCCATAACCGGATTCAGGGAGACTGCACCGTTCCCGGAAGCCATGACATTCAAGCCAAGCCCGAGAAAATGGACGATCTAGATCGCGTATTTCACCGGCTCGTGAGCAACATCCGTCACCGCCACTCCGAGTACCTCACGCTCCCGTTCACGGTGCAGGAGCTTTACGAGACACTGATTCCGTACCGGCACCACCGCCGCGAACTTGGAATCGAGACGAATCAGGATTACGAGATAGCGATGATGAGGCTGCTCTCCGGCGAGCGCGACTATCTGCAGACCGATCAGTCGATGCGGGAGAAGCTGAAGTCTGAGCTCGAGTCACCGCACATGGATCCCGGCGCGTTTCGCGAGTTCGCGGGCTCGAAGGTATCGCTCGCTCCCGAGGCGCTGCGCCGCATCCGCGCGCTCACTGCTTCTGGAACCGAGGAGGCCGCAAAGCCCGCCCCTCCCGTTTCTCCCGAACCTGCCGGTTCTCCTGGTTCTCCTGGTTCTCCTGGTTCTCCTGCGTCTCCCAGGAACTCTGCGTCTCTTGTTTTCGAGTTGTCCTCCCCACCGTCGGGAAGCCCGGCGCCTGCAGCTCCAACGCCCGCAGCGGCGGGAGCGCCCGCGGCCCTCTCATCGATGCTGGGAGCCTCAGTACCGGAAGGCTGCAGGTTCTGTGGCGGCACGCTCCCCGAAGGCCGGAACGTTGTCTACTGCCCGCACTGCGGCAACAATCTCTCGATTTCTCGCTGCCCCGCCTGCGGCAGCGAGCTCGAGAAGGGATGGAAATTCTGCGCGACGTGCGGGCGGACGGTCGGTTCGTGACGCGGGACGGAGTTGTATTCCTCTCGGCAGTCCGTTCGCCATTCGGCACTTTCGGCGGAATGCTCCGCGACATGCCCGTCGCCGATCTCACCGCGAGGGTAGCGAAAACCGCGATCGCGCGTGCCGGAATCGAGCCGGGCGACATCGACAGCACGATACTCGGGAATGTTCTCTTCACGGCCACCGATTCCGCATACTTCTCGCGACACGTCGCGCTGAAGGCCGGATGCAGCATCGATTCGTCGGCCCTGACG
>JBBQZF010000182.1:0-5708 GCA_038208015.1 Gemmatimonadales bacterium
CTCGTCGCGCACTACTTCGTCTTCTACTACGGAGTGCTCGCGGACGTGACACCACCCGTGGCGATGGCGGCCTACGCCGGGGCGGGGATCGCCGGGGCCAATGCCTTCAAGGCGGGGAACACGGCTTTCCGCCTGAGCATGGGCAAGGCGCTGGTGCCCTTCGTCTTCGCCTTCCAGCCCGCGCTTCTGATCGTGACGGACGGGTTCACGTGGCCTGCGTTCCTTCTCGCCTTCACCGGTGCGGCGCTTGGGATATGGGTCCTCGCTTCTGCCGTGTCGGGTTGGCTCTTCGCGCCGATCCACTGGGCAGAGCGCCTGCTTCTGGTGATCGCTGCGCTTCTGCTGGTGGCGCCGAGCCTGCCCGCGACGGCTATCGGGCTATTGCTCGTCGTCCCGGTGGCGCTGCGTCAGCTTGTTCCACGCTGGACCAGAGGTGCCGCAGCGGGTTGAGCGGGAGAAGCGGCTGGCGCCGCAGAGAACGGCGCTGGCACAGGCTTGAAATCAGAAGATCTCAGGCGACGCGGACGTCAGACCGGCGAGCGTCGCGGAACGACACCAGCTTCTGGTGCCGCTCGTCCCAGAGCTTGAGCTTGATCGACGACAGGCTCTGCCGCACCGAAAGCCTCTGGACCTGGTCGAGGTCCGGGTGATCGCGCAGCACCTCTGTCAAACGATAAAACGGCACCCGGCTCTGCAGGTGATGGACGTGATGGACGCCGATGTTGGCGGTCATCCACTGCAGAGGTTGCGGAAGGACGTAGTGGGAACTTCCATGCGCCGCGGCGTGATGAAGCTGCCAATCCTGCTCTTCCTGCCAGACGGTCTCCTCGAACTGGTGCTGGACGTAGAACATCCAGACACCGATGGCCGCGGCAAAGAACGTCGTGGGAAGCCACAGGAAGACGACAGGCGCGACACCGACGGTCCAGACGACAAGCGCCAGGAGGCAGACAATGGCGATGTTCGTCCCCATGGCGCTGATCCAGACCCGGCGGCCGCCGACGCCCAGAGGAACGCGATGCTGGCAGTAGAACAGCCAGGCCGGACCGACGAGGAACATGATCAGCGGGTTTCGGTAGAGACGATAGCTCAACCGCCCGCTCCAGGACCGGCTTCGATACTCGTCGACCGTCAGCGTCATCACGTCGCCGATGCCGCGCCGGTCGAGATTGCCCGACGAGGCATGATGCAGCGCGTGGGTGGTCTTCCACACGTCATAGGGTGTCAGCGTCACGACGCCGAGGACGCGCCCGACCCAGTCGCCGAGCCTGCGGTTGCGGAAGAGCGATCCGTGTCCGCAATCGTGCTGGATGGCGAAAAGGCGGACGAGGAAGCCCGCGTTCACGATGGAAATTCCGATCGCGAGCCAGACGCTGACCGAGAGGCTGGCCCATGCGAGGACCCAGAGGGCCATCAGGGGAACAGCCGTCACCGCGATTTCGAAGGCGCTGCGCCGGTGCGACGGCTCGCGATACTTGGACAGGATGCGGACCCATGTCCGCGCGTCCGTTTCAGGAATGACGGCATCGCCATCCTGCACCGCACTCTGAATTGTCATGCTGCTATGGTTTCCGATTTCTGACGCGGGTGGCGGGTTTCTTCGCGGCGGCCTTCGCCTTGGGGGTCTCGGAGGCCTCGCGTTCCAGCCTGGACTTTCGAAGCCGCTGCGTTTGCTTGTCGCGATCTTCGCGCTCAGCCTCGATGATCGACCGCGCGACGCGATTGGTTTCGGTGGCGCGCGCATCAAGCTTGGATGGCGCGCGCGGACCGCTCTTCGCCGTTTCGGTCGGCATCGAATTCTCCCGTTCGCCAGTTAGGATGGGTGTCCGCAGCAAGCGGACCGTTCTCGACATGAACCATAACCGCTCCGACCTGAAGAAGATATGCCGTCAAAGGAGAGAATTCACCCCCACCCGGACATGAGGCGGTGAATTTGTATCATGGGTGCCCGGCCAAAACCGTGATATAGGACGAAAGGCGATAATCGTCGCGGGCAATTTCCTGCGTTCAGGGTCGATGTTTCGACTCAGTGATTTAGGCAGACAGGACAGGACGGCATGCTGGAAAGACGCGGCTTCCCGATCGAGATGATCTACGTCCCGGCGAAACGGCTCAAGACGCTTGAGCCCGACAAGGTCACGGCGCTCGCGGAAGACATTCTCACGAACGGCCAGACGACGCCGATCCGATTGCGGACCGACGGGCAGCGATTCATCCTGATGGAAGGGCTGCACCGGCTCGAGGCGATGCGTGCGCTGGGCGAGCAATCCATCGACGGATACCTGGTGGGCTCGCGTCTTCACTGACGCCGACGGAACGAGCTAGCACCGCATCGCATTCGCCCGGCATAAACGCTTATGTCACCGCGCTGGCAACGGATCACTTCACGAATGCCTGACGAGACAGCGCCCCATGGATGCTGTAGGAGGGACGGGCCGCAACTCCCTGCGCGCCTTGGCAACTTTGGGGACCGCCTGAACCGCATATGTCCTTGTTGAAACAGGTTCTTGTCACCGTGGTCCTTGTCGCAGTCGCCGTGTGGGGTCTTGCGGCCTACGTTCCGGCGTCGCACCCGATGCTGGACCGGCTCGGTGTGCTCGAGCGCCTCGGGATCGAGGCGGAGGCGGCCATCGCGCCGCAGGGCGGTGGCGGTCAGGGCGGGGCCGGAAGGGGCGGCGGCGGGCCGGTGACTGTGATCGCGAAGGCGGTCGAAGAAGCCAGCCTTTATGACGAGATCACCACCATCGGCGACGGCAGGGCGCTGCGCAGCGTGGCGATCCTGCCGGAGGTCGCGGGCAACCTGTCCGCTGTCAACGTGCAGTCCGGCGATTACGTGAACGAGGGCGACGTCCTTGCGACGATGGACGACGCCAGCCAGCAGATCGAGCTGGAGCGCGCCCGCTTTGTGGTCGAGGACGCGCGCGAGGCGCTGGAGAGGGTCAATGCGCTGGGGGGCACTGTGTCGCGCATCCAGCAGAGCAGCGCCACGCTTGCGCTGCAAACGGCGGAGCTGGACCTGAGAGAGGCGCAGCTCGAGATCGAGCGGCGCAAGATCGTGGCCCCGATCTCCGGCTGGCTTGGCATCATCGCTCACACGGTCGGCGACCAGGTGACGCCCACCACCGAGATCGCTCAGATCGACGACCGCTCCGAGATCGTCGTCGAGTTCAGGGTGCCGGAGCGCTTCGTCGCCCAGATCGAACCGGGCGACGCGATCCGCGCCACACCTCTCGCCCGGCCCCAGCTGGAGCTGGAAGGGCGCATCACGGCGATCGACAACCGCGTCGATTCCGATAGCCGGACGCTGCGTCTCCAGGCCTCGCTCGCGAACGCCGAGGACGTGCTGCGCGCCGGGATGGCGTTTCGCATCACCCTCTCGTTCACCGGCGATCCCTTTCCGTCCATCGATCCCCTTGCGATCCAGTGGGGCAGCGACGGTCCCTTCGTCTGGGTGATCCGCGAGGGAAAGGCGGAGCGGCAGAAGATCATGATCCAGCAGAGAAACAGCGACACCGTTCTCGTCGGAGGCGGCCTCGAGGTCGGCGAGCAGGTGGTGACCGAGGGCATGCAGAACCTTCGGCCGGGCACGGAGGTGACGGTTTCGGGAGACGACGCCGCGCTGAAGGGGCCGGCGCCGGGCGCCGTGACCCGCGGATAGGGCGATGGCCGTCAGCGCGCAGTCCGCTCTCTCCTCAAGCACCGCGCTTTTCGTCAGGCGGCCGATCCTGGCTTTCGTGCTGTCGGCGCTGATTGTCCTTGCCGGGCTTGCGGGGCTTTTCGGCGCAGAAGTCCGCGAGTTGCCGGACGTGGACCGTCCGGTGATTACGGTCACGACAGAATTCTCCGGAGCCTCGCCCGAGACGGTGGACCGCGAGATCACCGCCCAGATCGAGGGCGCCGCGGGACGGGTGGCCGGGGTCAAGTCGATCTCGTCCAGTTCGCGTTTCGGCCGCAGCCGGGTGACCGTCGAGTTCGGCGACGACGCCGACCTCGACGTCGCCGCGACCGATATGCGGGACGCCATCGGACGCATCCAGAACGCGCTTCCCGACGGAGCGGAGGACCCGCGGATCGTGAAGGCGGACGCCAACGCCGAAGCGGTGATGCGGATCGCGGTCACCTCGAACCGGCGCACCGCGCAGGAGCTGTCCCAGTTCGCCGAGGAGGTCATCGAGGATCGGCTGATCTCGGTCCCGGGTGTCGCGGACCTGCAGGTATACGGCGACCGAGAATCCGTTTTCCGCATCGACGTCGACCAGATGCAGCTTGCGAGTCGCGGATTGTCCCTCGCCGATGTCAGCATGACGCTGAGAAACGTGGCCTTCGACGCACCCGCGGGCGCGCTCAACTCGAGCAGCCAGAGCATCGTCGTCCGGACGACCGCGACCGTGTCGAGCCCCGCCGAGTTCGAGGCCCTGGCGATCCGGGACGGCGTCACGGTGGGCGATGTGGCGACCGTCACGCTTGGCCCCGCTCCGGGTGAAAGCGTGCTGCGCGCCAACGGACAGACGGGCCTTGGAATGGGCATCATCCGGCAGGCCCAGAGCAATACGCTGGAGATCTCGCAATCGGTGCGGGCGGTCGTGGACGAGTTGCAGGCGATCCTTCCGGACGACATCAGCGTCTTCGTGACCAGCGACGACGCGGTCTTCATCAACGGCTCGATCCGCGAGGCGCTGAACACGCTCGGCATCGCCGTCGCCATCGTCATCGCGATCATCTTTCTCTTCCTCAGGGACGTCCGCGCGACGCTCATCCCCGCCGTGACGCTCCCGGTGGCATTGGTGGGCACACTCGCCGCCATCTACATGGTGGGGTTCTCGGTCAATATCCTGACCCTGCTGGCGCTTGTGCTGGCGACGGGCATGGTCGTCGACGACGCCATCGTGGTGCTCGAGAATATCGTGCGCCGACGATCCGAGGGCATGGGCGCGCGGGCTGCGGCGGTCCTCGGGACGCAACAGGTGTTCTTCGCCGTCGTCACCACCACCGCGACGCTGGCGGCAGTGTTCATCCCGCTGTCGTTCCTGCCCGGGCAGACCGGGGGACTTTTCCGCGAGTTCGGCTTCACCCTCGCGATGTCGGTGCTCCTGTCGTCGGTCGTGGCCCTGACCCTTTGCCCGGTTCTGGCGAGCCGGCTGCTGAAGGGCCATTCAGGCACTGCGGAGGGACGGGGACCGATGATCTGGCTCGGCCGGAGGCTCGCGTCGCTTTACGCGCTGGCGCTGCGCTTCTGCCTCGCGATGCCACTTCTGGTCATCGTGTTTTCAATTGGGTTCGCCATCGTGGCCGCGCTGTCGATGGGCGGCATCCGTCAGGAACTCACACCGCCGGAGGACCGTTCGCTCGCACTCCTTCGCGTCTCGGCGCCGCAGGGCGTGTCGCTTGACTACACGGCCGGCAAGATGCGCGAGATCGAGGATCTGGTCGAACCTCTGCGCGCGTCCGGCGAGGTCACCAACGTCTTCTCAATCGCCGGGACGGGATCGGACAACAGCGGCTTCATGGTGATGTCGCTGGCGCCGTGGGAAGAGCGCAGCCGCAGCCAGCAGGAGATCGTGGGTCAGATCAACGGAATGGTGGGGCAGGTCATCGGTGTCCGGGCCTTCGCGATCCAGCCCAACTCGCTTGGCATCCGGGGTGCGGGACGGGGGCTGACGGTGGCGCTGACCGGCAACAACTACCAGAGTCTCGCCGATTCCGCTCAG
>JBBQZF010000183.1:0-5698 GCA_038208015.1 Gemmatimonadales bacterium
TGTCGAGACTTTCGATAGTGACCGAGTCGAGGTTCCGGTTCGGAAGAGCGACTATCGTGACGGGCCGCCGCCCCGAGGCCGTTTCGCCAGGCAGGAGGTTGCCGCGGCGGTTGAGCAGAGCGGTGTCGGCTTCTGTCAGCCCGAGCATGATCGTCGACACTATCCTGTGATAGCGCCCCTCCACGCCGGTAAGGAGGGACGTGCCATCACCGGCGAGCCGCGGGTTGTTTTCACGCGCGGCGACTGCGCCGTCGAACGTTACATGGTCGGTTATGTACGCGATGTCGAACCCGCCGGAGCGATGCCATTCCCGGTTCCGCTCCGCGGTGAAGCTTTTTCTCACGTCGTGCGATGCGCCGGTGTGGCTGTGAAAGTCAACGCGCACAATCTCTTCGTCGTCGACGACGAGAGCGGCCATTGGCCGTGGAAGAAAAACAACCGCCGCCTCGATTATCGCGATTGCCGCGATAAGACCCGCAGTTCCCAGCGCCAGCCGCATCCACATCTGGCGTCGTGCCGCCTTTCCGCGCAGCGTCGCGAAGCCGGCGACAGCGATGGCCAGGG
This sequence comes from Gemmatimonadales bacterium, assembly GCA_038208015.1. Lineage (GTDB taxonomy): Bacteria > Gemmatimonadota > Gemmatimonadetes > Gemmatimonadales > Gemmatimonadaceae > UBA4720. Next base: position 565 of record JBBQZF010000183.1, read on the forward strand.
AAACGAACAGCGCGATCGTCTGCGGGTTGGAGAGGAGGCTCAGCGCATCAAGCGTGCGCGATACCGGCGACATCGCCACGTATGCCGGGGAAACATCCAGTGAAACTCCTGCCGGTGGCGACCCTCCGGCAGGCCCCGTTATCGGCGAAATACCACGGATAACGACGATCGCCAGCGTCAGCAGGAGCGGAAAAATCAGGCGCATCGCCAATATTAGCACCGAAGCGGTAATTCATCACGCGAGCGGTGTGGCATGGCCACGCATTTGCTGTGACTTGGAGGGTGATGAGACTTTCGCTTCGGTTCATCATTCCGCTCGCGCTGACGCTCGCTGCGCTTGCGTACGCGGTCACGCCCCTTGTAGACCGTCTAACGCTGCGTTGGTTCACCCGTGACCTCGATCTTCGCGCCAGCCTGATCGTCAACACGATCGACGGGCCCGTCGCCGAATTCGTGGCGACGAACGACCCGCGCGCCGTCACGCGGTTCTTCGAGCGGATTGCCCGGGATGAGCGCCTTTACGCACTCGCGCTCTGCCCTGGCTCAGGCGGCGAGATTATCGCGAGCCCGACGTTTCCCGCCGATATCCGGTGCGACGATCTGGACAAATATTCGACCGGCGGTGGCAACCTGCTTTCCGCGGAAGCCGGGCCCCTTCTCGTCTCAGTTCGCGAGCTTACCACGACGACTCAGAATGCCAGGCTGATTCTGGTTCACGACATGAGCTTCGTAACGCGGCGAAGCGAGGAGACTCGGACGTATCTCTTCTACTTTTTCGCCGGCCTTGCTGCGCTCGTCTCGCTGATCACCGTCGTGATCGCGCAATGGAGCTTCCGCGGATGGGTGTCGGGACTGCGGGCGATACTCCGGGGCGAGGGATTGCGCGCAGGTGGTGGCGGCGAGAGTGGGGAGCTTCAACCGATCGCAAACGACCTGCGCGCCCTGATACGGGACCTCGAGGCGGAGAACAGATTCAGGGACGAGGAGCAGCTCGCGTGGAGTGGTGCCACGCTTCGCGAGATCCTCGACCGCGAGCTGCGTGGGCAGCAGGTGATAATCGTTTCGAATCGCGAGCCCTACATCCACGTCAGGCAGGGAGAGCAGATTCGCGTCCAGCGCCCGGCGAGCGGTCTTGTCACGGCAGTCGAGCCGATAATGCGCGCCTGCTCCGGAACGTGGATCGCGCACGGCAGCGGATCGGCCGACAAGCTCGTGGTCGATGACCACGACAGGATCGCGGTGCCGGTCGATGACCCGTCGTATTCGCTTCGCAGGGTGTGGCTCACGCGCGAGGAGGAAGCCGGGTACTACTATGGCTTCGCCAACGAAGGGCTTTGGCCGCTTTGTCATATCGCGCACGTGCGCCCGACGTTCCGGGCTTCAGACTGGAACGAGTACGAGAAGGTAAACCGGAAATTCGCCAACGCGGTTCGCGACGAGAGCAGGGCCCCCGACCCGATCGTTCTCGTCCAGGATTATCACTTTGCCCTGCTGCCGCGGATGATCCGTGAGATGATGCCGGCCGCGACGATCATCACGTTCTGGCACATCCCATGGCCGAACCCGGAAGCGTTCGGGATATGCCCGTGGCGCAACCAGCTTCTCGACGGACTGCTGGGCTCGAGCATTCTCGGTTTTCACACGCAGTTCCACTGCAACAACTTCGTGGATACTGTCGACCGGTTCGTCGAGGCGAGGGTTGACCGCGAAACCTTCAGCGTGTCCCACCGGGAGCAGACGACGGCCGTGAAGCGGTACCCGATCTCGATCGACTGGCCGCCCGAGCCCGAGCTCATTGCCGTGCCCGTCGAGCAGTGCCGCGACGACGTGAGGAAACGGCACAATCTGCCTTCCGATCACGCGATCGGCATTGGAGTCGACCGGCTCGATTACACGAAGGGAATCGAGGAGCGGCTCCGCGCGGTCGAGCGCCTTCTCGAAGTTCACGACGCATGGGTAGGCCGATTCACGTTCATCCAGATTGCGGCGCCCACAAGAGCGAGCATCGAGGACTATCAGGCATACGAGCAGCGGGTTCGCTCGCTGGTTACCCGGATCAATGCGCGGTTCTCCGACGGCGTGCACCCGGCGATTATCCTGCTGGTGCAGCACCACGAGCCCCACGAGGTGTATTCCTATTACCGGGCGGCTGACGTGTGCTTCGTGAGCAGCCTCCACGACGGAATGAATCTCGTGGCCAAGGAGTTCGTCGCGGCGCGCGACGACGAAGCGGGCGTTCTCGTGCTCAGCCAGTTCACTGGCGCGGCGCGTGAGCTTCCCGAGGCGCTGGTTGTAAACCCCTACGACGTCGAGGAATGCGCCGCCGCTCTGCACGTCGCCCTCACCATGCCGCGCCAGCTGCAGCGCGCGAGGATGCGCCTGATGCGCGGGCTGGTCAGAGAGTTCAACGTGTACCGGTGGGCCGGCCGGATGCTGATCGACGCGGCGGAGATCCGGCGCCGCGGCAAGATTCTCGACCGATCCTCCCTGGCAGCGCCATGGCCGGGTGCGGCGGATCCATCCCCCTCGCGCCAGAAGATTGCGTCGCTCGGATAGGTCGCGTGGATCACCAGGTGCCCGTCCGCGTAAGGGCCAGCCGCCGCGGCCGGATTTGAGTTGGGCATGGTTCTTCGACGTCGACGGCACTCTCGTGGAGATCGCGCCGTCGCCCGACCGGATCGTCGTGCACCGGGACATGCCTCCCCTGATTCGTAAGCTTCACACGCTGACAGGCGGGGCTGTCGCGCTGATCACCGGACGGTCAATCGCCGATGTTGACCGCGTTCTTCCGCTCAGCAAAATGGCGATCGCCGGCCAGCACGGGCTCGAGGTGAGATCCGCTGACGGCACGATGTCAACGCACCGCGTGCGGTCGGGAAACCTCAATCAGGTGCGCCTGCACCTCCTCGATGCGGTTGCAAGGCACGAGGGTCTGATAGCGGAATACAAGGGGCTTTCGATAGCGCTCCATTATCGTCATGCGCCGGCGCTCGCCGGTTACGCGCACAAGTTGATGCGGTCCCTCCGGTCGCGCTACGTGCCGGATTTCAGTATTCAGAAAGGGAAGCGGGTCGTCGAGCTGAAGCCCGCGGGAACAGATAAAGGCGTTGCAATCGAGGAGTTGATGCTCGACCCCCCTTTCGCGGGGCGCATTCCCGTTTTCATAGGAGATGATGTAACTGATGAACATGGATTCAAGGTCGTGAACAGGATGGGTGGTCACTCCGTCAAGATCGGGCCCGGCCGAACGCACGCCCGGTGGCGCCTCCGGGACGTCGAGTCACTGCGGGAATGGCTGCAGGCAGGAGTTGATTCGTGAACCTCCAGGATCTTGCACTTACCGGCAACGGGACAATCGGCGCGCTGATCGATGGAAATGCAAGCGTGACGTGGTGCTGCTTTCCGCGTTTCGACGGCGATCCTGTTTTCTGCTCGCTCCTTCGCGGTGACCCGGCGAAAGGCGGGGACTTCGGCTACTTCAACATCGAAGTGCTCGATGCCGTCAGGACCGAGCAGGAGCTCATCGTCAACACTCCTGTCCTATGCACCCGCATCTACGACGAGAGCGGAGGCTGCGTCGAGATAACCGACTTCGCTCCCCGATACAGGCAGTACGGGCGCATCTTCGCTCCCATGATGCTGGTGCGGCAGATCCGGCGCCTCTCCGGGAATCCGCGGGTCCGCGTTCGCCTCCGCCCGGCGCAGGGCTACGGTCGCGAGCCGATGGCGATGAAGCGAGGAAGCAATCACGTGACGTACATGGGCGAGCAGGTCACGCTGCGCGCGACGAGCAACGCCGGCATGACCGCTCTGCTTGAGGAAGGCGCGTTCTTCATCGATCATCCCGTCACTGTCATCCTCGGGCCCGACGAGACGGTGAGTGAAGGCGTAGTCGAGCTCGGCCGGCACATGCTCGAGGAAACGATCGATTACTGGCGCACCTGGGTTCGTGCCCTGGCGATCCCCTTCGAGTGGCAGGACGCCGTCATACGAGCTGCAATCGCTCTCAAGTTGAACGTGTTCGAGGATACGGGCGCAATTATCGCCGCAGTGACGACGTCAGTCCCTGAAGCACCGGGCACTGGGCGCAACTGGGACTACCGGTATTGCTGGATCCGCGATGCATACTTCGTGGTGAACGCGCTGAACCAGCTTGGCGCCACGCGCATCATGGAACGCTACCTCGGCTTCACGCTCAACATCATCGCCGGCGTCGACGACCACCGGCTGAAGCCGCTCTACTCAGTGTCCGGATTGGAGGTGCCGGATGAAACCATCGCCGAACATCTCGATGGATACCGCGGAATGGGACCTGTGCGGATCGGGAACCAGGCATACCACCAGGTTCAGCACGACGTGTACGGCGCAGCGATCCTGGCCGCGCCTCACATCTTCTTCGACCAGCGACTGGTGCGCCGCGGCGACGCGGACCTGTTCGCGCGCCTCGAGCTGCTGGGCGAAAGCGCCGCCGCCTTGTATGACAAGCCGGACGCAGGTATCTGGGAGCTTCGCGGAATCCAGAGGGTTCACACCTTCTCGAGCGTGATGTGCTGGGCCGGCTGCGACAGGCTGTCGCGAATCGCGAGTCATATCGGGCTGGATGACCGGGCTCAATACTGGCGTTCGACAGCGAACGGCATGCGGGAGGTGATTCTAGAGCGCTCATGGAACGAAAAACTCGGCAGCTTCGTCGCGACAATGGACGGCGAGACTCTCGACGCGAGCCTTCTCCGTCTTCACGACGTCGGGTTCCTTGATGCCGACGATCCCAGGTTTCTCGGGACGATCGCCGCTATTGAGCGCGACCTGCGCCACGGAGATTTCGTGCACCGGTATTCCGAGGAGGACGATTTCGGATTCCCGAAGAACGCATTCATCGTCTGCACGTTCTGGTACATCAACGCTCTCGCAGCAACCGGACGGAAGGACGAAGCGCGCGAACTCTTCGACAACATCCTCGCGTGCCGTAACAAGCACGGACTGTTTGCCGAAGACATCGACACGGCCACCAAGGAACAGTGGGGGAATTTCGTCCAGACCTACTCGATGGTCGGCGTCATCGACTCGGCGGGAAGGCTGTCGAAGAAGTGGGAAGACGTTTATTGACTGACTGCGGACTGCGGACGTACTGCGG
>JBBQZF010000184.1:0-5603 GCA_038208015.1 Gemmatimonadales bacterium
AAAGAACCTGAGGAACCGTTCTTCCGGATGCCGGAGATGGCAGTCCAACCCGCGTTCACCTCCATCGTTGCCGGCTCCCACGCCGCATACTGGGCAACCGTGCGTATGCCCGCAGGAACTCCATTGATCGCACCGGAGGTCTGGGTTCCGCGCGACCGCACCACATACAGACCGGCAAGCGACCCGACCGGCGGGCGGATCAGGTCGAGCTGCACGTCGGCGTATCCGCCCTTGAGCTGGATGCGGACTGGCCCCTCCTTTATCGCCGGCGGTCTGGAGGTAAAACCGAGCGAGTCGCGCTTGACGAAGAACGTCTCGAGCCCGTGTTGGGCGAGAACAAAAGCGCTGACCTGAGCCTGCTGGTCGTCAACGCCGCGCCGCTCGGAGTTCACGAGCGTGAAGCCCGCCGCGATAGATATCGTGAGGATCCCGATGACGAGAATCGCTGTCGGAAGCGCAAACCCCTTTCTAGCTTTCGTCTTCATGCGATCTCCGGATCAATTGAGACGGTTCTTGAAAAACACTGCAGTAACGAAGGGAGCCTTCTTCTTCTGGGTCGCGCCCATCGGTGTTCGCTCGCTGAGCCCCGTCATGTTCATCTCCACGCCACGGATCGTCGACAGGTCGGCTGGCGGCGAATCCTGAGCGACGATGCTGCTCCCCACGAAGAAGCGGAATTTCGCCGCGTTGTCGTAGGGAGCGGAAAGCTCTTCCGTGAAGTCGTCCTGGATGCGCGTCCGGAAGAGTCCGACGGTGCCAGGCACTGACGTCGAGGGCCCAAACGAATACCGGATCCTCCGATAGAACAGCACCGGGGTCCCGTAAGTCGCCGCGCTGTCGAGTTTCGGGGAGATCATGATGATTCGCGCTCCCTGGCCGGTCAGTGTCTTTATCTGGTACGAGTTGCAGACGTTGAGATTTCCAACTTCCTGCGTGGACGTGCCTTCGACGTAATAATAGACCCCATCGCCTCCCCTCCACGCATAGCCGGAATATCCGGGACTCGCGTACATTGCCGAATCGACCGGCAGAAGGCTCAGGTGCGTGCGATTGTTGGGGCCGGTCCCGCACACCACGCCCATCGCGTAGGGAACCCGCATATCGAGGGAGGTTGACGAGGCCGCCATAACCCCGCCGGCTGCTTCGACCATTCGTAGATCGGAGACAATGCGGTTGAGCGGTCCGCGCGAGACCGAGCGCGCGAGGTTCGAGGTCTTCTGGTGGTCGTAATACCGGGCCTGTGAACTCATGATCCTTGTAAGGCCCATGCCTACGATTGCCAGAATGACCATGCCGATGATCAGTTCGGCGATGCTCATCCCATTGCGCGATCCCGGGAGGTGTTTCATCAGAAACCGTCGTCGATGAAGGTAGTGCGCGTGTTGGCGCTCGAGCGCACAAAGCTGAGCGTATCGCTCTTGTAGAGCGGGTTCGTCGGCGCAATCACGAGGGTGACGCGCTTCGCCTTGAGCTGCCATTTCTGGAAGTATTGGTCAACCGTGACACGTATGCTGTGCGGGTACGGGTTTGATGTTACCGTCTCCGTCCAGCTCCCCACGGGGAGGCTGTCGTACGGAATAGCTTCGAGCAGGTTGACGTGGCGCATCGCGACGGCGTTGCGATACGTGTTGCCGACAGTCCGGTGGTTCCGGGCAGTGATCTTGTAGACCATCGCGGCAAGGGGCGTGAGAATCAGCGCCAGCAGCGTCATCGCCACTATCACTTCCATCAGGATGAAACCGCCTCGGCGGTTACGCAGGCCCGGCTTGAAGGGAGCTCGCTTCATTGTGGGGTCATCCTCACGAAGCCGGCGCTCGACGCGCTGACCTGTCGGGAATAGTCGCCGTTGGCCACAGTGACCATGAAGGACACGGATCCTATGCCGTTGGGAAGGACGTCAACCTCGTTGGCGGTCGAGGCGAGACTGCTGACTGAGTAGTCTGTCCCCTCGCTGAGGAACCGGGTCTGGAGCACCTTGCCCGTGGCGCGGTCAGTGAAGACGTACTTCTTAGTCGACGGATAGAATGTCAGGCGCACCGGGGCGCGCTGGCGCCCGGCCATGGCGAATCCGTTCTGAAGATCCTGGGTTATGACCTGGGCCGCACGGTTTACGCGCTCCTTGCGAATTATCAGCGCCATCTTCGGGATCGCAACTGAAACGAGGATGGCGAGAACGATCATCACCACCAGCATCTCGAGCATGCTGAAGCCGGGGTGACTGCCTGACGCGCGGTGCTGGGGGGTGTGACTCGAGAGCTTCGGCAGCGTGGACTCCTTTATCTGGCGTGCCCGATAAGCACCGGCCGCTGGTCCGTCATTATGCGGAACAGCCTGCCGATGCATCACAATGACGAGTGGGGGGGGAGGAGGGTCACACAGTCACTGATTGCGGGCTGCGGACGTACTGCGGACTCGGACTGCGACTACTGCGGACTCGGACTCGGACTGGTGCGGACTGTAAACACATGACTAAGACGGGCGCGGCTGCGTCACTTTTTGCAGATCCGGTAGTTTCATGAGAGCCCGAAGGACAAACCAGGGAGACAAGCGATGAGCGAAGCAACGCAGGCAACTGGCGCCGGAACCGGGGCGACACTCCGCTGTCAGTTCTGCCTTACATGGAACCGGATCGACGTGGCACGGGCGGCCGACCGCCCAAAATGCGGGAACTGCTCGAAGCCGATGCTTCTTGACCGGCCAGTTATTCTCGACGACGAAAGTTTCCCCCGGACTATTGCCGAAGCCCAGGTACCCGTGCTCGTCGACTTCTACGCCGACTGGTGTGGGCCCTGCAAGATGATGGCGCCCGCCGTGGACCAGCTCGCGGCGAACTACGCGGGCAAGGCGATAATCGCCAAGGTGAATACCGACCTTTCACAGGAGGCAACCCGCCCGTTTGGAATCCGCGGAATTCCGACGACAATCGTGTTCGTCGCCGGAAAGGAAGCAGCCCGCCGCTCAGGCGCGATGCCGTACCAGATGCTGGCCGAGCTGCTCGACGGCGCGTCGCCTCAATAAGAGACGGGAATCCCCTCGAGTCGCTTCGCAACGACCGGGATGTCAGCTCTAGACGAGAGGTCGAGAACCGGAAGGTCCATCCTTATCACCGCGATCTTCATCCCCAGTGAATCAACCGCCATCTGCACTGCCCTTGTAAGCTCGAGCTCGCCGCGGGGCGACACCGGAACGGTGCGGCAGGCATCGAAAATCCGCGAATCGAAGAGCCAGCAGTTCATGCTGGCGTAAATCTCCCCGGGAGCTACTGCGCCTCCCTGCCGCGGGGTGATGCTCAGAAGATTGCCGCTGTCATCGATTTCCAGCGCACCGAAGCGGCCGGCGCGCTCTGGTGCGACGTTGCCGCGCTCGATGAGCGCTCCTCGGGAAAAGCCGATCAGGGCCGGAGGATCGGTCGTTCTGAGACTCGCCAGCGCCTCGACCGGGTAATAGTTGTCTGAGTTGAGAACAACGAAGGGCTTCCCACCCGCGAACTCCTCGGCGGCGAGAACCGCGTCGGCGGTTCCAAGAGGCTTCTCCTGGACAACGAACTCCACAGACAGCCGCTTTGGCGGCGCAGTGGAGGTGTAGTAGGTCCGGATTGCGTCGTGCTCGGGGCCGATCACGAGGCAGACGCGCTCGTACCCTGCGTCGGCGACCGCGCCGAGCACGTAGTCGAGAAACGGCCTGCCTATCGGGATCATCCCTTTCACCCCTGCGTCCGCTACGGCGGCCTGTTCCGTCCCGACGACAGCATCAGGATCTGCTTTGCGCATCCTGGTGCCGAGGCCGCGCGCCAGGATAACGACTGAATGAGGTTGCGGGTCGGGCTTGCTTGCGGAGATTGTCAGGTTCATTGAGTGTAACCCTAACCGGGCGGTATCCGGGTTGAAAGCCACGCGGGATCATACAGGCCGACTTTTTTATGCAGGGCTGATCGGATCCGTTTTCATGTGCTCCTGGCTCCTCTTTAGCCTCGAGTATCCCATAGCGATAGCGGCGGCCGCGCTTCTCCGCCCCGCGACCGGAAGGAAAGGTGCAGCGGATATTGTTGCCCCTGTCGTCTTTGGTATTGCCCTGTTTGCTGCAACGTGGAGGCCCGGCGCGCCGCCGGAACTCGTGCCGACTCTGATGATGATGCTGTTCGGGGTTGTCCTGTTTTCCTTCCGGGATCGCCCGCGCCGATTTGCCCTGGCGCTCGCAATCATGTTCGCCATCGGGACGGTCAGGATGACGGGTGAGCCGAGTGGGAGGAGGCTTGTCGTGGCGGAGCGCAGCTTCTTCGGGGTTTATCGCGTGCTTAACAACCCGTCGAAGGGTGTTCGCACGCTCGAGCACGGAAGGACTGTGCACGGGGCGCAATCGCTGGCTGAGAGTGAGCGGCTCGATCCGCTCACTTACTACCACCGCCATGGTCCGGCGGGAGATGTTTTTTCATTGACGTTGCCCGGTCGTCTTCCGCGGCGGAGTGTTGCGGTCGTTGGCCTGGGAGTAGGGAGCATGGCGTGCTACGGACGCGAGCACGACAGCTGGACTTTTTACGAGATCGACCCGCTCGTAGCGAGAATCGCTGCCGACACTGCCCGGTTCACGCTTCTTCGCGATTGCCCACCTTCGACGCGCGTTGTGTTCGGCGATGCGCGCCTGAAAATCGCGGCCGCGCCGGCATCGGCATACGACATACTCGTGATAGATGCCTTCAGCTCCGACGCGATTCCTGTGCACCTGATGACGCGTGAGGCATTCAGGGAATACTTCCGGGTTCTTCGCCGCGACGGCGTGCTCGCCGTACACATAAGCAACACTCACGTGGACCTGGAGCCCCTCGCTGGAGCGTTGGTCAGGGAGCTCGGCGTCGTCGGTCGAGTGCGGCATGACATGGGCTTCGGGTTCTGCGACGTCGACGCCGACCGGCCACTCTCCATCGACTTGGGTGGCACTTGCCGCGGACTCAGGTTCGCTCGGGGCGCTATTGTCTGATGAATCCTGGCGGACCTTGCGCAGTTCGGCATCGGTACCCGCGTGGACCGATGACTTTTCGAATATCCTGTCAGTGATCCGCTGGAGGTGAGTCGGAACGCTGGCGCTATATCCAGACGGCCAGCGTTATTGCGCCCCAGATATTTATCACGACGCTCGCAGCGATTAGTGCAATCGCCCGGCGCGACAGTTTCTCCGGTAACCCGCGCGCGACGAGCAGCATCAGAAACGGCATGAAGTCGAGCGCGTATCTGTAACCGAACTGCACGTAGCCGATTCCATAATAGGTGACAATGGGAATGAGCATCGCGGCTACCGCGAGCCACGATGCCTGAACCAGCGGCTCTCGCAGCTTTGCGCGAAAAATATAGATGAGAGCAGGTGTGGTAAAGAATATGCCCATCCCCCACGGGGACGGGCGGATGAACGGGAAAGCGAGGAGGGCTCCGTGCTCCCCTCCGACAAGCCGGGGCCCCTGAATGAGCATCATAAAGAGATTTCTCGGCACGTGCGAGGTGCTAAAGAGACCCTGCGCTCGGGCGGCCTCAAGGTCGGCACTGTACAGAAGCGCCATGCCAAAACCCGTCTCGGCGGGATTTCCGAAACGTGCGCTGTTGTATGCGGCGAGC
>JBBQZF010000185.1:0-5595 GCA_038208015.1 Gemmatimonadales bacterium
CGGCTGGGTCGAGCAGCTCTTCGTGAATTACAACGGCCAACCCGTTTCCGCAGGCCAGCCGCTTCTCACGGTCTATTCGCCGATGCTCGTGTCGGCGCAGGAAGAGCTGCTCCTCGCGATGCGGCTCACCCAGTCCCTGTCCGGCGCTGCGAGCGATGCCCGGACTGGCGCCACCGACCTGGTGACGGCAGCAAGGCGCCGCCTTCGTAACTGGGACATTTCAGCAGCGGAGATAGAGCGCCTCGAGCGCACCGGACAGGCCCAGCGGACGATGACGATCCGTTCTCCGTACAGCGGAGTCGTCATCGAAAAGAACGTTCTCGGCGGCCAGCGGATCATGGCCGGGGACGCGCTCTACAAGATCGCGGACCTCTCGACTGTCTGGGTGGAGGGAGAAGTGTTCGAGCGGGATCTCCCGGCCGTTCGTCTTGGAGCCGCAGTCACAACCGAGTTCGATGCGCTTCCCGGGGAAAACCGCGGAGGGCGTATTGCCTATCTCTATCCGACCCTTAATCCGGAAACGCGAACTGCGCGGGTACGCGTAGCTCTGGCGAACCCCGGATTGCGCCTCAAGCCGGGAATGTACGCCACGATACGGATCGAAGGCGCATCGACGAGCTTCGTGAGTGTGCCGAGGAGCGCCGTTCTCTCGACAGGAGAGCGGAATCTCGTGTTCGTTCGCCGTGCCGACGGGATGCTCGAGCCGCGGAACGTGGTGATCGGCGAGTCGACTGAGGACAGGACGCGAATCATCTCCGGAGTTGAACTAGGAGAGACGGTCGTCGCGTCAGCGACTTTCCTCGTCGACGCCGAATCAAATCTTGGGACATCGCTGGGCGGGATGGGAGACATGCCCGGCATGGACATGACCAAGCCGACTCCTCGAAAGGACTAGACGATGCTTCGCCGGGTTATCGAATGGTCGGTGGGGAACAAGCTCATCGTCGGCTTGTTCACGGCGGCGGCGATCTTCGCCGGGCTGTGGGCTGTCTCGCGGACTCCGCTCGAGGCGCTCCCTGATCTCAGCGACGTGCAGGTGATCGTCCAGGCGGACTATAACGAGCAGGCTCCGCGCATCATCGAGGATCAGGTCACGTATCCCATCGCTGCAGAGATGCTGAAGGTCCCGGGCGCCGCTTCGGTGCGCGGATACTCGTTCTTCGGCGTCTCGTTCGTTTACGTGATATTCGAGGACGGCACGGATCTCTACTGGGCTCGGTCGCGGGTGCTTGAGTATCTCAGCGGCATCAAGGGAAAGCTCCCTGCGAGCGTGACCCCGACACTCGGCCCGGATGCGACGGGACTCGGCTGGGTCTACCAGTACGCGATCGAGGATACCACGGGGCGAAAGACACTCGCCGAGCTGCGCTCGATCCAGGACTGGCACATTCGCTACGCTCTCACAGCGGTTCCCGGCGTTTCGGAAGTCGCGACAATCGGAGGCTTCGAGAAGCAATATCAGGTTGACATAGATCCTGCCAAGCTGCTCGCCTACCGCATTCCCGTTACAGTCGTGATGCAGGCGATCCAGAATGCAAACAGCGACGTGGGGGCGATGGTCATCGAGCTTTCCGAGCGCGAGCATATGGTGCGCGGTCTTGGCTACCTCAAGGGAATCCCGGACATCGAGAACGTCGTGGTCGGCGCGACGGCCGCCGGAACCCCGATTCGCGTAGCGGAGCTGGGTCGGGTGACGGTCGGCCCGGCGGTGAGGCGAGGCGTTGCAGATCTCGATGGTCGGGGCGACGCTGTCGGCGGGATAGTCGTGATGCGGTTCGGCCAGAACGCGCTCACCACGATCGAGCGCGTGAAGGAAAAGCTCGAGGAAGTGAAGGCCGGTCTGCCGGAAGGCGTGGTCATCACGCCCGTCTACGACAGAAGTGATCTCATCCGCGAGGCAATCGGGACGCTGAAGGAGAAGCTCATCGAGGAGACGATAGTCGTTGCACTCGTGTGCCTCATCTTCCTGATGCATGCGCGCTCCGCGCTCGTCGCCGTGCTGACGCTGCCTGTCGGCATTCTCATGGCCTTCATAGCCATGCGCATGCTCGGCGTTGGAGCGGACATCATGTCTCTCGGGGGCATCGCGATCGCGATCGGCGCGATGATAGACGCGGCGATCGTGATGATCGAGAACATGCATAAGCACCTTGAACGCGCCGTTGCAGGAAAGCTGCTGACAGAGGGCCGGGAATCAACCGGAAATGCGTTCGATACCGCGGAGCTCACGGCGGCCGAGCGGTGGAAGGTCGTGCTCGAGGCGTCGAAGGAGGTTGGCCCCGCGCTGTTCTTTTCGCTGCTCATCATCACGGTGTCGTTCCTTCCCGTCTTCACACTCGAGGGACAGGAAGGGAGGATGTTCAAGCCGCTGGCGTTCACGAAGACTTTCGCGATGGCGGCTGCGAGCCTGCTCTCGGTGACGCTGGTTCCTGTCGCGATGGGGGTGTTCATTCGCGGCCGCATATATCGTGAGTCGGCGAATCCGGTGAACCGGTTTCTCGTGCGGGTGTATCGCCCGATGATAAAGTCGGTGCTCGCGAACCGCTGGCCGGTGATCGCCGCCGCCGGCGGGTTCATGATTCTCACCTTGATTCCGTGGAACAGGATCGGCTCGGAGTTCATGCCCCCGCTGGACGAGGGAACTATCCTCTTCATGCCCACGACACTGCCGGGCGTGAGCGTGGCGAGGGCGCGTGAGATACTGCGCATCCAGGACCAGATTCTGAAAACCTTTCCCGAGGTCGAGCACGTCTGGGGAAAGGCGGGCCGCGCTACGACCGCGACAGATCCTGCCGGTCTCGACATGTTCGAGACAACCATCACCCTGAAGCCGCGCCGGGAGTGGCGCGCCGGGATCACGCAGGAGATCCTCGTTGCACAGATGGACTCTGCCGTCAGGATGCCGGGAGTTGCAAACGCGTGGACGATGCCGATAAAGGGCCGCATCGACATGCTGGCGACCGGAATTCGGACGCCCGTGGGCATCAAGATTTTCGGTCCTGACCTGGCCGAGCTCGAGCGGATCGGGAGACAGATCGAATCTGCCGTGCAGTCTGTGCCGGGCACCCGCAGTGCGTTCGCTGAGCGGGCGGAATCCGGATACTATCTCGACATAGACATCGACCGCGCGGCCTCGGCGCGTCACGGGCTGAACATTCAGGACGTCCAGACAGTTATCGCGACGGCGATCGGAGGCATGACGATCACGCAGACTGTCGAGGGACGGGAGCGGTACGGTGTCAGGGTCAGATATCCGCAGGAGCTCAGGGACACGCCTGAAAAGCTTGCCGACGTCCTCGTGCCTATCGCCCATTCCTCCTCTTCCCCGACGACTTCGAGTGGCATGGCCGGATCCATGGGTTCAGCGATGCCAGTCGTCACTGCGGGAGCGGCGCAGGTGCCCCTCGGCCAGATCGCCACTATAAGGAAAGTAGCGGGACCGATGGTGGTGCGGACAGAAGGCGCTGTTCCGACTGCGTGGGTGTACGTTGACGTGACCGGCCGGGATATCGGCGGGTACGTTCGTGATGCTCAACGCATGGTTGATCAGATGGTCACGCTTCCCGAGGGCTATTCGATCGTCTGGAGCGGACAGTTCGAGTATATGGAGCGAGCGCGTGAGCGGATGAAGCTCGTGATACCTGCGACGCTCGCGATAATCTTCCTTCTCCTCTATTTCAATTTCAGGAGTGTCGGGGAGACGCTGATCGTGATGCTCTCACTCCCATTCGCACTCGTTGGCGGCATCTGGTTCATCTGGCTGCTCGGCTACAACTGGTCGGTCGCCGTCGCGATAGGGTTCATCGCGCTTGCGGGCGTCGCCGCGGAGACAGGCGTGGTGATGCTGATATATCTCGACCACGCGTGGAAGGCTCACTCCCGCGCGGGCTCTCCGACGCTGAGGAATCTCTACGACGCGATAATGGAGGGTGCCGTCGAGCGGGTAAGACCGAAGATGATGACCGTCACCGCGATAATGGGGGGCCTGCTCCCCATACTCTGGGGCAGCGGCGCCGGCGCAAGCGTCATGCGGCGGATCGCCGCGCCAATGATTGGCGGAATGATCTCGAGCACTGTGCTCACTCTCCTCGTGATTCCGGCCATCTACGGGCTTTGGAAAGAGCGGGAGGTGCGCGCCAGTTTCCGACATGCGGGTACGGATTGACTCGCGACAGTGCCGCGCCCCTTTTGGGCGACAGCGGTCCGGATTCTGCGCACCACGGTCATATCAATCATCACCACAGGAGCCATGCATGACACATCACACCAGCCACAGCGGAGCAAGCGAGGCAATGCAGGAATGCGTAGACGCCTGCCTCTCATGCGCATCGGTCTGCACTGAGACCCTCAGGCACTGCTTGACGATGGGGGGCGCGCATTCGGAAGTTGGCCACATTACCTCAATGCTCGACTGCGCCGAGATCTGCCAGACGAGTGCGAACTTCATGCTGCGACAGTCGGACAGTCATTCCATGACCTGCGGCGTGTGCGCCAGCGTCTGCCGCGCATGCGAGGAGTCATGCCGCGCGCTTGATGGCGAGGAAATGAAGCGCTGCGCCGACGAGTGCGCGCGTTGCGCCGAATCCTGCGAGAAAATGTCCGGCGTGGCGGCCTGAGCGGCCGTCGGCTAATTCCTGCCTCTCGGCGGAAGCTCTATAGTCATCGAATAGCGGCGACCCGAATGCGGCATCCCGCAACTCGGGCGGAGGCTTATGCAAGTCATGTCTGGGGCATGTACTGCGCGACGAGTGCCCGAAAGCGCGGGTGCTGGCGAACTGATTCAAGATCGGAGTCGCTCATGACCCAGTCCCGATGATGGAAGCCGAGCTCCATTGCTCTCTCGAGATGGTCGATCGCGAGATCGACGCGGTCGGCAACCGCATGGAAGCAGGCGATGTTGTACAACATGACGGGATGTTGCGGATCGAGCTGGAGAGCGCGCTCAGCCCATTCCATTGCGCGCTCGGGCTCACCTACCTGCTCGAGACAGCTCGCTCCGAGGTAAAGAGCGCGTGAATCACCGGGATTCAGCGACAGCGCATGCTCTGCTGCCTCGATCATCCGATGTGCCGACTCCATCATCTTCGTGTGATCGCCGATTGCCTGATATGCCATTGTCACGAATGAAAGAGCCTGATAGTCGTCAGGCCTGAGTGCGACCGCGCGCTCGTACATCTCGACCGATCGCGCATGCTTTCCTTCCGCCTGAAGAGTCCGGCCGTAGTAGTAGGCCGCCTCGTAGAGGGTCGGATCGAGCTTCAGTGCTTCATCGAACTCATTCTCCGCATCGGAAAACTGGCGATGGTACGAAAGAGTGAGTCCGCGCGAGGCGTGGGCTTCTGCCGATTTGGGATCGAGCTCGAGCGCACGTCTGCTGGCCGCGTCAGCCTGTGCCAGGGCTTCCTCGCCGCCGCCGTGATACTGCGCGCGAAATGCAGAGCAATCGGCGAGTCCCGCGTACGCGAGTGCGTAGTTGGGATCGAGCGCGATCGCGCGCCTGTACATGTCTTCAGCCGCATCGAGCGTCTCCGGACGCCGCTGGTGGAAGAGCTGGCGGCCTCGGAGATAATACTCGTAGGCCCGCACGCTGTGCGT
>JBBQZF010000186.1:0-5564 GCA_038208015.1 Gemmatimonadales bacterium
GATCATGTTCTTCACATAATCGGCGTGGCCTGGGCAGTCGACGTGAGCGTAGTGGCGCTTCACCGACTCGTACTCCACGTGAGCAGTCGCGATCGTAATGCCGCGAGCCTTCTCCTCCGGAGCCTTGTCGATCTGGTCGAAGGCGACCGTCTGGGCGAGTCCCTTCTTCGCCTGGATCGAGGTTATCGCAGCCGTCAGGGTCGTCTTTCCGTGATCGACGTGGCCGATCGTTCCAACGTTCACGTGCGGCTTCGTCCGCTCGAATTTCGCTTTACCCATTTATCAATTCCTCAATTGGTCCGTGTAGTTCTGTAGTCTGCAGTTCTGTAGCGTGTAGTTCTCTGCGCTCTCTGCGTGCTTTACCCTGCGCCCTCTGTGTAGTCTCTTTCTGCGCCCTCTAGGACTTCACCTTATTCATTATCTCTTCTGCTTTACTCTTTGGCACATCCTCATAATGACTGAATTCCATCGAGTACACCGCACGGCCCTGCGACTGCGAGCGGAGCTTGGTCGAGTAACCGAACATCTCCGACAGCGGAACAGAGGCGGCGATAACCTGCGCTTCTCCGCGCTGCGTCATTCCACCGATCTTTCCGCGCCGCGATGAAAGGTCGCCGAGGATGTCGCCCATGTAATCGTTGGGGCAAACGACTTCGACGTTCATGATCGGCTCGAGAATCACCGGATTTGCGCGCTTGACGGCTTCCTTGATCGCCATCGACCCGGCGATTTTGAACGCCATCTCGCTGGAATCGACGTCGTGGTACGAGCCGTAGATCAGCTGCGCCTTTACGTCGACCATCGGGTAGCCCGCGATGACGCCGTTCTCCAGCGCTTCCCGCATTCCGTTCTCGGCGGGGCCGATGAACTCGCGTGGAATCGTGCCGCCGACGATCTTGTCCTCGAACACGAATCCTTCGCCCGGCTTCGCCGGCTCGATGTTTATGACGACGTGCCCGTACTGTCCCTTTCCGCCTGACTGGCGGATGAACTTTCCTTCGACCTTCTCCACGCGCTTCTTGATCGTCTCGCGATAGGCGACCTGCGGTCGACCGATATTGGCGTCGACCTTGAACTCGCGCTGCATGCGGTCGACAATGATCTCGAGGTGGAGCTCGCCCATGCCGGAGATGATCGTCTGCGCCGTCTCGGGATCCGTGTGAACCCTGAACGTCGGATCTTCCTCGGAGAGCTTCTGGAGCGCGATCGCGAGCTTGTCCTGGTCGGCCTTCGTCTTCGGCTCGATCGCGACGTCGATGACGGGATTCGGGAACTTCATCGCCTCGAGGATGATCGGGTTGTCGTCGTCGCACATCGTGTCGCCGGTGCGCGTGTCCTTGAGCCCGATCGCGGCGGCGATATCGCCTGCGCGAACCTCATCTATCTCTTCGCGCTTGTTCGCGTGCATCTGGAGAAGGCGCGCGACGCGCTCCCGCTTGTCCTTCGACGCGTTGTAAACGTACGAGCCCGACTTGAGCACGCCCGAATACACCCTGAAGAAGGTCAGCTTACCGACAAACGGATCTGTCGCGATCTTGAACGCGAGCCCCGAGAACGGAGCCTCGTCGTTCACTTCGCGGGTTTCCTTGTTCGTGTCGTTGTGCGGCGTGTGTCCTTCGATTGCCGGCACTTCGACCGGGGACGGCAGGTAGTCGATTACTGCGTCGAGCAGTGCCTGGACGCCCTTGTTCTTGAAGGATGCGCCGACCAGCACTGGCACGATGAAGCCGCCGACAGTCGCTGTGCGAATGGCGTGACGGACTTCGTCGTTGGTGAGCTCGACGCCCGAGAAGTACTTCTCGATCATCGCTTCGTCGTGCGTGACCGCGGCCTCGATCACGTCGTGGCGCGCCTTCTCGACCGCTTCTTTATATATGTCCGGCACGTCGACCACTTCGAACGACTTGCCCAGTGTGGCGTCGTCGAAGATGTACTGCTTGCGCTCGTTGACGTCGATGTGGCCGGTGAACAGCTCGCCGGAGCCGACGGGCAGCTGGATCGGGTAGGCTTCTTTCGTGAGGCGGTCGCGGATCATCGAGAGGCAGCGATCGAAGTTCGCGCCAACGCGGTCCATCTTGTTCGAGAAGATCAGGCGCGGCACCATGTAGCGATCGGCCTGGCGCCACACTGTCTCGGTCTGGGGCTCGACGCCGGCCACAGAATCGAGAAGTGTAACGGCGCCATCGAGCACGCGCAGCGAACGCTCCACTTCGACGGTGAAGTCGACGTGGCCGGGGGTATCGATGATGTTGATTCGGTACTCGATCCCGTTGCGCGTCCAGAATGCCGTCGTGGCAGCAGACGTAATCGTGATTCCGCGCTCCTGCTCCTGCTCCATCCAGTCCATCGTCGCGGTGCCTTCATGCACTTCGCCGATTTTGTGGGACTTTCCGGTGTAGTAGAGGATACGCTCGGTCGTCGTCGTCTTCCCGGCATCGATGTGGGCCATGATGCCGATGTTGCGATAGTGGTGGAGCGGAGTTTCGCGTGCCATTAAGGATCCTGAGGGGCGGGCGGTTGAGCGCGCCGAATTCGATTGGTTGCGGGAACGGGTGCAGATGCCATCCACATTCAACAAAAACGCGGGTGGACCATTTCACCCCAGTGAGAGGCAGGTATCCATCCGCTTGCGCCGGGTGCAGCCGCTGCTGTAAGCCGGTGGGGACCCAAGGGCGCGCCGGTGTAAAGCGATCCGGCGTCGAGTTGTGAACAACCTCTAATAATCACACAACCAATGGGGAGACACAAGACCGACAGAAAGCCGCCCTCGCTTAAGGGCCGAGGATGGAGGGTCGAGGATCCTTGCGGGCTCAGGACAACTGCCTCAACCCGAAGTCCTCAAAATCCCGCCCTCCGCCAAGCGTTCGGCGGAGCCTCGCCCCGAATTTGCTCGACTAGCCGTCGTGAACACCAACAGGAGATCAGATGCTTCGTTCCGTCACCGTCCTTGTAGCGCTTGCCGCATACGTCGCACATCCGCCGCGCGTCCCGGAGGCAACACCTCACGTCGCCACGCTGACCGACACGGTATACGTGCGGCAGGCGCTCGACTACGACGAACTCGCCCGCCGCGTCGCTGTCCGGCTCGCCAGCCGACAGGAGCCGACCATCATCGAAGGCGACCTCATTGTGAAAGGCCGGCTGGGCGTCGGGGGAGAGCCGGAACCAGGAACGGATTACGCCGTGACGATCAGGGGGCCGGGGGCCGCCGCAGTAAGGCTCATCGCCAATGAAGCGCTCCTCGACCCCCAGCGCGAAGGCACCCAGCATCGGCATGTCGGGGTCGTCGGAATCAGCCAGGACGGAGGGCTGAGGCTCGACCAGAACAGCACCTGCTTCATTGACGGACGCGGATGTACGGTCGACGACAAACTGCGGCGGCGCGCGTACTCGGGGTTCGACTCGATGGGCGACATGTCGTTCTATTTATCCGACGTCGATTCGGTCTCCGGCAGGGAGACCGCCCCCACGGCGCAAAGTCTGGTATTCCGCTTGCTGGACTGGGATGGAAACATTCACATTCACGCGCATCGGCCGGGGCAGAGGATTTTCTTCAACACGAGCACAACCCTGCACGCCGCCGATCTGCAGTGGGAGGTTCCCGCCCGTTAGGCGGCGCCGGAACCACCGGGATTTCAGCCACAGGAAAGCACTGGATGTCAGCAATAGACAGGGCAATCAGCGATGTCTGCGAGCGGTTCCCGATCGAGGGTTACATGACCCCGGTCAAGCAGGAGGGAGCGTACGCAACGATTGCGAGCACCGCTCTCAGGTATCTCCAGCCCGGCGCCCGCATTCTCGACTTCGGCTGTGGCCCCTGCGACAAAACAGCGATCCTCCAGGCTCTGGGATTCGAATGCGCCGGGTGCGACGATCTCGACGAGGACTGGCACAGGCAGCCCGGCCAGCGGGACCAGATTCTCGAGTTCGCGCGCGACAGCGGGATCGACTTCCGGCTTCACAACGGCCAGGGCATCCCGTTCGAACCAGGCCGCTTCGAAATGGTGATGATGCACGATGTTCTCGAACACATTCACGATTCGCCGCGCGAGCTGATGAACGACCTCCTGGAGCGGACGACGCCTGAAGGACTTCTCTTCATAACCGTTCCCAACCAGGTGAACATCAAGAAACGTGTCGAAGTGCTCCTCGGCCGCACCAACCTCACCGCCTACGAAACGTTCTACTGGTCGGATATCCCGTGGAGAGGCCACATCCGGGAGTATGTCAGGGACGACCTGGAGAAGATGGCGGCATACCTGAACCTCGAGATCCTCGACCTCCGCGGCGTCGATCACATGCTGCAGAAGCTCCCGCCTGCCGTGCGCCCGCCCTACCTGCTCGTCACGAAGCTCTTCAACGACTGGAAGGACACCTGGCTGATGGTTGCCCGGAAAAAAAAGGGCTGGCAGCCACGCCACTCCCTCACCCCCGCCGAGCAGCGGTCAATGCTGCCGCACCTCCCGTGGTGACCGAGCTGGTACGGGAGCGAACCCGAACAAGGAAGATCCCGACAATGCGCCGACTCCTCGCAGGCCTATGTGCCACTGCGATTCTTTCCGCATGCGCCTCATCGACCGGGACGGGAGTGACCGGCACGGTCACTCAGGCCGCCGTGCAGTCCTACCTCGATTCGTACAGTCGCGAATACCAGCGGCTCTACGCAGCAAGCTCTGAAGCCCAATGGGCGGCCAATACCCGGATCGTGGAAGGAGATTCGACGAATGCGATCCGGCAGCGCGCTGCCGCGGAAGCGCTGAATGCGTTCGTTGGCAGCACGCAGAACATCGCCACGATTCGCGGCTTCCTTGCTGCAGCCGATGTTCTCACCCCGATTCAGCGTACGCAGCTCGAAGCGATGCTCTACAACGCGGGTAACGGTCCGCAGACTGTCGCCGACGTTGTGAGGCGCCGCATTGCGGCGGATGCGGCGCAGAACGAGAAGCTCTACGGCTACCGCTTCACTGTCGCGGGACGGGAGGTGACGCCCAACCAGATCGATTCGGTACTGCGGAACAGCAGCAACATCGCCGACCGCCGCGCATACTGGGAAGCATCGAAGGCTATAGGCCCGACTCTCAAGCCCGGAATCGTCGAGCTCCGTGGCCTTCGCAACCAGACCGTGCAGGCGCTCGGATATCCTGACTTCTTCACGTATCAGGTTTCCGAGTACGGAATGACCGCGGATGAGATGCTTCAGCTCACCGACATGATGAACCGCGAGCTGCGGCCGCTGTTCCGCGAGCTTCATACGTGGGCACGCTACGAGCTCGCGAAAAAGTACAACCAGCCGGTCCCGGATCTCATACCGGCGCACTGGATCCCCAATCGGTGGGCTCAGGACTGGTCGGCGCTCGTAAACGTAGAGGGGCTCGATCTCGACGATGCGTTCCGCTCGAGGACTCCGGAGTGGATCGTGCGGCAGGGAGAGGAATTCTACAGGAGCCTGGGGTTCGACGCGCTCCCGCAGTCATTCTGGGACAAGTCGTCGCTTTATGCTCTTCCGCCCGGATCACCGTTCAAGAAGAACACCCACGCGTCAGCGTGGCACATGGACCTCGCAG
>JBBQZF010000187.1:0-5551 GCA_038208015.1 Gemmatimonadales bacterium
CCAGACCGGCGGATGGATCGAGGTAATTGCCGGCGTGATGTTCAGCGGAAAGAGCGAAGAGCTCATCAGGCGCGTGCGACGCTCCATCATCGCGCGCAAGAAAGTCCAGGTGTTCAAGTCGCACCTCGACGCGCGGTATGCCGGGATTTACAGCATCTCGAGCCACGACGGCCGGACCGTCGAGGCACTCCCGGCTGATTCAGCCGCTCAGATCGCGCTTCAGATCGACCCGATGGCGCATGTCATCGCACTCGATGAAGCGCAGTTCCTCGACGACGGCGTGATTCCGCTGGTTACGTCGCTCGCCAGCCGGGGACGCCGCGTGATCGTAGCCGGCACCGACACCGACTTCCGCGGCGAGCCGTTCGGCTCGATGCCGGCGCTGATGGCGATCGCCGAGGTGGTGGACAAGCTTCATGCTATCTGCGTGCTGTGCGGGGGTCCGGCGAGCCGCAACCAGCGGTTGATCGGCGGGCAGCCGGCGTCCTACGACTCGCCGCAGATCATGGTCGGGGGCACCGAATCATACGAGGCGCGCTGCCGGATGTGCTTCTCGGCGCCACGAAAGGACGTGGGGCAAACCTCGCTCCTCTGAGGGCTATCGAGCGGAGAACCCGGAAGGGAAGCGGATCGGGCGGATTTGGGCGGATTTGAGCGGATCAGGCTCCGGGCTGCAGGATGGTCTCGCGTGGAGAACCCAATTCGTGCGGAGAGATCTCAACGTTTCTTACGTTCAACCACGCGACAGAGAGATGCTGCGGTCGAAATGATCCCGGCACCCGCGGAACGCATCCGCCGGTACACGATCCGCCCAGATCCGCCCAGATCCGCCCAGATCCGCCTGATCCGCTTCCCTTCCGGGGTTCCCGTCCCTCAAACTCAGCAGATTCCCGGAGCGGCACGTAATTTTCATGGCGGTCCTCGATCATGTCTTATGTTGGTTCTGCCAATCACCCGGAAACGATGCGTCTAATAGGCCTTACAGGAAACATCGCCAGCGGGAAATCCGCTGTGGCGGACATGCTCGCCGAGCGTGGTGCCGCAATCGTCGACGCCGACGTTCTCGCGCGCGAAGCGGTGTCCAGGGGAAGTCCGGCGCTCGAGGCGATAAAGTCCAAGTGGGGCGAGGAGGTAGTCGACGACCAGGGGAATCTCGACAGGTCGTCGCTCCGCCACATCGTTTTCCAGAACCAGGAGGATCTCGAAGCGCTGAACGAGATAGTCCATCCGGAGGTCGCTCGCCTGCGGGCGAGAGAGATCGATGCTGCTGACAAGCGTGGCGAGAAGCTGCTCGTCTGTGTCATCCCGCTGCTGTTCGAGCGGCATCTCGCCGACGATTTCGACGCAATAGTGCTCGTCGATGCGCCGCGCTCGCTCCGGCTCGAGCGGATCGTCCGCGACCGCGGAATAGACGAGGCCGAAGCGATGAAGATGATCGCGGCTCAGATGCCGGCCGACCTCAAGCGCGCGCGGGCCGACTACGTGATAGAGAACGCCGGGACGCTGGACGAGCTCGTGGCGGAAGTCGACAAGGTGTGGGGAGCGATTGTCGGCGATGGAGTTTCATCGCTCGGCGCGTCGCGGAGCTAGCCCCGCCGCAGGAGTCGGCATTCTGTATATTCGGGAACCCCAGTACAGACTAAAGCGAGGTAGTGAGTGGCGAATATTCCGGATGACCTGAAATACACGGAAGAGCACGAGTACGTCCGCGCGACCGGCGAAGGCATTGTCGAGATCGGCATCACTGACTACGCGCAGGGCGAGCTGGGAGACGTCGTGTACGTCGAACTCCCGGCGGCTGGCACGAAGCTCGGCCGGCACGATGTCTTCGGGACGATCGAGGCCGTGAAGGCGGTGTCGGAGCTCTTCTCCCCGATAGCGGGCGAAGTGACGGAAGTGAATGCGAGGCTCGACGGCGAGCCCGCGCTCGTCAACAGCGATCCGTATGGCGCAGGATGGATGATCAGGATGCGCGCCGACGATCCGTCATCCGTCGACGCCCTGATGGACTCAGCGGCTTACACGAGTCATATCAACTGACGACGCGCGGGGCCTGAAAATGCGAGAAGGGCGGCGCAAAGATGCGCCGCCCTTCTCCGTTACTACCGCATCGCTTCCTTGAGGCTGACACCGGCGCGAAAGCCCGGGATCTTGCGAGCCTTCACCCTGACTGTGCGACCGGTGAACACGCTGTTGACGTCGCGGGCTTTGTGGTTGCGGCGGTCGAATGTGCCGAACCCGGCGATCGTCACCTTGCCTCCTCGCTTGATCTGCCTGGATATCACCCCGTCCCTAGGGTCGAAGATCGCGTCGACCACTCGTTTCACGTGAGTTGGTCGCATCTTCGTCTGTCGTTGCAGCGCTTCCAGCATTTCCGCCTTGTTCATACCGGCTCCGTGAGCAGGATTGTGGCGAACAGCGTCAGGCGCGAACCGCCCGGCAGGCACAGGCCACTTTCATGGCCTGTTTTTCCTCCAGCAAAATTATCGTTCGTTTAAGCCGCCGCAACGCCGGAGATTACGGAATCGGCGTAGGAGTCGGCCGGCGGGCAAGAACATATGAGATTTCTGTCGCCATAGGCACTCTCGACTCTTGCCACGGCCGGCCAGAATTTGCTGTCTCTCGTCCAGGCGGCCGGAAACGCTGCCTTTTCGCGAGTGTACGCATGATTCCACTCGTCCGCGGTTACCCGCGCAAGCGTGTGAGGCGCGTTCTTCAGGACATTGTCCTTGCGGTCGGCGGTTCCCTCCTCGATCTCGCGGATTTCCCCGCGTATCGAGATCATCGCCTCGCAGAACCGATCGAGCTCCGCGAGCGATTCGCTTTCCGTCGGTTCGATCATCAGGGTACCCGCAACTGGGAATGAGACGGTTGGCGCGTGGAATCCATAGTCCATCAGGCGCTTCGCGATGTCCTCGACCTCGATCCCTGTCGTGCCCTTTACGACGCGGGTATCGACGATGCATTCGTGCGCTACCGTACCATTCGCACCCTTGTAAAGAATTGGGAAGTGCTCCTCGAGTCGTTTGGCGATGTAATTCGCGTTGAGGATCGCGACCTTCGTTGCGTGGGTGAGCCCATCCCCTCCCATGAGCCGGATGTACGCGTGCGAGATCGGAAGAATGCTCGAGCTTCCCCACGGGGCCGACGAGACAGCTCCGATCGTGTCCCTTCCCTGCTGAGGCACAACCGCGTGGCCGGGAAGAAACGGCACAAGATGCGCCGCGACGCCGATGGGGCCCATTCCCGGTCCGCCACCGCCGTGCGGAATGCAGAAAGTCTTGTGGAGGTTGAGGTGACACACGTCAGCCCCGATGTCTGCGGGGCGGCAAAGGCCGACCATCGCGTTCATGTTCGCGCCATCCATGTAGACCTGGCCGCCATGCCCGTGAACGATCCTGCAGACTTCTGCGATTCCTTCCTCGAACACTCCGTGAGTCGACGGATAGGTGACCATCAGCGCGGCGAGGCTTTCGCTGTTGGCTTCGGCCTTCGCCCTCAGGTCGTCGATGTCGATGTTGCCGCGCTTGTCGGTTCTTACAACCACGACTTTCATGCCCGCCATCACCGCACTGGCGGGATTCGTCCCGTGCGCGGACTGGGGCGTCAGACAGACGTCGCGATGACTATCACCGCGCGACTCGTGATAAGCGTGGATCGCGAGTAGCCCGGCGTACTCTCCCTGGGAGCCGGCATTCGGCTGGAGGGACACCGCGGCAAATCCGGTAATTTCCGCGAGAGCTTCCTCCAGCTCGCCGAAGAGCTGGAGGTAACCTTCGGTCTGGTCGAGCGGCGCAAAGGGGTGAATCTTCGAGAATCCCGGCCATGTCACGGGCATCATTTCGGCAGTCGCGTTCAGCTTCATCGTGCACGAGCCAAGCGGGATCATCGAATGCACTAGCGAGAGGTCGCGGCTTTCGAGCTTCCTCATGTACCGCAGGAGCTCGGTCTCCGACCGGTGGGTGTTGAAGACAGGGTGCTGCATGAAGGTGGTCGTTCTCCTGAATCGCTCGTCGTAACGCGGATCCACACCTGCCGCCAGTGACTCCGGAATCAGGTCGGCTGAGCCACCGAATATCTCGAGCAGATTCGACAGGTCTGTCTCGCTCACAGTCTCATCGAGCGCGATGCATACCGCGTCCTCCGCGACAGCGCGCAGATTTATCCGCTTGACGCTGGCGGCCGCCGTGATCTCCGCCGCCCGGCGGCTTCCGAGCTCCACTCTGATTGTATCGAAGAACTCATCGTGAGCGATATCGAACCCGAGCCTGCGGATTCCCTCCGCAAGGACCGTCGCGAACTGATGAATGCGCGAGGCAATGCGCGTGAGCCCGGCGGGTCCGTGATACACCGCATACATGCTCGCGACAACCGCGAGCAGCACCTGCGCCGTGCACACGTTGCTCGTCGCTTTTTCGCGCCTGATGTGCTGTTCGCGTGTCTGGAGCGCCATGCGGAGTGCAGGCGAGCCGTCGGCATCCCTCGAGATGCCGATTATACGTCCGGGCAGCTGGCGCTTGAACTCGTCCCTCGTCGCAAAGAACGCCGCATGCGGACCACCGTAACCAAGCGGCACGCCAAAGCGCTGGCTGTTGCCTACGACGATGTCGGCTCCCCATTCGCCCGGAGGAACCAGGAGCGTGAGAGAGAGAAGGTCGGCGGCGACCGTGACGAGCGCGTCAGATGCGTGAGCGCTCTCACAGAATGCCCTGTAATCGAGCACGGCGCCGTCAGAAGCCGGATACTGAATGAGCACGCCAAAAACGTCCGGACCGATCGTGTCGCTGCGATGGTCGCCGACTCTTACAGTGATCCCGCGCACGCCAGCGCGCGTTCGCACGACGTCGATTGTCTGCGGATGACACTCGGCAGAGACGAAAAACACTTCCTTCCCCTCTTTCCCCTTGATGCCGTAGCTCATCGTCATCGCTTCGGCAGCCGCTGTGCCTTCGTCGAGCAGCGAGGCGTTGGCAATCTCCATCGCGGTGAGGTCCGAGACGACGGTCTGGAAATTCAAAAGCGCCTCGAGCCTGCCCTGGGCGATCTCCGCCTGATAGGGCGTGTAGGCGGTGTACCACGCCGGATTCTCGATGATGTTGCGCTGAATCACAGGCGGGGTCACGCAGTCGGAGTAACCCATCCCGATGAATGAGCGAAACACCTTGTTCATGGCCGCCATCGCGCGGAAATCCGCCAGCACTTCGTGCTCCGCTTTTCCGTGCGGAATGCCAAGCTCCCCGCGGAAGCGTATGTTGGCGGGAATCGTGGCCTCGATCAGCTCGTCGAGCGTTCCGAAGCCGACCGCCTTAACCATCTCGTCTATGTCAGAAGCGCCGGGCCCGATGTGCCGCGGCACGAATGATTCTGCAGCCGCGAGAGATCCGTCGAGCTGCTTGATTGTAGTCGCCATAGTCCCGTCAATTTAACATCCAGTGACTGAGTCGCGTACGCACGCCGGCTGGCGTCTGCTCCTCGTTTCCCCCCGTACCGGCGCCGGCAACATGGCCCGGGACGAGGGGCTGATGGATCGCGCAAGGGAGACGGGGGAAGC
>JBBQZF010000188.1:0-5520 GCA_038208015.1 Gemmatimonadales bacterium
GCATCGAGCACCTCCTGCAGGTTTTCCATGACGCGCTCCGTCTGCGCATCTATGTCGCCATCTATCAGCTGGCCCGTCGCAGGGTCCAGTGCGATCTGGCCGGCTGAAAACAGGAGCCCGCCGGCAATCGTTCCCTGCGAATACGGTCCGATCGCCGCAGGCGCCTTGTCAGTTTTTACATGCTTCACGCTTTCCCTCGCTCGAGAAGTTGGTGAACCTTCAGGCAATGTTACTCGCTGGCAGCATGCTCACGCCAGCTTGAAGAGCGTCCGCGCATTCCGCGTGACTACGGCCGCCATGTGCTCGACTGTCACATCGCGTGCCGCGGCGAGGCGTGCCACTGTGTGTGCAACCCATCCGGGCTCGTTGCGCTTGCCTCGAAACGGAACCGGAGCGAGGTATGGCGCGTCTGATTCGGCAAGTATGCGATCCTCGGGCACCAGCCGCAGCAGCTCATCGTCGGCCCACTTCCGGAACGTCACGATCCCGGCAAACGAGACGTGCCATCCGGATTCGATAGCGGCGATCGCGAGCTCATGTGACCCGGTGAAGCAATGCAGAACCCCGCGCACTCCTTCCTTTCCCGCCTCCGAAACCATAGCGCGCGTATCTTCCTCGGCGTCGCGGGTATGGACGACAACCGGTCGATCCACTTCGCGGGCCAGCCTCAGCTGCTCGGCGAAGGCGCGCCGCTGCTCCAGCCGGGGCGAATTGTCGTAATGATAGTCGAGACCGCACTCACCCACCGCGACTGCCCCTGACGCAACGTGGCCCCTCAGCAGCTCGATATCGCGAGTGGCATCGAATCCGATTGCATCGTGCGGGTGAACACCGGCGGTGTACCACACGAAGCCCTCGTTCTCCGCGGCGACGGCCCTCGACGCGCGAGCGGCGCCGAGGACATCCCCGGCGCCACTGCCGGAGCCGATGCAGACTATCGCCTCGGCGCCGGATGCCCGCGCGCGACTTATTACACTGGCGCGGTCGCTGTCGAACGCTTCGTCGGCGAGGTGCGCGTGGCTGTCGATGAACCCCGGGACAGCGAGGACTTTCTCGGCCATTTCCTTTCAATCCAGAGAAGTACTGGTCCAGCGACGAAATGCGAGCTGAAACTCCCCACAATCACGCCGAAGGTCATCACCCACGCGAAGGGGCGGATAACGTCGCCCGCGAAGAACAGCAGCGCGAGGGTGGCCGATATTGTCGTGGCGTGGGTAAGAACGGAGCGCGGCAGGGTTTCGTTGATCGAGCGGTTGAGCGTCTCCCGTGTCGATTCCTTACGACCCTTCCGGAGATTCTCACGGACGCGATCAAAAATAATGATCGTATCGTTGAGTGAGTATCCGATGACTGTGAGGATCGCGGCTATTACCGTCAGCGACACCTCGAGCTGCATCATCTTTATGAAGGCGATCGTCACGAACACGTCGTGGAACGTGGCCGCAAGCGCAGCAAGACCGAACCGCCACTCGAAGCGAATCGCCAGATACACCGTGGTCACGAGAAAGGAGAGCAGCATGGCAATCACGGCATTCCGGCTCAGTTCCTTTCCGACCCGCGGACTCACCGCCTCGGTGCGCATTACACGGACCTTTTCCGCTCCGTAGCTGTCAACCAGGACCGCTTCGATCTGCTTGGCTACGTTCTCCGCCCCCGTTGTCGCTCCGGTCGCGCTCTCCGACTCCTGGGCCCTGATCGTGAATTCGCGATTGCTCCCGAACTGCTGGATCTCGGCGCTCCTGAACCCTGCTGACTGCAGTCGCGATCTCAGCGTCCCGACGTCAACGGGATCCGTGAACTCCAGCTGCATCATCGTACCACTCGTAAACTCGATGCTGTATTTGATGTCGCTGAACGCGAACGTCGAGAACCCGATGACGACAAATGCCGCCGTGATGCCGACAGCCCGCTTCCACCAGCGGATGAAGTCGAACTTTGTGTCGTGAAGTATGCGAAGCATCAGATACTCAGTGTCGTGGTTGTCTGCCTGCGGCTCAGCCAGATCATGAAGAACGTTCGCACGATGAAGATGGCGCAAACCATGGAGGCCGCGATTCCGGCGAGCAGCGTCACCGCGAATCCTTGCACCGGGCCCGTCCCGTACTGGTAGAGCACCGCGCCGGTGAGGGCAGTCGTGACGTTAGAGTCGACGATGGCGCTCATCGCGTGGCCGAACCCTTCATCGACCGCAGTTCGGACCGTCTTTCCGTTATTCAGCTCTTCGCGTATCCGTTCGAAAATCAGCACGTTCGCGTCGACCGCGATACCCAGGGACAACACGAAACCCGCAAGCCCCGGCAGGGTAAGCACGGCGCCAAACCCGGCCAGGATTGCGAGCGTGAAGAGTGAGAAGAGCATCAGGCCGATCACGGAGAGGAAGCCCGAGAATCGGTAATAAACAAGCATGATTCCGACGACCAGCAGGATCGCGATCAGGCCGGCCGTCATTCCCTTCCGCACCGAGTCCTGGCCAAGGCTCGCGCCAATCTGTCTGACCTCGGCGATCTTGAGAGGCGTTGGCAGCGATCCGGCGCGCAGCACCAGGGCGAGGTCAGATGCTGCCTGGAGATTGCGCCCTCCCATCGTGATCTGGCCGCGCGTCCCGATCGCG
This sequence comes from Gemmatimonadales bacterium, assembly GCA_038208015.1. Classification (GTDB taxonomy): domain Bacteria; phylum Gemmatimonadota; class Gemmatimonadetes; order Gemmatimonadales; family Gemmatimonadaceae; genus UBA4720. Next base: position 2,612 of record JBBQZF010000188.1, read on the forward strand.
CTCTGAATCACCGGCGGCCTGCCCATGACACGGTCGTCGAGGACGATCGCCATGTAGTCCTGGATGTGCTTCGAGGTCTCGCTCCTGAAACGCCGGCCACCCTCGTTGTTGAACTGGAACTCGACGATCGTGCCTTCAGTCGGCGACGTGTTCGGCTTCGCGTCAGTGAGATACTCGCCGGTGATTATCGGCCGCTGATCAACTACGTAAATCGCGCGATAGAGCTGATTGGCGATCTGGGACGTATCGCTCCCGAAAAGGATTTCCTTCCCGGGAGGAATCGCCGCCCTCACCTGTGGCATCGACAAATACGACTCGAGCGCCGGGACGTCGTCCTCTGCGACGAAGTACTCGCCCGGCATCTGGCCCTGCTGGATGAGTCGCGAGAACTGGCCGCCGGTCGGTGCGACAGCGGTGTCCGCTCTCGCGGTGTCCGCTCTCGCGGAGTCAGTCGTTGCGACACCTGATGTGTCAGTGGTCAGCAGCCCGCCGATAATCCTGGGCGAGCGAGCCGTGTCGCGCGCCGCCGGGCTTGCGGCAGCGACCGCGGCACCGGAAGCCGCCACTGCCGCGTCAAGACGCGGGAGGGCCCGCTCGAGCGCCTGAGTCTTGTCAGTGATCTGGAACTGCAGGAATGCAGACTGCTGTACGACTTCCTGCGCCCGTTCCGGATCGTCAATGCCCGGCAGCTCGACGATGATGCGGTCGCTGCCCGATTTCTGCACGAGCGGCTCTGCCACTCCGAACTGATCGATCCGGCTCCGGACAACGGTCAGCGCGCGATCGAGCGCTTCGCTTTTGTCGGCGACCACGCCCTTCGACTCGTCAACCTCGAGGGCGAGATGCATTCCGCCCTGAAGATCGAGGCCGAGCTTGAGTGGCACCCGCCTCACTGTATCGTAGGCGAATCCGGTTGGTGTTCTTACCCGCTCCTTGACGTTGCGGGGAAACAGGGCTGCAGCCGAGGCGATGATCAGCCCCAGGATTATGACGATCCGTATCTTCAGGTTCATGCGGCTGAAGGAGTGGGTTTTTGCATTTGGGTAGAGCCTTTAAGGTTACCGGAGAGCGTGTATGGAGTCAACGCGATTTGCGCGTTCTCCTTGTCCTTTTCGAGCTGCCCGACGAGCGCGGCAGCGTCCGGAAACCGCCGCGTCTCCCTCAGGAAACTGACGAAATCCACTCGGACCCGCGCTCCGTAGAAATCAGCATTGACGTCGAACAGGTGGGCCTCGATCGACAGCGCCGGGTCACCGAACGTCGGCCTCGGGCCGAGGTTCAGCATGCCTCCGAATCTGCCGATTGGCGTCTGGAGCATGACCGCGTAAACACCCTCCGGCGGAAGGAGTTTCCTGTCCGGAGGGGGCGAGAGATTGACGGTAGCGAAGCCGAGCTTTCTGCCGCGGGCATCCCCTGCTATCACGGTGCCGGAGACCGAGTATGCCCGCCCGAGTCCTTCGGCAGCCCGCTCGAGGTCACCACCAGCGATCGCCCGCCTGAGAGCGGTCGACGAGACGTGCTGGCCGTCGCCGAGCGCCACCGCCTCCACCACATCGACGGCAAACCCGCGCTCGCGCCCGAGCTCCTGCAGCACGCTCACATTACCTGCCCGCCGGTGTCCGAAGCCGTGGTCGTAGCCGATCAGCAGCTCGGCCATCCTGAAGCGGCTTCGGAGAACGCGGTCGACGAATTCCTCCGCCCCGAACGATGCAAGATCGTGAGTGAATGGAACCAGGGCGAAGTAGTCTATGCCTGTTTCCGCGAGCACCTCGAGCTTCTCCTCGCTCGTTGTGAGAAGCAGCGGCGCCGCAGCCGGGTTGACGACCTCGAGAGGATGAGGATCGAAGCTGACGACGAGGCTCGGCAGGCCCGCCGCGCGGGCGCGGGTGACGAGCCGGCCAATGACATCGAGGTGGCCCCGGTGGACACCGTCGAAGGTGCCAACTGTCACCACCGTTCCCGTGACGGTCGGCGGAAGGCCCGATTCGGATTGCTGATCAGGCATCGGTTGTCGTCACCGCGAGTTTCCGCAACGGAGGCGGCGAGACCTTCAGCGTATCGACCGTCACCGCGTCCTCCACACTGAACACTCCGCTTTTCGTGCGTCTCAATGACGCAAGGTGCGCCGCGCTGCCCGTGGATCTGCCGAGGTCACGCGCGAGCGAGCGGATGTAGGTCCCGCTGCCGCATTCGATTTTCACGTCGATCTCGTCGTCCCGGACTTCCCTGATCTTCCATTCCCTCACTGTGACTTCAACCGCCGGCAGGTCGAGCGGCTCACCCTTCCTCGCGGCGTCGTAGGCACGTGTCCCGTCCACCGACTTTGCAGAGTAAGCCGGCGGAACCTGCATGATGACTCCCGTGAGGGCGGGAATCGCGGCCTCGATCGAGCCGGCGGGCGGCGCGGCGGCCTCGCGGATGACGCTGCCGGTGCAGTCGTCAGTGTCTGTCTCGGAGCCAAACCGAATTGTTGCCTCATAGACCTTCGGCTCTGTCTCAAGGAATGTGGCGAGGCGCGTTGATCTTCCCAGGAGCAGGATCAGCAGTCCCGTTGCGAACGGGTCAAGGGTCCCAAGATGGCCGATGCTCTTCTCGTGATAGGCGCGGCGGGCGATCTGCACTACGTCGTGCGAGGTGATGCCGGCGGGCTTGTCGACGAGCAGCAGGCCTTCAACAGCGGGTTGCACGCAATCGCCCTCCTCAGGCGTCTGCGTCTTCGCCGCCAATCTCCGGCGATGTGGGCGGCCGGCTGGGGCCGGTCTCGTCGGTGTCGGTCCTGATTCCTGCGAGAAGCGACTCTATCCGCGCCGCGCGTTGCACGCTGTCATCTTCGGGGAACTGTTTTTCTGGCGGGACGCGATGGCGGAGCGCGCGTCCGACCCTCGAGCGGAGGTGCGACGCAGTGCTCG
>JBBQZF010000189.1:0-5511 GCA_038208015.1 Gemmatimonadales bacterium
AGATGCCGCTTCGGCGGGGAGCCGCGAGGACAGCGGTTGACTCGGCCGCGGCACCGGTCGAGAACGTCGTAACCACCTCGGCCGGAGGCGCACCCTTGCTCAGCGATGCGCCCGGATCCTCTACCCGCGCGCGAAGCCTGCCACTCTCCCCCTGGGCAGGCGTGACGAGCCCGAGGGCGACATCGGTGAGATAGGCGATTGACGGTGACCGCGAGTCTGTCAACGCCCGGCTGATTATGCCGCCTGTCCTGGAGAGTCCCGAGGCGTCGGTGCGCGCGGTTGCGATCGTCCACATCCATCCGACCGCGATAAGGCCGATCAGCACCGAAGACCCGATATTGAAGCGTCGCTCGGCCCGCCGCGACATCCCCTTTCGATGCCACCGGCTCGGGGCCATCTCGGGAAAGCTCTCTGCCCAATGCTCTACAGTTGACCAGAGGTGATCGAAAGTTGAACTTGACTTGCTGCCGTCTGCCATCTCCCCTCACGTCAATTTCATGGGACAGCTTAGCGAACTCTTCGCGAATCTCCGCGATCTACTGCACTCATAAAGTGGGCCGGATACGCCTGATCAGCGTGATCGGGACGACTGTCTGGGTATGGAGCATGCTGTTCACGGGATAGTTTCTGGGGACCTATGTCCCGGGAATCGAAAGCTGCCGCGGCAGCGAACTGACAAAAGGAGAGCACGCAAATGGCGTTTGAACTTCCGGACCTGCCGTATGGCTTCGATGCGCTCGAGCCGCACATCGACACCGCGACGATGCAGATCCACCACGGCAAGCACCACCAGGCGTACGTCAACAACCTGAACGCGGCTATCGAAAAGGCGCCGGAGCTTGGGGAAAAGTCGGTGGACGACCTGATGCGCGGCATCAACGACGTCCCGGAGGCGGTCCGGACCGCGGTCAGGAACAACGGCGGCGGTCACTGGAATCACTCGAAGTTCTGGACGTGGATGGCGCCGGGTGCCGGCGGGGAGCCAGGTGGCGACCTCGGCAAGGCGATAGACGACGCGTTCGGGGGGTTCGACAAGTTCAAGGAGCAGTGGAGCGCCGCCGGTGCCGGGCGCTTCGGGTCAGGCTGGGTGTGGCTGCTCAACGACGGCGGCAAGCTGTCGATCACGAGCACTGCGAACCAGGACAACCCTCTGATGGAGGGCAAGAACGCGATTCTCGGGCTGGATGTATGGGAGCATGCTTACTACCTCCGATACCAGAACAAGCGGCCGGATTACATCACGGCATGGTGGAACGTCGTGAACTGGGAAGCGGTGAATGAGGCCTACTCAGGGTAGGGACAACAACTGAGTCCACGCGAGTCGTGAGTTCTACAGTGGTGAGTGTTCAGTTTTCAGACTGAAAACTCAAAACTGACAACTGGTCACTCACGACTCGCGTGGACTTCAGGCCCTATCTCACAGGTCAGCTTCCCTCGCGGTTGCCTCTAGCCACTGGATTCCCCGACTTCTCCCACTCCGAGAACCCGCCGGCCATGTTCGCGATATCATCCCTGCCGCGGCTTTGCAGGATGCTGGCCGCGATCGCCGAGCGCCCACCTCCCTGGCAATGGATCGCGACGTTTCCGGCCGGCACTTCGTCGATCCGACTCTCGAGCTCGCCGAGTGGGATATTCAATGCCCCGGGGATGTGTCCTTCCTCGAACTCGCCTCTGCCGCGAACGTCGAGGATAGTTGCATCATGGCGGCCGCTCACCTCGCCGACGGTTGTCTGGCGTGTTCCCCGCAGGCGTGCGCCGAGTTTCGCGACGTCGTCGATCTGGTCAGGAGGTGCGACTCCGCGAATCCTGTCGAACCCGATCAGTGACAGGTCGGCGGCGATCTCCCGGCGTGCGTTCTCGCCCGAAGCCGCGATGAACCATGCATCACTATCGTAATCGAGCAGCGATCCCGCCCAGTTGAGGAACGACTTGTTTCGCGGAATGTTGATCGTACCCTCGATGTGACGTGCTGCGTACTCGCCCGCGGGTCTCGTGTCGACGACGCGCGCACCGCCCTCGAGGGCGGCGACAATTTCAGCCGGCTCGACTTCGTCGGGAAGCGCTGGAGGATCAGTCGGCGGGTTGTCCCGATTGATGGTTTTCATTCTCGCGAAGTACGCGGGAGGTTCGGGCTGACCTGAGAGGATCTGCTGCACGAAGCGACCTTCGTCGGCTTCGGCGAGTGCCCAGTTGAAGAGCTTCTCATAACCGAGGGTCGATTGCGGCATCGCTCCGAGTGCCTTGCCGCATGCGGATCCGGCGCCGTGGCCGGGCCAGATCTGGAGGTAGTCGTGGTATGTCCTGAAGCTGCGGAGCGAGTCGAAGAGCTGGCGGGCGCCGGCTTCCATCGTACTACTGAAGCCGGCGGCTCGCTCGAGGAGGTCTGGCCTTCCGACGTCGCCGACGAATATGAAGTCGCCAGTGAGGGCGCCCATGGGCTCGGTGGCGCTTGCCGCGTCTGTGACGAGGAAAGTCATGTGCTCCGGGGTGTGGCCCGGCGTGTGGACGGCGTCGATGCGGACGTCGCCAATCATGAAGCTCGACCCGTCGGTAAGCATCTCGGCGCCTGCCTCGGCCGCGAAGGCGTACTTCCAGTCTGCGGTGCCTGCGTCTGAGAGGTAGAGCTGGCCGGCGGTGCGGAGCGCGAGCTCGCGGGCACCGGAGACGAAGTCGGCGTGAATGTGTGTTTCGGTGACGGCGACTATGCGGAAGTTGTCCTGTGCCGCCGCTTCGATGTACTGAGCGACATTGCGATTCGGATCGACGACCAGGGCGAGGCGGGAATGATCACACGCGACGATGTAGCTGGCTTGCGCGAGCTTCTCGTCGAAGAATCGGCGCAGGATCATCGTAGAATGTAATGAATGGATGAACTTAACAATGAGCAGCGCATCTGGGTGATGCGCTGGCTGGGTTCAGCGAGAAATCAGAACGCGATGACCTGCCTCGATCTACTTGTCAATGTACGCGAAGGCAGCAGCGGAAAGAGTGGAACGTACACGTAGTCGACTTGGACTTGAACCCAAGTCGGATTTCTCTTCGAGGCGTTTTGCCATGTGGGTGTCACGACGATCGGGCTCAACGCTGTACGACCCTTGACATAATTCGCAATTGTGATGTCGGCGGCTGGTCCCCCAGGGGATTCAGCTCCGTTCACAATTGCGTAGCGGGTTCCTTCGCGCGCTGCAGTCGTGACTGTCGACTTCGCGATGACAGTCCGGCCGAGCTCAATGAACCCGAAGAAGAGCGGGAAGAAAGCAATGGTCGCAACGAGTGCGAACTCCACCATTGCCGCCCCACGCTCATCACGCAGGAACCGACTCAGCCAAGGAGCCGGGGTCATAGGCTCGCTCTCAGTCACTGGACCAGTGATAACCTTTTTACAGCCGCGATGCTCGTCATATCGCTGATGATCTCATATTTCCCGCCAGCGTTCTCAGTGGTGATCGTGCCCGCGTAGAGACTGCCGATGATCGTCAGTTTCCCGTTGCCATTTGCCAGCATGAATTCTTGCGACGGCATATACACTGTACCGGTCAGGTCTCCCACACCGCAGAACGTATTGACTGCAAATGGGGTATTCACAGGCGCAAAGAGCACGATTCCCCGATATGGATCAAGGTTAGATGTGGGAGCAGTCAGATTCACAAGGCAGTTTTGCTCGAACTCAAACGGAGCAAACTTCGTCGGATCATTTCCTGGTCCGTTCGTGTTAATGATTGTGACGTTAGTTCCTTCCAGCTCATTCTTGCCACCTTTGATCCCGCCACCCCTGAGGATATACGTACCAGCGGCCAGGATCGCCTTTTTTCCGTTGCCACCCTGAAAGTCGATGCCGCCACAATAGACTCCCGGCGACAGATTCATGGTGCCGCTTACCTTGAAGTTGGTTAGGGCCGGAGGACAGGAGGTTTCGGCGGGAGCTGTCAGGTATGCCAGCGGATCCGGCACTGGCGGTATTCCTGGATACTCCGGAGTCGAGCTACCGGGCGGACCAATGCTTATCCCACCAACAGCGGAGATCGACCCCCCTGTGAGCTTCCCACCGTTCTTGACTTCGATACCCGAATTTGAGACGACGGAACACCCACTGCCCGGACTACCCGCGTCAATATCACCTTTTATATCTATCGCCGAGCCCGAGTTCGAAAGGCCGAGCACGCATACCTGACTGCCCGCAGCCGCGCCTGCCACTCCGCGAGCAAAAACCGCGAGGGAGTCCCTGCCAAGTATTCCGCCGAACATTGTCGGAATTGTTCTCGCTAGCGTAACCTCGATGAACCTGTTGTTGCCTGCATACGTGCCGGTCAACGGGGGGTAGTGGACAGACAGAACAGCTCCCGGGACGGGGTTGCCTGCCTTGTTGTAAGCTGCCACAGCGGCCGCAACGACGGCGGCGCTGCTGCTGCTCCGCATGATTTCGTTGCCGCCGCCGAGGGCCGCCGCATCTACGGCCGTCTGTGAAATCCGACGCACTCGGTTGCCGGCGCCAATGTCTGCACTCAGGGCGACAAGGCCGAGTAAAGCAACCATCGACACGCCCACCAATACCAGCATTGCGCCGCGACGGTTACCGGTCCGGTATGTATTTACGAGCTGTCGGCTAAATCTCATGTCCACTCCTGGTGGAAACTGACGGACTACTGCGATCGGATGGTGGCCTTTCGAGTCAACGTAAAGCTACTGGGCAGGCCCGGATATGGCAGCAGCATGTTCACGGTTTTCGCGGCAGTGACTTCCACAAAGACTTCGGGCGCCACTCCACCGGTACAAGCCGTGCAACTTGCATTCGCAACGCCGGAGCACTCACAGTATCGAGCGGACGCGAGAGTAAGTGTGCCAGCATTGTTCCCATCAGCCTGAGCATAAGTGCGCATTCCGACCAGATCGGACGCGGACGTTGGAGGACTGCTCGCGCCATACTCTGCGCCGGCACGCGCGGCGTTGGCGACAGTGACAGCCGTATAGAAGACCCGCCCGTAGTCCACAGCACCAATCACAAGGAGCACAATCATCGGGAACACCACGGCTAATTCAACCGCTGCACCACCCTTGCGCCCGCGCTGCGACATCTTTTGGCTGTCGGACGCAGATCCCATCACAATGCTCCTCTAAGGGACAAGATGGCCACTGGACTACTCACCGAAAGCCGAAACGATTTCGATCACTGCAGGCCCAAGAACGACAATAAAAAGGGCAGGAAAAATGAACAAAGCCATAGGAACGACCATTTTTAATGGCGCCGTTGCCGCCTTACGCTCGGCGTGGTGCCTCCGCTTGCGCCTCAGGGTCTCGGCAGACACCCGAAGCACCCGCGAGCTGCTCGATCCCCATTTCTCGCTCTGAACCAGACTGGCGACCAGCGTCCTTACCTCCTCAACACCTGTACGGTCCCATAGCCCGCGCAAGGCATCCTCGCGCGTCATGCCCGCGTTTGTTTTCCGGCTGACGACGAGAAGCTCCTTTGCGAGCTCTGGGTGAACATACATTAAGTCTTTCGCGACCCGCAAG
>JBBQZF010000190.1:0-5474 GCA_038208015.1 Gemmatimonadales bacterium
TACAACGAGGTCGCCGGCGAAGCAGGGCCTTCGCCGGATTTCAGCCGCCGAATGGGTGCCCGCCAGGCGCAGATGCTTGCATCAGCCCTCGCCCGGCTCGAGAAGCAGAGCGACCATCGCCGCTGGGTGGCAGAACAGTACCGCTCGCGAATCAGCGCAAGGGGTGTGACGCATCTCCCGCTTGCGCCGGGCGTCGAGCCGGTATTCGGCCGTTATCCGATGCTCGTCGAGGACAAGCAGGAGTGGGTCGAGGGCGCGCGCGCGGCAAGGGTCGAGCTCGCTGACTTCTACGCCACTCCCGTCCACCCCCTTAAGGGCGCCGCGCTACGGAGAGTTGGCTACGAACCAGGCTCCTGCCCGCAGGCAGAGTGGATCTCCGAACGGATAATCTCCCTGCCCACCGGTCCCCAGACCGACAGGAAGCAGATCCAGCGCGCAGTAGACTACTTCAACGGATAACAGGCCGGTGAAAATCTGGCTTGCCCATGTTGGAGAGCCGCTTCCGATCGATGCGGACAACGAGCGCCAGCTCAGGATGAGCCTGTTTGCGCAGATGCTCGCGGCTCAAGGACATGAGGTCGTGTGGTGGTCATCCACTTTCGACCACACGCACAAGCGCCAGCGCTTTCCGCGCGATGAATCGGTTCCGGTGAGCGACTCGCTCAAGCTCCGCCTGATTCACGCAAGACCGTACGCGGCCAACATTTCTCTCGACCGACTGGTTAATCACTATCAGGTGGCGCGGGGGTTCGAACGCCTCGCCGCGCAGGTCGGCGCAGATGAGCTGCCCGATGTGATCTTCGCCACGATGCCAACTGTCGAGCTCGCAGCAGCAGCGGCGCGATTCGGCCGCGAACGAGGGATACCCGTTGTCGTCGATGTGAGAGATCTCCACCCCGACATATACCTGTCCCTCGTCCCACCAATTGCGCGTCCTATCGCGAGGATCGCGCTCGCCCCGCTTTACCGCGACCTTCGCATCGCGCTCAAGCAGGCGAGCGGCCTCATTGCAATCGCTCCGTCATTCCTCGACTGGGCACTGCAGCACGCAGGAAGAACCAGGCGGGATACCGATGCGGTGTATCCGCTTGCATACCCTGAGCTGAATGCGACAGAGAGCGAGCTCGACGCCGCTGCCGCCGAGCTCGAGGCATCGGGGGTTCGGGAGGACCGCAGGATCGTGTGGTACGTAGGAACCTTCAACCGATGGATTGACCTGGGCACGGTCATCGAGTCAGCACGAATTCTTGCACGGGAAGGAAACGAAGAGATTCAGTTCGTCCTCAGCGGATCAGGCGGATTCGACGCAGAGTGGCGCGCCCAGGCCGCATCCCTCCCGAACGTCGTGTTCACCGGCTGGATAGACATCCCTAAGATCATCAGGATGCGCAACATCGCGTGGGCCGGACTTGCTCCATACCAGCCCGGCTTTCTCACGGTCGGCAACAAGCTCTTCGAGTACATGGCAGGCGGGCTGCCTGTCCTGCTGAGCATCGGGGGCGACGCGAAGAAGATCATCGAGGAGCACGACGCGGGAATCGCGTATGAAGGGAGGAACCCGGCAAGTCTTGCGGCGGCGATAAGGTCGATGCTCGTGCCCGGCGTCCAGGCCCGAATTGCAGCGAACAGTCTCGAGGCTCACCGCCGTCATTACTCCGCCGAATCGGTATACGCGAACATGGCGGAGTTCGTACTTGGGTTCGCGGGGGCAGGTGCGCATGGGCGCGGTTGATCCTGTGGATGCGAAGAAACTCATCGGCCCTGCAATCACCGACGTCGCGGGAGAGCCCGCGGGTCGCGTCCAGGTCGAGCGGCTAGTCGAGCGATACCATTGGGCGGCGTCATACTGCACGGGTCGCGTCGTGGCCGAGGTCGCCTGCGGAACGGGCCAGGGGCTCGGCCTGCTTCGATCGCGCGCGAAAGTCGTATACGGGTGCGACCTGAGCGGGGAAAATCTCGACCGTGCACAAAAGACATACGGGAGCGGGATCGACCTGATCAGGACTGACGCGCAGCGGCTCCCTTTCGCCGATAAATCCCTCGACATCGTGATCCTTCTCGAGACCCTTTATTTCCTCCCATCCGCCGAACGGTTCCTGGCCGACGCGCCCAGGGTTCTCCGACCCGGCGGGCGACTCCTGGTGTCGTGCATCAACAAGGATTGCCCGGACTTCAATCCGAATCATCCCCTGTATTTTGCCCGCTACGGGGCACCGGAGCTTGGCCGGGCTTTCACCGCCGCCGGATTTGGCGCTGAATGCTTCGGGATAATTCCGATGAACGAGCCGTCGTTTCGCAGCCGTGTATTCGGCCCTGTGAAAAAGCTTGCGATCAGGCTCAACCTCATCCCTGACAGCATGCAGGCCCGCCAGTTCCTCAAGCGCATCGTGTTCGGAAAACTCGAGGAGATGCCGCCTGACATATCGTCGCACGCGCCGCCCGAGCGCGACCCGCGACCGATTCCGGCAAACGCGGCGGATACGGTCCATCAGGTGATCCTGTGCTCGGGCATCAGGTCGCATACGTGAAGGCGGCGGATTCAGTAGCCGTCGGATCTCCTGACGTCCTTGTCGTAACGGCGCAGTACGGAAATGTCGATGACACCGCATCGCTTGTCGCAAGCCTCGCCTCGCTCGAGGGACCGCCGAAGGTATCGCTTATCGTTGTAGACAACTCGCGTGAGGATTGCCGGTCCGAGGTCGTCGCGCTCGGTGAGTCGGTCCCCTTTCCCGTGGAGTGCCTCCGCCCAGGCTCGAATCTCTACTACTGGGGCGGAGTTGCCTGGGCGATCGAGCCCTTCCTCCGGCGTCCCGGTTCACTTCCCCGCTGGGTGATGATCTGCAACAACGACATCGTCATTCCCAACCCGCAGTTTTTCAGGCAACTCGTATCGCTGGATCCGGATGCGTATCCGATCGTCGCTCCTGAGATCGTTTCGGCCACGACCGGCAAGCGTCAGAATCCGCTGCTCGAGACTCCGCCGAGCGCGCGGCAGCGCCTCAAGTGGGGGGTTTACGACATGGCGTTTCCGATTGCGAAAGGGATGCTCCGAATCCACAGGGCCGTTCAGGAGTTTCTCCCCGGCTCCGGGCGCGACGATTCCCCTCACGGCAGCCATGAGAGAGATATCTATGCGCCTCATGGCGCGTGCGTGATTCTCTCTGCCGCCTTCTTCGAGCGAGGAGGGTCGCTCGACACTTCCGTCCCGATGTTCGCCGAAGAGCTGACGCTCGCGGCGGAAGCGGTCCGCCTCGGCCTGCCTGTCCGTTATGTCCCCACGCTGAGGGTGCTGCACCGGGAGCACAGCACTACCGGTCCGCACCTGACCAGGGAGAAATACGAAATGGAACGAGCCGCGAGGCGCCGTTATTACTCAATCACCGCCAGGTGACCGGGAGGGGACTCCCCGGCACCCGTGACTGGACTGGCACGCGCCCTCCCAAACCGGATAAATTGTATCCCGGCAACCAGTTGGGTCACTCGCACGCTTTTCGCGTGAGGCCCACGTACCAGGCAACGAGGCTTACCAGCAAGGCATGACTTCGCCCGCATCGACATCGATGTCCATACCGTTTTTCCGCTACCCGCATCTCTTCGCCGACCAGCGTGAAGAGATCCTGGCGGCTATGACAGCGGTAATGGACCGCGGCGCTTTCATCCTCCAGAGCGACCTGGTTGAGTTCGAAACCGCGATCGCCAACTTCACCGGGGCGAAGTACGCGATCGGCGTCGCGAATGGCACCGACGCCCTGATAATCGCGCTGCGGGCGGCAGGGATCGGTTCCGGGGACGAGGTGATAGTCCCATCGCACACGTACGTCGCCTCCGCTGCGTCGATCCATTTCGCCGGCGCAACGCCGGTGCTCGTCGAGTGCGGGCCCGATCACATGATGGACCCCGCCGCAACAGCGGCCGCCGTTACGCCGCGCACGAAAGCGATAATGCCGGTGCAGCTCAACGGCCGCACCTGCGACATGGACGCCCTCCAGGCAATTGCCGACAAGCACGGCCTCGTGATAGTCGAGGACGCCGCCCAGGCCATCGGATCGAAGTTCAGGGGCCGGAACGCGGGTACCTTCGGCATCGCGGCAGAGATAAGCCTCTACCCGGCCAAGATCCTCGGCTGCTTCGGCGACGGCGGAGTACTCCTGACGAACGACGCCGACATGGCGCGAAAGATGTCCCTGCTCCGCGACCACGGCCGCGACGAGACAGGACTCGTCGTGACGTGGGGACTCACTTCGCGGCTCGACAATCTCCAGGCCGCAGACCTCAACGTGAAACTGCGCAAGCTCGACGAGGAGATAGAGCGCCGCCGGCAGATTGCGCGCCTCTATCGCGCCGGCCTCGAAGGGATCGATGATTTCGTGCTGCCGCCTGGCCCCGACAACGATCCGGACCACTTCGACGTGTACCAGAATTATGAAGTCGAGTCGGGTCGCCGCGACGAGCTCCGAGCCGCTCTGGAAAAGGATGGAATTCGCACGATCATCCAGTGGGCGGGAAAGCCGGTCCATCATTTCGACGGGCTGGGCCTGCCGAAGTTCGACCTGCCCTTCACCGACAATCTGTTCACCCGCTGTTTCCTCCTGCCCATGAACACATCGCTCACAGACGACGAGGTTCTCTACATCTGCGAGCGCGTGAGGAAATTCCATGCGGGCTAGCCTGGAGTCGACACTTTACGAAACCGCCTCGTCACTCGGCAACCTTGCCGACGCGGAGCGTTATCACGACCCGATCTCGGTCGATCCTTCCGACACCGAGGAGCTGAAGAGCGGACTCGAGCGGATGATCCTCATCCGCGTAGTTGAGGAGAAGATCGGCGACATGGTCTCGCAGGGCGTCGTGAAATGCCCCTGCCATCTCGCGATCGGACAGGAGGCGCCTGCGGTTGGAGTAGCGAGCTACGTAAAGAAAGGCGACCGCGTCTTCGGCGCCCACCGCTCGCACGGACACTACCTCGCGCTCGGCGGATCCCCGCATGGGCTTCTGGCCGAGGTGCAGGGCAAGGACACTGGTGTCTCGCGCGGAATGGGCGGGTCGATGCACCTGATCGACATCGAGAACAACCTGTTCGGCACCGTGCCCATCGTCGGGGCGACAATCCCTATCGCCGTGGGCGCAGGAATCGCCGCGAAGATGGATGGCAACGGAAGCATGGCTGTCTCGTTCTTCGGCGACGGCGCAACCGAAGAGGGTGCATTTCATGAGTCGATGAATCTCGCGGCTGTCATGAAGGTGCCGGTCCTGTTCGTCTGCGAGAACAATTTTTTCTCGAGCCACCTTCACATCGCGCTTCGCCAGCCCGACACGTCCGTCTGTCGTTATGCGGAAGCGCATCGCATGGGATGGGCGCGCGCCGACGGCAACGATCTCGCCGCGATCCGCGCCGTGACAAGGGAGGCGGTTGACGCCATCCGCGCCGGCGAAGGTCCGCGTTTCCTCGAGCTCGTGACGTATCGTTGGAGAGG
>JBBQZF010000191.1:0-5454 GCA_038208015.1 Gemmatimonadales bacterium
GCACCGGGACGGGACGGCAAATACCGACTCCGAATGGCTGATTCGCTTGTCGAGCGAGTCTCATCATGGGCACAGTCGAGAAATGCGCTGGTATTCCTGGACATCCAGGTGGGGCTCAGCGACGTGATGACGGAGGTGCCAAGACTCGAGCAGTTCCTCAAGCGGCCGAACGTGCACCTCGGTCTCGATCCCGAGTTCTCCATGAAGGGGGGAGAGCGCCCGGGTTCGAAGATCGGAACCATGAGCGCCGCCGACATAAACTGGACGGTGAACTATCTGTCGAACCTCGCGCGCGTTAACAACCTCCCGCCCAAGGTTCTCGTGGTTCACCGCTTCACGCGCAGGATGATCACCGGGTCCGAGAACATAAAGCTCGACCCTCGCGTCCAGGTCGTCATCGACATGGACGGGTGGGGAGCGCCATGGCTCAAGTACGACTCGTACCGGGACTACATAACGAAGGAGCCGGTTCAGTTCACGGGGTTCAAGATCTTCTACGGAAACGATTCGAAGAAGGGAGATCCGATACTGACGCCGTCTGAAGTGCTCAGGCTCACGCCGCCGCCGATCTACATCCAGTACCAGTGATCGGCGGGGATGCCCATCGCGTCGACGAATCCGGCTACCGGTGAGATCCTCGAGACCTTCACCGCCCTCACTGCGACCGAGTTAGAGGAGCGGATTCTGAGGGCGTCTGCCGCGTTCGGCGCCTGGCGTCTTACATCATTCGAGAGCCGCGCGATCCGCATGCGCCGCGCGGCCGACATTCTCGTGGCGGAGAAGCAGCACCTCGGCGCCATGATGACGCTCGAGATGGGAAAGCCAATCGGTGCCGCCGTTGCCGAAGTCGAAAAGTGCGCGCTGGCATGCCGCTATTACGCCGACAAGTCGTCCCGCCTCCTCGCGAGCTATTCCGTCGACGTGCTCGACGGCGAAGGCGCGGTATACTTCCAGCCGCTCGGTGTCGTTCTCGCGGTGATGCCGTGGAACTTCCCGTTCTGGCAGGTATTCAGGTTCGTCGCTCCAGCGCTGATGGCAGGCAACACCGGGCTTCTCAAGCATTCATCCAACGTTCCACGATCGGCCCTCGCAATCGAGGATGTCCTCACACGCGCAGGGTTTCCTGAAGGTGTGTTTCAGACCCTGCTTGTCGGATCAGCCGAAGTTGAGGCGATCGTCTCTCATCCCGGCGTCGCGGCGGTGACGCTCACCGGCAGCGAAGGTGCAGGCCGCTCGATTGCCGAGTCTGCCGGCCGGAACCTCAAGAAGGCGGTCCTGGAACTCGGTGGGAGCGATCCATTCATCGTGATGCCGAGCGCCGATGTGAAGAAGGCTGCGGCAACAGGCGTGACCGCGCGGATGATAAACAACGGGCAATCGTGCATCGCGGCGAAGAGATTCATCGTTCACGATGAGGTTTACGACGAGTTTCTGGAGAAGTTCGTCGGCGCGGTCAAGGCGATCAGGATGGGCGACCCGATGGATCCTGCCACCGACCTCGGGCCGCTCGCGACGGCAGATATCCGCGATGAGCTGAGCGCCCAGGTAGAGAAGACCGTCTCGCTCGGAGCGCGCGCGGTTTGTGGAGGGCGAATTCCCGACGGACTCACGGGCTTCTACTATGAGCCCACGGTCCTCGTGGACATTCCGGCTTCAAGTCCCGCGAGCGACGAGGAGTTGTTCGGTCCTGTCGCGTCAGTGTGGCGTGTGGGAAGCATCGACGAAGCAATCTCTCTCGCCAACAGCAGCCGCTTCGGTCTTGGCGCGAGCGTCTGGACCAACGAATCGGCCGAGCGCGAGCGATTCGTCCGGGACATCGAGTCGGGTATGGTTTTCGTCAATGCGATGGTGGCGTCGGAGCCCGCTCTCCCTTTCGGTGGCGTAAAGGCGTCGGGTTACGGCCGGGAGCTCGGCGAGTTCGGGATCCGGGAGTTCGTCAACATCAAGTCAGTGAAGCAGGGGCTCGGTTCCGCGCCTGCTTCACGGACTGAATGAAATTAGTAGCGCTTCGCTACTAAACCTCGCTCAGCTACCTGGGGGCCCTACGACCCCCCTCACGACCTTGAACGTGACAGAGTGAGTCTGGCCGATCACGACTGTGACCGGCTTGTCGTTTGTCTCGTTATCCGCCAGCCGGAACTGTCCCTCGGGCGTCAGCCGGACTATGTAGATCTGGGATATGACGCCGCCGTCCGGCTTGCCGAATTCACCCGTCCCGTCCTGGCTTGTGCGGAGGCTCCGCCAGATGGTCGACCTGTCCTGCAGCAGCAGGTCTACTATGAGAGTTGGCGCCGGCGCGTTGTTCTGGTCAGTGACAGAAACCGTCACTCGGCCGAGTGAAGCCGGCGTCGTGGAAAAATCTGTGCAGCCTGCAGCAACTGCTGTGACTGCCGCGGCAACGGCGATGCGGCGCATCGCAACAAAACCAGGCAAGTTCATTGAGAGCCTCACGGGAAAACTGAAAACACCCTGTTCGTCTGTATATATCCGCAGACCCGCAACTGCGGTACTCCCCCTACGCCGGGTATCACCAGCCATTAACGCGGTCCCATTCCGCCACGACCTCGAGGCCCCCGTCAACGACGTAATACCTGCTGTGCGCCGCCGCGGTGATGCACGCATGGTTCGGGCCGATTCTCACCTTGTCCCCGAGCTTAATGTTGTCAATCGGTCCAGCGCCCCGGACTGCCCCGTGTTCCTGAAACACTCTCTCGATCTCCCAGCCGCCGGCAAGTGGATTGCCCTGGAGGTCCCAAACCTCTCCGTACCCTGCGTCGCCTGGGGTGCCGGCCGTGCTTCGATCCTTCGAGAGAGCGAGAGCACCCGCATCGATGAGAAAGCGGTTCTCATGCCTGTTCACCCCGATTACTGAAGCGAGCACTGTCATCGCGATGTCCTCCCTGGTGCAGGATCTGATCGCCGCCTGAAAGAGATCCTGAAACATGTAGACGCCCGGCCGCGCCTCGGTCACACCGTCGAGTCGCTCTGCGTGGGTCATCGTCGGCGTCGATCCGACCGACACCACGGTGCACTCGAGTCCGTCACGGCGCAGCCGCTCCGCCGCCGTTACGACAGCCATACGCTCGCCTTCGGCAACATCCTTTATGCACGCCGTGTCGCTGCATGAATACGAATGCCCGGCGTGCGTCATGACTCCCCGAAGCTTCGGGCCCAGCGCCCGGCCGATTTCCGGGAGCATATCACTCGATGCGCGCACGCCGGCACGGTAATCACCTGAATCGATCTCGACGAGAGCCCGGAATGATGCATCGTGCGCGGCGATTGCCTGGGCGCCCGCGACATGGTCGGTCACGAGCGTAACGACCGCACCCTTTGCGATGACTCCCGCTGCCCGGTCGAGCTTTGCAGGGGGCAACGCAGCCGCGATGAGAATGTCCCTGAATCCGTGGTCCGCGAAATATTCTGCTTCAGCCAGCGTCGAGACGGTGATGCCGCCTGCCTCTCCTCGTGTAGCGAGCCGGGCGACTTCGGCTGACTTCGCCGTCTTGAGGTGCGGCCTGAGTGCGACACCGTGCCCGCGCATGGCGGTACTCATGCGCGCGAGATTGCGCTCGAGGATTCCCCGGTCGAGAACGAGACACGGGGTCTGGATTTCGTCGAGAGTCGTCATGAGCGCGTGAGGTCTTCGAGAAGCGACGGATTCCGCTCGTACCACGCGAGCAGGTCAGCGGGATCGCTGTAGACCGCTGTCGCGGACCCGAGCTCCTCCTTCGACCATCCGCCACAGAGTAGCGCGACGATCCTTACATGCGCGCCGATCGCGGCCTCCACGTCATACGGAGTGTCTCCGATCATGACGAGCTCGTCCGGGTCGAAGCCGCTCTTCCTGACCGCGGCCTGCACGATATCCGGGTCCGGCTTCGAGTCCTCCGCATCGCTTGCGCTCGTCGCGCCATCTATGAGGTCGGCAACACCCGCCGCCTCGAGCAGCACTCCGAGCTCGCTGCCTCCCGCGGACGTCGCAATGACTATCTCGAGTCCATCGGCGCCAAGCCGCTCGACAAGGGCGCGCGCTCCCGGTGTCGGCTCGAGGTGCGGCAGGTAATCGCGCTCAAATATCTCCCACCGCCGGTCGCTCAGCCGCTTGCCCTCCGCGGTCTCCGATTCGATCCCGGCAAGCGAAGGAAGAACCTTGTCCCCTCCCATTCCGATCATCGCACGAACTATCCCGAACGACACATCGAATCCGGCTTCTGACAACGTATCGACCCACGATGCAGCGTGAGCGTCGTTGCTCGCCACCAGAGTGCCGTCGACGTCGAAAATGACTCCGCGAAGCAAGTGCTACTGCAGGGCTGATTGTACTGACTGCGCGAGATCGAGGTGACCCTGCACCACCGGCGCAGCCTTCTGGATGAGATTCTTGAGCTCCGCGCTCTGGGCCGCATTCATCCCCGCGATCAGGGTCTCGAGAACTGTCTTGTGGTATGCAACCTCGTGGTCGATATATGCCTTGTCGAAGTCGCGGCCTCTTCCCGCCCCGTTGAGCATTGCCATCGCCCTGTCGATGCCGGCCTGGGTCGCATCGCCAGCGGGCGGCGAAGGCGTGATCGCAAGCCGGGTCGCAAGCGCTTGTGCCTGCGTTCGCAGCCCGTGATGGTCGCGGGCCATCCTCGTGCCGAACTGCCGCACATCCGAACTTGTTCCCTTCGTCGCGGCCAGCGTGCCCGCGGCACTATCCGCCCGGTTCGCGGCATCGATCAGGTAGAGGATGTTCGCGTCAGAGAGCACAACGGCGGGCCCGGTCGCAGGGCCGGGTGAGCGGGGTGACGCCCCCTTTGCTTCGAGCGCGATCCCGGTATCGCCCGGACCTGCACCCCTGTCTTCGCACGCGATAAGCGCCATTGCGGAGATGAAAAGAGCTGCTGAGGTTCGTGCGTATATGGTTCCAGGCATTCTTTGGCCCTCGAGTGTACAGGTCGCTAAATGTGCATCATCCGGGTCGGGCAAGTTGCACGCCCGGCGCACCGATCAACCGGACTGCGGAAAATACGGGGGGGGTTGGGAGACCGGTGAGATACAGTGAGACCGGTGAACTACGGTTCTCTGATTTTGAAAAAGAACATCGAACGGATGTCGTTCGAAGCCCTGCCGCAGCCGACGAAACGCGACACCTCACCGGTCTCACGTTTTTCCTCACTGGTCTCCTCAACCTCCTGGTTTTCTGCTTGAAGCAGCCCGGACCGGATAGTGGTATTCTTGTCCTCCTCGCCACCGTCGAAAGAGGTATCACCCTGCTTCCCATTAACCTGGCACGCTTCGGAGCGACCCGCCTCATGGCAGCGGGTTTTTCCCTCGCGGCCCTCTCGACTGCCTGTACGAGCTCCGCCCAGCAGACCCCCCAGAGGCCGCCGCCGATCAGAGCCGACACGACCGCCCTGCGCGCGACACTCGACTCAATAGCCGCTGCGCACCAGGGCGTCGTCGGCTACA
>JBBQZF010000192.1:0-5423 GCA_038208015.1 Gemmatimonadales bacterium
GGACATCCGGGCCGCAGGCACGGGTCAGCTCTCGTGTATCGTCTTGAGGCCGACGATTTTCAGCTTCCGCACGGACGCGGGAAGCTTGAGGATCGTTTTCTCACCAATGCCCCGGCCGACGAGTGCGAGGCCGATGGGGGAAGACATGCTCACATGGCCATCCTCGAACTCAACCGAATCGCCAAAGACAAGGTTGTAGGTCTCCGTCGACCCGGTTTCCACATCCTGGACGACAACCTCCGACCCGAGCCCCACCTTATCGGGCGGAATCTGGGTAACGTCGATCGACGAAAGCTTGCTCAGCCGCTGCCTCAGCTGTCCAAGCCGGGCCTGGACGAACTGCTGCCGCTCGAGAGCTGCCTTGTACTCGCTGTTTTCCCGCAGGTCACCGTGCTCGACCGCCTTCCTGATCTCGGCGGGCAATATCACGTTGAGCTCGTGTTGGAGCTTTTGAGCTTCCGCCCCGAGTGTCGCCTTGAGTTTTTCGATCATGGGCTTGACTGCTGTGCGGTGAGAAAAAAAAGCCGAGCGCTCGTTCAGTCGGACGAGCGCTCGATGATTCAAACTAGAGGAGGGCGCCGGATGCCGCTAGGTGGAGGGCCTCGCGGCCGCCAGGCGCTTCCTTGACGCCATCGCCGGGGCGTTGTACGCGTCGATTACGGCCTTCGCCGCCTCGGCCGGGTCGTCAGTCAGGATCAACAGGTCAAGGTCTCCCGATGAGATCTTGCGCTCTGCGAGCACGCGGGACTGGAGCCAGCGAAGCAGACCTGCCCAGTAATGCCGTCCCACCAGGATCACCGGGAACTGGTATATCTTGCCGGTCTGGATGAGCGTGATCGCCTCGAACAGCTCGTCGAGGGTGCCGAAGCCGCCGGGAAAGATGACGAAGGCAAAAGAGTACTTGATGAACATCGTCTTCCGGACGAAGAAGTACCGGAAGTTGATCAGCGTATCGACATACGGGTTCGCGCCCTGCTCGAATGGGAGCTCGATGTTGCATCCGACAGATTTCCCTCCTCCGTCGAGGGCGCCCTTGTTGGCCGCCTCCATGATTCCGGGCCCGGCGCCGGTGATCACGGCAAAACCCGCCTCGGCCAGGAGTCGCGCAACCTCCTGGGCACACTTGTACATCGGGTCCTCGGGATGTGTGCGCGCCGATCCGAAGATCGAAACGCCCTTCTCGATGGGGGCGAGGGTATCGAACCCTTCGATGAACTCTCCCATGATGCGCATGACGCGCCACGGATCGGTGCGTGTGAAATCCCAGTCGGGGTTCGGCCTCTGAAGGAATTTTTCGTCCTCGGTGACCGCCTCGTGCGTGCGGATAGCATCGTCAACCGTCCTCGTCGCGCCTACCTGTCTTCCGGGCTCGGAAAGAGAGGGAGGCAGGCGGCCGGCCATGATGTGGCCTTCCTCGCTGCGTTCCCGTGTGCCTTCCCGGGCCTCTGCTTCCGCTGATGCAAGAAGAGCGGGATTTGCCTTCTTGCCAGTGGCGGTGCGGGGTTGCTTCGGGCGGGGCCGTTTCGGCTTCGTCGATGCTTTCGTCGCGGTAGTTTTCTTCTTCGTCATCTCTTTGATGGTCCGGCGAGAATGATTACTCGACAACGCTTCGCAACATAACACTGAAATGCGGAATCCCACGCGCCGCGAACACCAGGAGGACGGATGCCGGTAGTCGTCATAGTCGCCGACGGCGCGCGACCTGATGTACTCTCGGGCGCGATGGCGCGCGGAGTGGTGCCGGCACTCTCCGCCCTGCGCGACGAGGGCAGCCTTGAAACCATAACCACAGTTTTCCCCTCGGTTACGGGTCCCGCTTATGCCCCGTTCCTGATGGGACGGTATCCCGGCCCGGTGGGGCTTCCCGGCCTGAGATGGTACGACAGGACGCGCACCACGTCACGGCTGCCCGGCCATTCGCGAAGCTACGTTGGCCCTGAGATCCGGCACGTCGATTCAGACCTAGACCCGAAGGCACCGACGATATTCGAGCTTGCCGGCTCGAGTGTCGGCGCGCTCAACGTCATATGCCGGGGACTTCCGCGCGACCGCCGCATCGGCAGGAGCCTGTGGTTTGCTGTAAAGACGGGACGCACGCATTTCACGGGCAATGTCGACGGATGGCTCGCCATCGACCGGGATATCGCAGCGCAGGTATCGCACGCGATCGAGGAAGTGCGGCCTGATTTTGTATTTGCCGCGCTCACGGGGGTCGACAAGACTTCCCATCAGCGCGGGCACTCGGGACCGCACGTCGATGAGGCGCTCCGCATCGTGAACGATCTCGTCGCCGACGTGCGCGGCCAGGCCGAGCGGCGTGGTGAATGGGCGGATACGCACGTGTGGGTCGTGAGCGATCACGGCCATTCGCCCGTAGAGCATCACGAGAACCTGGTCGGGCTGGTGAAGGACCTTGGCTTCCGCGCCATCGCGCATCCATTCGTCTTTTCGAACCGCGGCGAGGTAGCGGTGATGGTGAGCGGCAACGCGATGGCACACCTCTACCTCGATCTTGCGCATCGGGCACGGCCATGGCTGGCCGACCTTGGGCCACGCTGGAAGCCGATTCGCGATGCACTTCTTTCGCGGGATTCGGTTGACCTGATGATTCTGCCGCGCGCCATCGGCGAATGCGAGATTCACGGGTCCCGCGGACGCGGCTATGCACGGCTGACCTGGAAGGCCGGCGGTATCGACTATGAGCCGGTCACGGGAGATCCCATCGGGGTGGGAGCTCAGCGCGGCCTCAGTGACGATGCCGCATATGAGATCACACTCGAGACCGATTATCCCGATTCGCTTGTCCAGGTGGCGCGCCTGTCCGACTCACCCAGAAGCGGAGAGATAATCATTTCCGCCTCGCGTGACTGGGACTTCAGGTCGAAGTACGAACCGATTCCCCACGTGTCGTCGCACGGCGCGCTCCACCGCGAGCACATGCTCGTTCCCCTCCTGACCAATCACCGGGTGAGCGGACACCCGAGGCGGACAGTCGACGTCATGCCTTCAGCGTTGACTGCCCTTGGGCTTGCCGTTCCTCCCGGGCTCGACGGCACGTCGTTTCTCTGACGCGCGCCGGCGGTCTCAGTCCAACGTAGTGCCCCTCATCTCGATCCGCCAATCGCTCCCGCGGGCGACCACAACTCCGACAAATTCCGGCCCCAGATCGAGTGGCTTCACGGTGAACTCCCGGGCGAGCGGCTCGAGCTCTCCGTGCTTCCACGAAGCGAGTCCGCGCCACACGCTGTCTCCGCGTGCCTTTGCAGTCCCTTCGCGCTTCACCCAGATCGCGAGGAAGGCGCGGTCTCTCTCCTCTCCCTCGAGGTCGAGAAGGCCCTCGTACTCCACCGCCGAGTAGCATCGTTTCGCGACCGCCATCGCGCGCGGGATGGGTCGCATCTGCTCGACGTCGACGCCGACATCCCGATTCGCGGTCACTGCGATTATCACCAGCCGCCCGGAGTGGGTAGTGTTGAACTGGAGGCCGATATCGTTCGGCTTCGACAGCGTCGGCTTGCCCATGGCGACTATTCCGAACTGGATGTCGGCCGGCAAGCCGCCTGCATACGAAGCGAGAAGCTGACGCTGCATTGCCCGGGAAACCACGTACTGCCGCGCCGCCTTCTCCTCGAGCAGCGCTCCGACGCGCTTCCGCTCGCTCGGGGAGAGGCGGTGGAGAAGCTCGTCGAGCGTTGCGTCGTCAACGTCGAGCGGAGCCGTCCAGATGTCGACGACATCCGGAGCGAGATCAATCGAGGGCGACAATCTCGACCTCCGGCTCACCCTTCTCGATCGTGAGCCGCGCGACACTCGGCTCGAGGTTGAAGCGCCGCGGGCCCGCTGCCCCAGGGTTGACGACAATCCGGTCGCCGACCCGCGTGAGCAGCTGCCGGTGAGTGTGGCCGTAGACTATCACCCGCTCTCCGTACGAGGCGGCAAGCCCGGCGGGTTCAGTCCCATCCACCAGGTGGCCATGAACTACGCGTATGCTGACGCCCGCACTCTCCACAACCAGCGTCTCCAGCAGGTCCGGATCTCCGGCAGGATCGGTGTTCCCGGATACCGCCATAACCGGAGCGATCGTGCGAAGCTCGGTCAGGACATCGGCGCCCCCGACATCGCCGGCGTGGAGGATGAGCTCGACGCCCTGGAGGGCAGCGTGCACGGATGGTCGCACGAGCCCGTGAGTGTCAGAAATCAATCCAATTACTGCGCGATCAGCTTCGGGTGTCATGCTTCCTATATTACCTGATACATGCCCTGGTCACGACTCGCGCTCACCCTGATTGGAAGATCCCTGGCCCGGCCGCGGCTTGCTGCGGATCTCGTCAGGGTCGCCTGGCGTTTCCGCGCTCGCGGCTGGTATACGCGTTTTCCGTTCCTTCCGGCGCCTGACCGCACCTACGTTCGCTGGAGGATGTACACCGCGTACGGAGACTACGATGCCATTCCCCCAGCCGCTGACGTTGAGCGTTATGCCCGGTGGGCAGCGCGACCGTGATCGACGTGGCGGCCGATCCGGCGCTGGCAAACCGCCTCAAGGCGCAGGCATACGGGCTGGGGTTCGACCTTGCCGGTATCGCCCGCCTCGGGCCCGCGGAGACCGCCCCTGCCTTCCAGGACTGGGTGGCGAAGGGATACGCCGGAGAAATGTCGTATCTGCCCAGGGGCGCTGAGAAGCGGGGCGACACCCGGTTGCCTTTCTCCGGCGCCGTGAGCGCGCTCGTCGTTGGGCTCGACTATGGTGGCGCCTCCCCGCCGGGACCCGTGGCGAGATATGCGTGCGGCGACGACTACCACGACTTGATGTGGCGAAAGCTCGACGTGCTTCACGAATGGATTGAACAGGAAGTCGGGCGGCCAGTCCCCGGGAAGTCGTATGTCGATACTGGGCCGATCCTCGAGCGCGATCTCGCGCGGCGCGCGGGTCTCGGATGGTTCGGCAAGAACACCAACCTCATAAATCCCGATCGTGGCTCGTTCTTCTTCATCGGCTCCTTGTTGCTCGGCATTGACCTCGAGCCGGATGCACCATTCGAAGCTGATCGCTGCGGCACCTGCACGAGATGCCTCGAGGCGTGCCCCACCGGCGCTTTCATCGAACCGCGCGTTCTCGACGCGACACGGTGCATATCGTACCTGACCATCGAGGCCCGCGGTGAAATTCCGCTCGAGCTTCGGGAACAGGTCGGGGCGCTCATATATGGCTGCGACATCTGCCAGGACGTCTGTCCGTGGAATGTCCGGTTCTCACGCGAGCTCGATGAGGGATCGGCGCTCGCCCCGCGCGAGGCGATTGCCGGAAAGGACGCACCCGCGCTGGCAAGAGAAATCCTGGCAATGTCGCAGGCTGAGTTCTCGGCAGCATTCAGGAATTCCCCGATGAAACGGGCCAAGCTGCGCGGGTTGAAGCGAAACGCCGC
>JBBQZF010000193.1:0-5415 GCA_038208015.1 Gemmatimonadales bacterium
ATCAGTGAGGTAAAAACGATTCTTCTCGAGGAAATGGAACGGGAGGGAAACAACAACGCGGCCAACCGCGCAGTCGTCGACGCGATCACGCTCCCTGGCTCCAGCTTCCTGCCCAACACGTAGCGTTGCCTGTGTCGCGCCGGACCGCTCCGTTGCTTTCGATTGCGGAGCGAATCCGTCCGCGGTCGAACACTGATGATCTACCGCATCCTCGCTGACGCAGTTCTCGTTCTCCACCTGGCATTCGTCGTCTTTGTCGTGCTCGGCGGATTCCTCCTTCGCCGCTGGCCGAAGCTCATCTACGCCCACGTCCCCGTGGCGATCTGGGGAGTCCTCATCGAATTCGCCGGCTGGATATGCCCGCTGACTCCACTCGAAAACTCACTCCGCCACCGCGGAGGGCAGGCAGGATACGAAGGCGGGTTCATCGACAACTACATCATGCCGATCCTTTACCCGATCGGGCTCACCCGCAATACGCAGTACGCGCTCGGCATCTTCGCACTTCTCATCAACGTCGCCGCCTACGCCCTCTACTTCAGGTCACGACGAAACTCGCAACCACGGGCATAGGCGAAAAGCAAGGAATCGCGCACCCGGCCGCTGGCTTCCCCGGACATCCCGCCGCAAATTGACCAGCCCGATTCCCTGACCACACCAACCTTGTCTCAAGCGACTCCCGACAGACTCGCAAGCCTCCTCGCCGACCGCTACCGGATCGAAAGCGAGCTCGGGCGCGGCGGCATGGCCACGGTCTACCTGGCGACGGACCTCAAGCACCGCCGCGATGTCGCAATAAAGGTCCTCAAACCCGACGTCGCTGCCGCGATCGCCCACGACCGCTTCCTGCTCGAGATCGAGATCGCGGCACAACTGAACCACCCGCACATCGTCGCGCTGTTCGACTCGGGTGTCGAGAACGATACGCTCTACTACGTGATGCCATGCATCAAGGGCGAGTCACTCCGGGCCCACCTCAACCGGCTGAAAACCCTTCCGCTCGACGAGGCGCTGCGTCTCACGCGCGAGATTGCCAGCGCGCTCGCGCACGCTCACCGGAACGGAATCGTCCACCGCGACATAAAGCCGGAGAACATCCTGCTCGCCGACGGCATCGCCGTCGTCGCCGATTTCGGAATCGCCAGAGCAATGACAGCGGCAGCAGAGCCCGAGGCAGCCGGCTTCACCGGATCGGGACTCGTCGTCGGCACGCCGCACTACATGAGCCCGGAGCAGGCGAGGGGAGACACGGTAGACGGTCGATCGGACATCTATTCCCTGGCTTGCGTCCTCTTCGAGATGCTCGCCGGCAGGCCACCTTTCCCCGGAACACAGGGTATCGCAGTCCTCGCGGCGCACGTCGCAACGCTGGCTCCCGCTATCACTGACCTCACTCCGTCGGTCCCCGGAGCGGTTTCAGACACGATCGCGAGAGCACTCTCGAAGAACCCGGACGATCGTCACGCGACAGCGGTGCGATTCGCCGAAGCATTGTCGGCGGCAGCGACGGCACGTTATTCGACGACTCCCGAATCGCTGGCCATGGTCGTCCGGTCGCCGAACAACATCCCTCACCAGCGAACACGTTTCATCGGTCGGGAGAAAGAGATCCAGGAGTGCGGCGACATGCTGCGCGAAACGCGCATGCTCACGCTCACGGGCATCGGTGGCTCAGGTAAAACCCGGCTCGGCCTCGCAATCGCGCAAAGCCTGCTTCCTGATTTCCCCGACGGTGTCTGGGTGGTCGATCTCGCTCCGCTGAGCGAAGCTGCGCTTCTCCCCGGAACTATCGCATCGATGCTCCGGCTGCCCGAAACTCCGGGCAAGGAGTCTCTCGATGTCGTCCGCGAGCATCTGGCAGGAAGAAAAACACTCCTCGTCCTCGACAACTGTGAGCATCTGATCGATGCGTGCGCTGGTATCGCGGACATGCTTCTCGCCTCGTCTGCATCGCTGGCCATCCTTGCGACAAGTCGCGAAGGGCTCGGGATAAGTGGCGAGCGGATAGTGGCGGTGAAGCCGCTTGCGCTCCCGCCGCGTGGGAAGGATATCGATGCGGCACAGCTGTCGAACGTTGAATCCGTCAGGCTCTTCACGGACCGCGCAGTGATGGCCTCCCCAGGATTCTCGTTAACGGAAGCGAACGCGGGAGCGATCGCGGAGATCTGCAGGCGGCTTGACGGAATTCCTCTGGCAATCGAGCTTGCTGCCGCGCGCACGAGGGTGCTAAGTGCCGAACAGATCAGGGCGCGTCTCGACGACAGGTTCCGGCTCCTCTCCGGCTCCAGCCGCGGCGTGCTGCCGCGGCACCAGACTCTTACCGCGACAATCCAGTGGAGCTACGAACAGCTACCCGAAGACGAGCGGCGCCTTTTCAGGTTCTTCTCGATCTTCGCCGGGGGCTGGACTCTCTCGGCGGCGATGGGCATGTGCGAACCGGGCGCCGACGAGTTTGCGGTACTCGAGACGGTCGGACGACTTGTCGACAAGTCGCTCGTGATCGTCCAGCCCGACGAAGTGTCGGACGAAACCCGCTACGGGATGCTCGAGACGGTGAGTCAATATGGGCGCGAGCGTCTCATCGATGCCGGCGAGCTGGAGAATGCGCGCGCACGGCATCTCGCGGTTTTCACCGCGCTCGCCGAGGCGGCGTACGCTGAGCGGAATACGCGTGAGAGTGTCTGGGCTCCGAAACTCGAGGCGGATCATGACAACCTGCGGAACGCGCTTGATTCCGCACGGGATGGCGGGCCCGAAGCACACCTCAGGCTGGCCGGGGCTCTCGGATGGTTCTGGTGGGCACGCTCTCATCTGGTCGAAGGCCGTGAGCACATGACGGCGGCGCTGGCTGAGCCGGGTCCTCCATCGCGCGCGCGCGCCCGCGCGCTGTGGGGAATGGCATTGATGGTCGGATGGCAGGGAGACGGAGCCGGCTCGCTGAGATTCATGCGCGAGGCGGTCGAGATGTGGAGCTCGGCCGGCGATCTCGGGGAAGTTTCGCTCGCGCTCGAAGGGATTGGCTGGGCGCAATTCCTGGCGAACGATTACGCTGCAGCCGAAGTCACTCTCATTGAATGCCTGCGCACTCAGGAGGAGCAGAAGGATCCGGCCATGATCGCACGCGCAAAGGTAGCGCTCGCGCAGGTGAAGGTCGCCTTGTTGAAGGTTGGCGAAGCCCGTCGCCTTTCCAGGGAAATTCTGGCTTACGCCAGCGCGCACAGCGACCTGAGGAGCGAACATTTCGGGTGGCATTTCCTCGCGGACTGCGCGCTCATCGAGGGTGATTGCGCGAAGAGCCTCGGCTTGTATGGGAAAAGCCTCGTGCTCGCACAGGCACTCGGCGACAGGCTGGAGATGAGTTTCGATGTTCAGGGAGTCGGGATGTCGTTGGCCGGGCTTGGTGAAAATCCTGATTCTCTGCCTCTCGTTGCTGCGGCGAAATCCGAATGGCAGCGAATCGGCGTCGAGGTGCAGGGAACTTTCTGGAATGTTCTTCTCGACCGGTATATCGGGAACGCCTCGCTCGACGAGGGCAATGTCCAACCTGCCTCGGCAAAGGGAGCCAGCCTGGGGTTCGAGGAGGCAGTCGCCGCGGCTCTGCGGCTGAGCTCCGGGGGAGCCCAACCGGCGGCTTGATTCCCCGCCTAATTACCTGTATCATGAGATCATGAAACCAGGTCATGATAAGGCCGCGCAAAGGGTTGCGGAGCCCGTTCAGGTCTATCTGGATAAAGGGGACAGGGCGAGGCTCGAGCGTCTGGTTGTGCAGCTCGACGCGACAAAGTCAGACGTGCTGCGTCGCGCTCTCTCGGCGCTGGAGCAGCAGTTGACAGATCCGGCGTCGCATCCCGCATTGCGAGTGATCGGAATCGCTGCGGGGCACGAGCGCCGCATGGACCCCGCGTTCGATGCCGCCGTGGGACATGACGCGTTTCTCGCCAATAGCGAGGTCGCATCGTGGGGCGCAAAGAAACCGGCAAAACGTGCCCGCTGAGCTGTTCGTGGATACCAGCGGGTGGTTTCCGCTCGTCGACAACGAGAACCCCGCTCACGACCGCGTCGCCCAGGCGCTTCGCAATTCTGTCCAGAAGAAAAGACGCATTGTCACCACGAATCTCGTGATCGGCGAGACGCATGCGCTGATAATGCGCCGGATCCACCGGACGGCGGCAATCGCATTCCTGCGTGAGGTGTCGAGGGCTCCGAACATCGTGATTTCAAGCACTCCGGAGTACGAAGCGGCTGCGGAGGCGGATTGGCTCAGCCGGTATACCGATCACGATTTCTCGTTCACCGATGCTGTGAGCTTTGCCGTGATGTCGGATCGCAACATTCGCGAAGCTCTCGGGCTCGACAACCATTTCATCGTTGCGGGCTTCTCCCTCCTTCCGTCCCCGCCGTAACCTGAGGCAAGGGTCGCGATGCTGGCGCGGTTTCGTGACCAATGGCACATTGGTGCCCACTGAACGGCGCAGGCTCCGCTCCTCTCACGGGTTTACCGAATGACTGAAGCCGCATCGCGTCTTGCTACTGCTCTCGCTGACCGCTACGTCATAGAGCGGGAACTTGGGCAGGGCGGGATGGCCACAGTCTTCCTCGCCGAGGACGTGCGCCACCGCCGGAAGGTCGCGGTGAAGGTCGTGCATCCCGAGCTCGCCGCAGTGCTCGGCGCCGAGCGCTTTCTTGCAGAGATTCACGTGACGGCGGCGCTGCAGCATCCGCACATCCTGCCCCTGTTCGATTCAGGTCAGGCAGACGGCCAGCTTTTCTACGTGATGCCGTATGTCGAGGGCGAATCGCTTCGCAGCCGCCTGCACAGGGAGCGTCAGCTTCCGATAGACGAGGCAGTGCGGCTAACGCGCGAGGTCTCGAGCGCGCTTGACTACGCGCATCGCCATGGTGTTATCCACCGTGACATAAAGCCCGAGAACATCCTTCTGCATGACGGACAGGCAGTCGTTGCGGATTTTGGAATCGCCCTCGCGGTCACCAACGCTGGAGGCGGCCGGCTCACTCAGACAGGGTTGTCACTCGGCACACCGCAGTACATGAGTCCTGAGCAGGCGACCGGTGAGCGCGACATTGATGCACGCAGCGACATCTACTCGCTCGGTGCAGTCACATATGAGTTGCTGACTGGGGAGCCGCCTTTCACCGGGCCCACTGCGCAGGCGATAGTCGCGAAGGTGATAACCACCGAGCCGCAGCGGCTCGCGGCACAGCGAAAGTCGATTCCGGCGAATGTCGAGGCGGCGGTCATGAAGGCGCTCGAGAAGATGCCTGCTGATCGTTTCTCGTCTGCGGCGGAGTTCTCGAAGGCGCTGGTAGATTCGGGATTCGAGACGGCACGGGTAACCAGTTACCACCATCCGGTCGCGTCGCAAGCCGACAAGCGGTGGAGGGTTGCAGCAATCG
>JBBQZF010000194.1:0-5363 GCA_038208015.1 Gemmatimonadales bacterium
GTGGATATGGCCGCGCCGACCAGCACCAGCATCTGCCCGCCGTTTCCGAGCACGACCCGTGCGGTCTCGGCAAGCGGAGCGGTGGTGTTCGTGGCAAGCGCGGCGCCGAGGACTCCCTGCGCGACGAACTGGATCGCCATGTACAGGAGGGTCACGAGGATCAGGGTCGACAGAATGGCGCGCGGAACCGTCCGCGCCGGATCCTTCACCTCTCCGCTCGGGGTAAGCGCGGATTCAATTCCGAGGAAAGCGAAAATCAGCATAACCGTCGTCCGCGCGATTGCGTCCCCCGATGGCAATCCCGGCCATGCGAGATTCTGCATATTGACCGCGAAGACTCCGAAGGCAACCAGTATCAGGAGGGGCGTGAGCTTCGCCAGCGTCACGGTCTGCACCGCGCGGCTTCCGAGCTTCACTCCGCGGATGTTGATCGTTGCGAATAGCGCGTACATCAGGATGAGGACCACCGCCCTGACGGTCCTGCTTCCGAATACGGGCGATATGGTTGCCATGGTGTCGACGAAGACGTTCGCGACTGCCGCGCTCGCCAGGACATTAGCCCCGAACCAGAGCGAGGTGGCGACTATGAACCCTATGTACGGACCGAAGGCGACCTCGGCGTACGCGTAGGTTCCGCCCGACAGCGAGACACGGCTTCCGGCATCGGCGAAACACGCGACGATGAGGGCCATGGCGACGGCGCAGATGACATAGATGAGCACTGCTGCGCCACCGACGTTGGCGGCGACCACGGCCGGGAGAACGAAGATTCCGGCGCCGATCATGTAGTTGATCATTCCGGCCGTCAGACCGCGAACGCCTACAGCCCGTACGAGCCCCTCGTCAGTTTTCATTTGACTGTATTTACGCTGAGTCGAGCGTGGGCATCCGCCTGGGCACGAAGCCTTATCGCGGTGCGTCGTGCGTGGACCGAGAGTCCCTGCACCTGCTGCACTTCGGCGGCGAGCCTCACTCCCGGGGCGAGGTCGCGGTTGAGTCCCTTCTCAAGCTGTTCCTTCCCGGTCTGCATGACGTCGCCGACTGACCAGCGCGCGTTGTCACGGAAGAAGTTGCGAACTTCGTCGTGCCTTACCCACTCGACGCCACTGACGAGAAGATTCCTCGAGCCGACATCGTAGTCCAGGTCCGGAACGAACAGCTCGTTCGCGCCTGCATCGTACCGGGGCGTGCCGACAAAATAGATGTGTCCGGCCACGTTGCCACCGAATCGCAGCTCGAGCGCGAGCTTTCCACCGCCGATACCGAAAAGCCGGACGTCCCTGACCTGAAGTGTCTGCCCCGCCCGCTCGATCTTCCTGCCCTTCAGATGCTTGCGCAGCAGGTCGGTCGCGAGGTCGTAGGAAATGACGCCCTCGAGTAAGATGTGCAGCCCGTCGCCTACCGCGGCCTCAGCGAGCGGAGGGAGCGGAGACGGCGTTACGACGGGCTTCACCCCCGTCGTCACAACCGGCGAAGCGGAAAAGCCAAGCGCGGTGACGAGCGTGCGCCTCGCACCGACGTTCTGCCCCATTCTCACCGCCGAGGGCCGGATAAGAAGCCACACGCTATCAGTGAGCTGGATCGGCTGCTCGAGAAGGTGCCACCAGTCCT
This sequence comes from Gemmatimonadales bacterium, assembly GCA_038208015.1. Classification (GTDB taxonomy): domain Bacteria; phylum Gemmatimonadota; class Gemmatimonadetes; order Gemmatimonadales; family Gemmatimonadaceae; genus UBA4720. The sequence continues at coordinate 1,612 of JBBQZF010000194.1, forward strand.
CGAAGCGGGATTTCACGTCGAGCGCGGCGATCCGCCTGTCGATCAGTGGCCGCTGTTTCTCGAGCGCGCTGCGGGTGGCGTTTATCACCCGCTCCGTCACGTCGATCCTGAAGGCGGTGACACGGCACTGGTCGCGCCGATCTTCGCTATACGGCGCCACGCTGGCGATCCGCGTCCGTCCCCGCAGTTTCCATTCAGGCGTAATCCTGAGATTCGTGGCAATCGAAATGCGCGCGCGCGGCTGCTCATCACTTATTCCGCACGAGCTCGAGATGTTCGGACCGACGCGCGGATTGTAGAATCCCCGCCCCTTGTAGGTGACGACGGACGTGAGGCGTGCGGTCTGGCCGTCGAGCGACACGCTAAAAGGGCCCCGCGTCGCTTCGTAGGCAATCTGCATCCGCGGGTTCGAGAGCGGCTTTCGCTCGTCGATGTCCCCGAACTTCCTCGGCACCGCGCCTTCCAGCGCCCGCACGATAGGCGTCAGGTCGTAGGTCAGCGGGATGTCGAGCGTCGACGTCGGTAGCGTGGGCAGCGTATCCGTGTCCGCCAGCATTGCCGGCGGGGGAGCGTCGACAGCAAGCCGCGCATCGCACGCCTGAAGGAGTGCGGCAAGAGCCAGCAGCGCCGGGGGCGCAAATCGAAACGGTCGGGGCACGCGACTCGTAATATCCCGTGGCAGGCCGATTTTCAATAGCTCCGCACTGCCGTTACGCTATCTTTCAGGAATGGACGCGGCGCCGCCCGCGCAGGTTGCCTGACAATCACGCTCCGGGAGGAGTTAGATGTTCACGATTGTACTTCTCGTTCTGGTCGCTGGTGTCGTTTTCTTCGGAATCAGCGCCTACAACCGGCTGATCTCGCTCAAGAACCAGGTCGCCAACGCCTGGAAGCAGATCGACGTGCAGCTCAAGCGCCGCCACGATCTTATCCCTAACCTCATCGAGACGGTGAAGGGGGCGATGGGCTTCGAGCGGCAGACGCTCGAGGCAGTGGTTGCCGCGCGCAGTACGGCGATAGCCGCATCGACGACCGGCAACGTCGCAGCAACGGCGCAGGCGGAAACGCAGCTTACTGGCGCGCTCTCCCGGCTTCTCGCCGTGGTCGAGGCCTATCCGGACCTCAAGGCAACCGGCAACGTCGCGCAGCTTCAGGAAGAGCTGACCGCGACCGAGAACAAGATCAGCTTCTCGCGGCAGCTCTATAACGACACCGCGACACAGTACAACACCGCGCAGCAGACTTTCCCGACGATGTTGTTCGCCGGAATGGCCGGAGCGTCGCCCGCAACTCTCTGGGAAATCACTGACGAGAGCGAGCGCGCGGTGCCGAAGGTCGATCTGTCGTTCGGAACGCCAACGGGATGACGACCGGTGGCAACCTGTTCGCCCAGCAGGAGGCGAACAGGAAGGCCAGCCGCCGGCTAGTCGCCGGCTTCATTCTGTTCATCGCCTGGCTCGGATTCGGCGGCGACCTCGTCTGGTATCTCGCCACCCGGGACGCCGTCAACGCCTATGGCCAGAGCACCACGCATGTGGTGCCCTTTGTCGGGATGTTCCTTACGGCAATCGCCGCTGCCATGGCTTGGGCCGGTTACCGCTTCGGCCCGGTCGCGCTCCTGAAGGCGACCGGTGCGAGGGAGATAGAAACTCCGGCAAACGAACCCGAGCAGCGCCTCGTCAACGTCGTCGAAGAGATGGCTATCGCCTCCGGAGCTCCACGGCCCGGCATCTGGATCGTGCCCGATGACCATCCGAATGCTTTCGCCACTGGCATCAAGGTTCATCAGTCTTACATCGCGGTCACCGAAGGGCTGCTCAACGACCTGACCCGCGAGGAGCTTCAGGCGGTTGTTGCCCACGAGATGGGCCATATCGTGAATCTCGACGTCAGGCTCATGACGCTCCTCACAGCGCTCGTCGGCGCAGTCGCGATCCTGCACCAGGGCGGCTTCAGGATGATGCTCTACGGCGGCGGGAGGCGTTCGAGATCGAGCAGCGACAGGGGCGGTGGCACCGGACCGCTCGTGGTAATACTGTTCGTGCTCTGGATTGTGAGCTGGATCATCGCCCCTCTCGTCACCCGCTTCATGGTCATGAAGGTCGGGCGCTCACGCGAATATCTCGCTGACGCGATGAGTGCGCAGTTCACGAGGAACCCGGGAGCGCTCGCGTCGGCACTCACGAAACTCGGCACTTCCACAATCCAGCCGACGGCGATTCCGAAGAGCTCGGCGGCGCTCTGTATCTCCGACCCCTACCACTCGAAATGGGACGAGCGCGAGGGGCGGATGGCGAACCTGATGGCCACGCACCCGCCGCTCCGCGAGCGTGTCCGCCGCCTCGAGCAGATGGCGTATCTCAGAGCTGGCGGGGCGGCTGAGCCGCTCCCATCTCCTCCAGTGGCGACGGTGGCTCAGGGGTGAAATCCTCGCCGGGATTGATGAACCGGTCCCGTTCAACTCCATATTGCTTGTCGTAGAGATGCCGGTAGCGCCCCTCAAGAGTCATCAAATCCCCGTGGGTGCCGCGCTCGACGATCTCACCCGCCTCGAGCACGAGAATCTGGTCTGCGCTTTCGATCGTCGACAGCCGGTGAGCTATGACGAATGTGGTGCGTCCCTTCCGCAGCGAGCGGAGCCCGTCCCGTATCATCGCCTCGCTCTCACTGTCGAGGCTCGACGTTGCCTCGTCGAGAATCAGGATCCGCGGATCGGCGAGGATTGCCCGCGCGATCGCAACGCGCTGGCGCTGGCCCCCCGAAAGCTTGACGCCGCGCTCGCCGACAATGGTGTCATACCCGTGCTCGAATCCGCTGATGAACTCGTCGCAATGAGCGATGCGGCTGACGTCGCGAACCTCCTCTTCGGTCGCCTCCGGCCGGGCGAACGCGATGTTCTCGCGAATGGTCCCGTCGAAAAGAAAATTGTCCTGGAGAACCACGCCAAGCTGTGATCGATAGTCCCGCAGCCTGAGGCCGTCGAGATTGCGGCCGTCCACGAGAATTTGACCTTCGTCAGGACGGTTGAACGCCATCACCAGCCCGATCAGTGTGCTCTTCCCTGACCCGCTCGATCCCACGAGCGCCGTTGTCGACCCCGCTTCAGCGACAAACGAAACGCCTTTCAATACCGGCGTGTCCTTCACATACTCGAAACGGACGTCCCGGAACTCGACTTTCCCTTCCAGCTCGCCGAGCGGCTCGAGCTTCTCATCCTGCTTGTCTTCCGTCGCCATGTCCCGGATCTCGCGAATCCGGTCGAGACCAGCGAACGCCTCGCTGATCTGGGTCCCCACCGACGCGATCTGAACAAGCGGCGCGGCCACGAGTCCGATAAAAAAGATGTACATGACGAGGCTGCCCAGTGTCATCGAGCCGTCGAGAATCGCCCGCCCGCCAATGGTGATTATCAACACCCCGATCGTACCGATGATGAGCGTTGCGCCAGTGCCGACAATCGATGTCCCCGTGATGGAGCGCTTCACATTGTCGAACAGCCGCATGACGCCCTCGCCGAACAGCCGCTCCTCACGATGTTCGGCGACATACACCTTGAGGATCCTGATTCCGCCTAGTGATTCTGCGAGTCGCCCGGTCACCTCGGCGTTTATCACGCTGCGCTCCCTGAAAAGCGGCCGCAGTCGCGCGAAAGCGACAGCCATCAGCGCCCCGAAAGCCATGAGCACGACGATCATTACCGCCGTAAGCTTCCAGTTGAGGACGAACAGGACGACGATCCCGATGAGTGCCGT
>JBBQZF010000195.1:0-5358 GCA_038208015.1 Gemmatimonadales bacterium
CGGACATACCGCGGATCCTTGAGACGCGTTCGGGAAAGTGTTTTCCAGTCCCCGTCGCCGCCGCGCCACCCTTCCGGTCTGCCACCGGGCTGAAACAGTCCAGCATCGACGTTCGGCACGCCGCCATAGGCACGTCCGTAAAACGGAATCCCAACGAGAAGCTTTGCTGCGGGAACGCCGGCCTCTCGAAACGCGCGAATCGATACGTCAGCGTTAAAAGACGGAGTGGGATCTCCCTCTGCCGCGTACAACGGTGAGTTGAATCCCGTCCGGCTCGACCCGGCGTGGTAATCGTATGTCATCACGTTTATGAAATCGAGCAGAGGCACGATTCGCTCTATCTCGAGGTTGGCGATCGCCCTCGGGTTTGCCGATACCGCGATCGCGAGCTCGTAATGCCGGCGATCCCTCGCCCCCTCCGCATCGAGCTGCCGCCGCAGCTCGGCCAGAAGGAGCGTGAAATTCTCCTTATCGGCTGGTCGCCTGACATTGGTTTCGAGTCCGCCGGATACCGGAAACTCCCAGTCGAGGTCGATTCCGTCGAAAAGCCCCTGAGTCTGGCGAATGAATACGTCGATTGCCGACTCCGTGAACAGCCGTCGGCTCGAGTCGGTAAGTGCCGCGTCGGAGAACTTCCCTGATCCAGTCCAGCCACCAATTGAAACGACGAGCCTCAGATGCGGGTTCAGCTGCTTCAGCCGCCGCAGCTCGGCGAAGTTTCCACCGGGATTAGTGGGATTTCCGGTTTCGCAGACTCCGATATCTGCGCAAGGGTCGCCGAGTCCTACGTGGCCGTCGTCGCCGATTCTGCCGAAAGCATAAAAGATGTGGGTGAGGTCCTTACCGGGGAGTTCGGCGATTTTTGTTCCCTTGCTTCGCACTCCCCACGATGCGAGATAGCCGACAACGCGCATCTGCTTGACGCCGGATGGCGTCGCGGAGACTGGCTGCTGTGCTGATGTGCACGCGACAGAGGTCGCGAGAGCCAGAAAAACCAGTCGGTTGATGCGCATGAGAATGAGTGGGGTGAGCCTGCGAATGTGCCCAACCGTCAGGCCCGGGGGAATACCTCGATTGCCTTCGGCAGGAAGGTTGCACTGCACGGGTAAGTCCCGGCGCACGGTACCTCCTCGAACTCCAACTCACATGCCTGAAGAGACACGCAGCGACACATCAGACCTGAAGCTGGCGGATCCGACGGATGGAGGCGCGGAGCCCGCTGACGCCGACGCACAGCGCGAGATCCGGGAGCGGGTGACGCGGCTCGCTTTCGGGGGAGACCCCGCGAAGTTCGAGGAATTCATACATGAGATCACCAGGACGACGCCAGCTGGAGTCGATGTGATTCTCCGGGGAAGCTCGATAACGGGTCACAAGCACGGGTCTGACCAGCCATTCGACGCCGACGGCCCGGGAACGAGCGATCTCGACGTGACTTTCGTGGGGGGCGACATGGTGATGCTCTTTCGTGAATTCCACATCCCGGGTATCCACTCTGTGCCGCTCAGTGAGCAGCATCCTTTCGCGTCTCCGCAACTTTCGCCACTTCGAAAGCGCCTGTGCGAGATGGTGCAGCGGCCAGTGAATCTTCAGGCGACTACGTCGCTGGTGCAGAATGTTCGAGATGCGACGATGGACCAGCCATATCTCGTGCTGCTGAAGCAGCCACAGGAAGAAGAGGCGGGAGAGTAGTCTTGCGGCTCCTCACCTACAACATTCGCGAGGGCGGGGTTGGTCGCGCCGAGCAGATCGCGGAAGTGATAAAGGCCGCGAACCCTGATGTCGTTGCGCTGCAGGAGGCGAGAGATCCTGCCGTCGTCGAGCAGATTGCCGGCCTGGCGGGATTTCCGTACTCGGGATCGAAACGGTCGCACTCGACCGGTTTCCTGAGCAAAGTGCCGGTGACGGGGTATGCCTGGCGCTACCCCCCACGAACCCGGCATGCGATCCTCGAGGTCTCACTCGCTGACGGTTTCCCGAGATTGTTCGTGCTGCATCTGCGCGCGTGGTTCTCCAAGTGGAGTGAAAGGCAGCGCGCGCGCGAGCTTCGAGGTCTTCTGGATGGAATCAAGGAGCAGCTGATAAAGGAGGAACACGCATTCGCGTTTCACATCCTCGCCGGCGACTTCAACGCCCTGGCTCCGGGAGAGGTGCTCGACCCTTCGCACATGCCGAGGTGGATTCAGGGGATGATCTGGGCAAGCGGGCGCGATATCGCGCGCAGCACGATCGAGATGATGCAGTCCGAGGGTTACGTCGACGCGTGGCGCGCCCTGAATGCGGATATGGAGAGCGACCGAGGATATACTTTCCCTGTCTGGAATCCGCATGTGAGGCTCGACTACGTTTTTACGCCCGCCGGGTACGCTTCCCGTTTCATAGCCTGCGAGGTCGTGCGGTCGCCCGAGGCGGTACGAACTGCATCAGATCACTTTCCGCTTCTTGTCGAGATCTCGGATCAGGAGCAGCGCGATGTACCCGGACCGGCGTGAACCCCCCCTCGGCGATCCGCTGCACTATGCCAGCCTGGCTGAGGCCGCGAAGAGCTGTGCTCATTACTGCGGAGGCGGTTGCCCGGCGGCGTAGCGCCCCTTACGGGCTCGCCGCCGCCGGTCACGCTGAAACCAGCTAGAACGTTACGGTCACACTGTTGGAGCAGGTTGTCGTCGAGTTTGTCTGACAGACCTTGTAGGTGATGCTGCCGCCACCCTTCTGTCCGGTGTAGTCGGTGTGGAAATTGTCGTTGGCAGTTATGAGCTTTGTCGTGCCGCGGAAGATGTCAACGTTGTCGCCGCTCGCCCCCGACCATTCGAGATCAGCAGTCTTCTTCCCCTGAACCTTGTATCCGGTGGCACTGAGTGTGATGCCGCCGCCACCGCCCGGTGCCGTCACCGTCACAGGCTTCGAGATGGCATTTGTCGCGCCGCCATTGTCAGTGACCGTAAGACCGACTGTGTAGGTTCCCCCGGCGGCATATGTACGCGAAGGATTCGCATCGGTAGATGAGCCTCCGTCGCCGAAAGTCCAGCTACGCGACGCGATTGTGCCGTCCGAATCAGAGCTCGCATCCGTAAAGTTGCAGGTGAGGCCTGAGCAGCTGAATGTGAAGTTGGCAGTCGGTGGGTTGTTCGCCGGGGTACCGCCGCCGCCGATTCCTCCAACGTAGAGGAGATGGTTGTTAGCGGTGCTCGATGAGGTCACGATACCTTTCGTCGTGAGGTCATAGAGCGCATCGCGTACCTGCAATGGCGTCGCCCCAGGGTTTGACTGGAGGTACAGTGCGCCGGCGCCTGCCACGTGCGGTGCTGCCATCGACGTGCCGCTGATTGTATTGGTCGCGGTATTGCTCGAATGCCATGCCGAGGTGATGCTCACGCCGGGTGCAAAGAAGTCGACGCAGTTACCGTAGTTAGACCATGAAGCTTTCTTGTCGGTATTGTCGGTTGCGCCAATCGTCATCCCCGCGGCGACCCGGGAAGGTGAGCCGTTACACGCGTCGAGCTGGCGTCCAAACCGGTCACCGTTGCCCGCTGCCAGGGAATAGCCAACGCCGGCAGCAATTGAATTCGACACTGCGGCGTCGAGTGTACTCGAGGTGCTCCCGCCAAGCGACATGTTGGCTATGGCTGGCTTCACGTGGTTTGCGGTAACCCAGTCCACACCAGCTATGACGCCGGAAGTCGAGCCGCTGCCGTTGCAATCCAGCACTCGCACGGCGACGAGCGCGACGCCCTTCGCGACGCCGTAAGTAGCTCCTCCCACTGTACCGGCTACATGCGTGCCGTGACCGTTGCAGTCATTTGCAGTCCCGCCCGAGGTTATTGCGTCAAAACCCGCCGTGGCCCTGACGCCGAAATCGTTGTGCGTCAGGCGGATACCGGTGTCGATGATGTACGCCCTGACCCCGGCACCTGTATTCTCGTATGTATAGGAATTGCTCAACGGCAGCGCACGCTGGTCGATCCGGTCCAGCCCCCATGTAGCAGGCGACTGGGTGACGCTTGCAGTGAAGATCTGATCGGGCTCGACGATGAGCACGTTCGGATTGCGCGCGAGAGCTGCCGCCGCGTTGGGGTTCAAGCGGGCGCTGAAGCCCTTGATTGCATGACTGTAGGTAAAGCCCAGCTGCCCGCCATGAGCGGCTGCAAGGCTTCGAGCCAGTCCTGGTGCATCCGACACCCCATTCTTGAACATCACGATGTAATGATCAGGGATCACATCACCCCCGGCCGCCTGAACCGACAGGCTGGGAGCATTTGGAGAGGTAGACGCCGTGGGGGATTCCGTTTCGCCGCAGGCAGCAAGCGACAATGCCGCGAGAAGCAGGCTTGTGCGTTTCCAGAGGTGCATTTGGGGGCCTCGATGTGATGAACGGATGGTTCAGTGATTGTATCTAACAGCTATTTGCAACAGGTCAAGTCGGCTGGAGCTCCCCCCTTTCATCCGCATGCGCAGGCTGCCTTTTCAGCCGCCGGTGGACTCGCTCCCCGTTCACATGCGCTACTTTGACGACTGAAAGCCCTTCAGAGACCAATAGTGAATCCTGAGCAAGCATACGCCGAGCTGATCCGTCTCTCGCGTGAAAGAACCGTTCTGTCGTCGTGTGCCGGACTCCTGCAATGGGACTCCGAGATATACATGCCGCGTGGCGGCGTGAAGCACCGCGGCGACCAGCTCGCACTCCTCGCGGGACTCGCGCACGACCGCGCAACCGACCCACGCCTTGGCGAGCTGCTCGGCACTGTCGAAGCGTCATCGCTGGTGAGCGATACCGAAAGCCCCGAAGCCGTAAACGTGCGAGAGCTCAGGCGCGACTTCGACCGCGAAACCCGCTTGCCGCGGAGACTCGTCGAGGAAATGGCGCGCGTGTCTGCGCTGTCATCCCGGGCCTGGGCGGACGCTCGCGAAAGGGATGACTTCGAGAGCTTCGCCCCATGGCTCGACAAGACTTTCGCGCTGGCCCGCGAGAAAGCGGATGCCATCGGTCATACCGGAGTGCGGTACGACGCTCTTCTCGAAGACTACGAGCCCGGCATGACGACAAAGCAGCTGTCGTCACTTTTTACCGACCTTCGCGCCCAGCTCGTTCCACTTGTTGAATCCCTGCGCGACAAGCCTTCGCTGGCTCACATTCTAGATCGAGACTTTCCGCTCGACCAGCAGCGCGCTTTCGCCGAGGGGCTCGCGGGGAAGCTGGGCTTCGATCTCGAAGGTGGCCGCTTCGACCTCGGGCCGCATCCCTTCTGCACGACGATAGGGCCCGGCGACGTTCGCATAGCGGCGAGATATCATCCTCGTAACTTCGCCAGCGGGTTTCTCGCAGTAATGCACGAAACCGGACACGCGCTTTACGAGCAG
>JBBQZF010000196.1:0-5356 GCA_038208015.1 Gemmatimonadales bacterium
GATTGAATGCGTCGCGCTCGATCACTCGCAGCTCGACGTGACAGACAGCGCCGCAGTCGCTGATGCAATCAGGCGTTCGCGGCCGGATATAGTCATAAACGCGACAGGTTACACAGCGGTTGACGAGGCGGAATCGAATCGCGACGCCGCGATGCTCGTAAACGCCCATGGTGCCGGGAATCTTGCGCGCAGCGCAGCCGAGGCGGGCGCGGGTGTCGTGCAGATCTCCACCGACTATGTCTTCGACGGAGCAGCGAGTGCTCCCTACCCTGTCTCCCATCCTCCACACCCGATTGGGGCTTACGGCGAGTCGAAGCTCGCCGGCGAGGAGCAGGTTCGCGAGGCGACCGGAAGATTCGCGATCGTGCGCACCTCGTGGGTGTTCAGCCACCGCGGGCGCAATTTCGTGCGGACGATGCTTCGGATTGCTTCCGGGGGCCAACCCGTGCGCGTCGTGAGCGACCAGGTCGGCCGCCCCACTGCGGCTGGGGATCTCGCTGACGCGCTTCTCGTCGTTGCTGCCGCCATGCAGAAGAGTCCCGCAGTGTCCGGCACATGGCACTTCGCAAACGCCGGCGAGACAACGTGGTATGATTTCGCCCGCGAGATTTTCAGGCTTGCCGGGAGGGATCCGGGTGCTGTCACTCCTGTCCCGACGAAGGATTATCCTGCGGCGGCGCGACGTCCCGCTTATTCTGTTCTCGATACCACATCCTTCGAAGAGACCTTCGGCCTGCGTCCCCGCGACTGGCGCGACGCGCTGCGTGAAACAGTGGAGAAAATGACTTGAGCGAAGCATCCCATGTCCCGCGGTCAGTCCTCGTGACGGGCGGCGCGGGATTTATCGGAGCGAATTTCGTCGAGCACTTACTCGACACCGACGACACCGTGAAGGTGACGACGCTCGACGCGCTTACATATGCCGGATCGCTCGACAACCTGGCACGCGTCATAGGCAATCCCCGCCACGCCTTCGTGAAGGGCGACATCACAGATGCGCCGCTCGTTAACTCGATTCTCGCCGACAGCGCAATCGATACGATCGTCCACTTCGCCGCGGAGTCTCACGTAGACAGGTCGATCACGGGCCCGGCCGCATTCATCACCACGAACGTGGTTGGCACGTTCACGCTCCTGGAGGCGGCGCGTGCCGCGTGGCAGGGCCGTTTCGGCAGCGGGGTGAGATTCCATCACGTATCGACCGACGAGGTGTTCGGAAGCCTGAACGAGGATGATCCTCCGTTCAGCGAGGCCACTCCCTACTCGCCTAACTCCCCGTACTCGGCGAGCAAGGCAGGATCGGATCATCTTGTGCGCGCGTATCATCACACGTACGGCCTGCCGGTGACGATCACGAATTGCTCGAACAACTACGGGCCGTATCAGCACGCCGAGAAGTTCATTCCGACCGTGATCCGCTCGGCTCTCGCGGAGAAGCCGATTCCTATCTATGGCGCGGGCCTCAACGTTCGCGACTGGCTCTACGTCGGGGATCACTGCGCGGCGATCGACCTCGTGATCCGTGAGGGCGAGGACGGCGAGACATACCTGATTGGCGGGAGGAGTGAGCGCCGCAACATCGACATCGCGAGCCAGATCTGCGCGATACTCGATGAGCTGGCGCCAAGGGGTTCGGGGCGGTACGCTGACCTGCTGACGAGCGTGACAGACCGGCTGGGCCACGACTTCAGGTACGCAATCGACAGCGGGCGCATCGAGCGCGAGCTTGGCTGGCACGCCCGGGAGACCTTCGATTCCGGAATTCGTCTGACGGTCGACTGGTATCTTGCGAACGGCTCATACCTCGCGAGACTCTGACCAATGCGTGGGCATCAGTTCCGCCCTCTGAACCGGCAGCCTGCGAGGTGATTCGCCAGTGCTGACGAACGTAATGGCGCTGAGCCTGTCGACATTGCTGATCGGTTGGGCCGTTGCCATGCGGTCGCTGGCAGGCACCTGGCTTCAGCCTTCCGCGTTTTTCGCGCTCTGGTGGTGCATTGCGGGCATCCTGCCGCTCATTCTCGCCCCGAAGGAACCGGTCGGGCCGAACGCCATAGCATGGCTCATCGTCTCGAGCATGGCGGTTACTCTCGGGTCCGTTGCGGGTAACTGGGGGTTCCGGACCCGGCTGATCGCGCGCCATTCTCCGCCGACCGATCGCGAAACGAAACTCTTCGGGCTCATTCTTACCGTGGCGATTGTTCTGGGGGTCGGCTCCAATGTCGCATTCGTCGCCGGATCCTCGGTTTCGCTCTCTGAGGTTCTCGATATCGAGAAACTCGTGGTGGTGTCGAACCAGCTCTACATCCAGCGCTACGCAGAAACCGGGGCGCCTCCCCCTCCTCCGTTCAGCCAGGCGCTGCTTCCCTTCGTTTACCTCGCGCCAGCAGTAGGCGGCATCTTTTTCGTCCTCAAGCGCGAGGCACGGTGGAAACTGCTCGCGCTGGCTTCGTTCATCCCCGCAATCGCCGTTACGGTGCTTCAGACCACGAAGGCCGCCGTGCTCTTCGCGATGGTCCTGTTCCTGTCAACCTACTTCGCGACGCGGCTGCGATTCGGCAAACTCGCGGTTTTTACGAAAGGTCACATTCTCGTCGCCGGACTCGTCGGCGCGACAGTAACCATTTTCTTCTTCGCCGTTGGTCTTGCGCGAATGGCCTCGACCGATACCTCGCTGCTCAACATCGTCCTGGTGAAGCTTCTCACGTCGGCATTCGGCCACATGACCGTGTTCTCCCAATGGCTCACGGAATACTGGCGCGAGCCGTTCGGTCCATCACTTGGCAAGGTCACTTTCGCCGGACCGCTCGAGATGCTGGGCTACAGCCAGCGGATCCCCGGCCTTTTCGACTCCGTGGTAGACCTCATCGCGGGCGAGTCAAGTAATATCTATACTGGTTTCCGCCCTCTGATTCAGGATTTCACAATCCCCGGAGCCCTGACGATTCTCGTCATGCTCGGCTTCATCGGAGGAACGGGATTTCGCCTGGTGGCCGAGGGACGCTGGAGCGCTGTCCCGCTGCTCATCATTGCCTACGTCACCATATTCTGGACGCCGATAACGTGGTTCTGGATTTACAACAGCTTGACTGCGACCGTCGTTGCGATTGGTTTGATTGTGTTCTTCATCCGGGTATTGCGCGGCGCAGTTTCAGCCCGAACAGCAGGGGAGCCACTTGGCAGTAACCGTTAGAGAACCATACGTCGAGGAAGGCGTCGATGCGCTGACCTACATGACGGCACTGCTGGAGAGGCGCAGGCAGATCGTTCTGGGCGCGATTCTCATCGGCCTGATCACGGGTGGGATTGCCGCGATTCAGCCCCGGAGGTACAAGGCTGAGCTGTCGTTGACGCCGGTCATCAGCAACAGGTCATCGTCGGCGCTTGGTGGAATTGCGGCCCTCGCGGGGGCCACGCTCCAGACCGGCTATCAGTTGACGCCGGCACGCATGGTCGAGCTGATCCAGTCCAGAACCGTGCTGGCCAGTGTGGGCTTCTCGCCGATCGGCGCGGGCACAAACGACCGCATAATCGACCGAATCCTTGGCGAGCCGTACACGCGCAACGAACCGGAAGAAGTGCAGAAGCAGCTGCAAAAACGTCTTGGCGTGGGCACCAACAAGGAGACGGGAACAGTCACCGTCGCAATACGCCACCGCGACAGCGCGCTGGCGCGGCTCATCGCGTCGCGGGTAGTAGACAGCGCAAGCCAGATTTTCGTCCGCACGTCGCGCGCGCAGGCTCAACAGCTGCGCATTGCGCAGGAAGCGCGTGTCGAGAATGCCGCTGCTCAGCTCGCAAGCGCCGAAGAGCGCCTCCGGGCCTTCAATTTCGGCAACCGGGCGGCGCCCGCATATTCGTCCGCCGGTTTGGAGCGCGAACGCCTCAACCGCGCAATACAGCTCGCCGAGCAGGTTTATACGCAGGCCACGACGGATCGCGAGGCGGCCTACGCGCAGGAGCTTCAATCCACGCCCACGGTCGTTATTCAGGACCCGCTCCCGGCGTCCCTTCCGAAAGTGCGGAAGCGGATAATTATGAAGACAGCCATAGCGGGAATCGTCGGTTTCGTCCTCCTCTCGATAGGGGTAATCCTGGCGGAAGTGACGCGACGACGCCTGTCCCGCCGCGACACGGAGAGCGACCGCTTCCGAAGAGCGGTGGCAACGCTGCCCGGAGCTCGAAGGCAGTCAACGCCCTAGATTGCGCGGCGTGACAGAAATGGCAACATCGTCTGCGGACCTCACTCACCTGACGTACTTTCGCGGGCGAGTGGCGATGGCCGCAATCCTCCGCGCCCTCGGTGTGAAAGCGGGAGACGATGTGCTCATTCAGGCATTCACCTGCATCGCCGTCCCCGAAGCGGTGATGAGCATCGGAGCCAGACCGCGATACGTTGACGTCGAGCCGGGGACGCCGAATATGGATCCCGACGATCTCGCCCGGAAAATCAGGCCGCATACAAAGGCCGTGGTCATCCAGCACTCCTTCGGGCTCCCCGCCGACGTCGCGCGGCTCTCCTCGGTGACCCGCGATACGTCGGTGCCGATGATCGAGGATTGCGCGCACACCATCGAGTCGCGCGTGGGCGGACGGCGAGTCGGAACGTTCGGGGATGCCGCGTTCTACTCGTACGAAGCGTCGAAGCCGGTGTTCGTCGGTATCGGCGGGAGCGCCATCTCCAACGATCCAGCCCTCACGGAAGCGTTGGTCGCCAGATATTCCGAGTACGAGCAGCCGCCGACAGCCACGCAGATCCAGATAGCCGCGATGTTTCTGGCTCATAAGGTTGTCTACAGTCCATCGACGTACTGGACTGTGCGCGGAATTTTTCGCGCGATGGTGGCGGCGGGAGTCATCAAGGGCAACTACAACGAGGTCGCCGGCGAAGCAGGCCCGTCGGCGGATTTCAGCCGCCGCATGGGTGCCCGCCAGGCGCAGATGCTTGCGTCGGCCCTCGCCCAGCTCGAGAAGCAGAGCGACCATCGCCGCTGGGTGGCAGAACAGTACCGCTCGCGAATCAGCGCCGCGGGTGTGACTCACCTCCCGCTTGCGCCGGGCGTCGAGGCGGTATTCGGCCGCTATCCAATGCTCGTCGAAGACAAGCAGGAATGGGTCGATGGCGCGCGCGCGGCAAAGGTCGAGCTCGCTGACTTCTACGCCACTCCCGTTCACCCCCTGAAGGGCGACGCGCTACGGAGAGTCGGCTACGAACCAGGCTCCTGCCCGCAGGCAGAGTGGGTCTCCGAACGGATAATCTCCCTGCCCACCGGTCCCCGGACCGACAGGAAGCAGATCCAGCGCGCAGTAGACTACTTCAACGGATAACAGGCCGGTGAAAATCTGGCTTGCCCAT
>JBBQZF010000197.1:0-5326 GCA_038208015.1 Gemmatimonadales bacterium
CCGAAGTGCTGCCGCGCGACAGCGCCGAATGTCTCATATGTGCCCTGCAGGATTCCCTGGGATCCGATGTAGATCCACGACCCCGCGGTCATCTGGCCGTACATCGTCAGTCCCGCGCGCTCGAGCTCGCGGAAATTCTCCCACGTAGCCCACCGGCCGACGAGATTGCTGTTCGCGATCAGCACCCGCGGCGCACTCTCGTGCGTTCGGAATACCGCGACCGGCTTCCCGCTCTGGATCAGCAGAGTCTCATCGTTCCCGAGCCGCCTGAGCGTCGTGACGATCGCCTCGAACGACTCCCAGTTGCGCGCCGCCTTTCCGGTACCGCCATAAACCACCAGATCCTCGGGACGCTCGGCAACCTCTCCATCGAGGTTGTTCATCAGCATCCGCAGGGCTGCTTCCTGCTGCCATCCCTTGCACGAGATGCTGGTGCCCCGCGGTGCCCGGATCATTGCCCGATGCAGCAGCGTTACGTCACTCGCGGCAAGCGCCGTTTCATCCTGTTCGAGCATCGAAGACTCCTCGGCCGATTGCATCAGCAAGCGCGTTGATGTCGGGGCTCAGAACCCGGTCGTTTTCGAGCGGAGCAACGATTTCCCTTACTGAAGCGTGTGCGGGACGGATACCACGGCCCGGCTTCAGGGGAGCACGGAAGTCGAGTCCCTGAGCGGCGCACATCAGCTCGATAGCGAGGACGTTCCTGACGTTGGCGATAACGCGCCTCGCCTTCCAGGCCGCACCCATCGACATCGGAACCACGTCTTCCCGATTGCCGTCTGTCGGGATCGTATCGACTGTGGCGGGATGCGAAAGCACCTTGCATTCACTTGCCAGCGCGGCAGCGGTGACCTGCGCCATCATGAAGCCAGAGTTGACGCCTGCCTCCTTCGAGAGAAAGGCCGGCAGCCCCTGATTGAAGTCGGGATGAACGAGCCGGTCAGTGCGCCTCTCGGAGATCGTGGCGAGGTTCGTCATGACGATCGCGAGAAAGTCGAGTGCCATCCCGACCGCCTGCCCGTGGAAGTTGCCTCCGCTCAGAGTCTCACCGTTCTCGAAGACAAGTGGATTGTCAGTCGCCGCGTTGAGTTCCCGCGTCACCACGCTCTCGATCCAGTCGAGCGCGTCTTTCACCGGTCCGTGAACCTGCGGCATACACCTGAGAGCATAGGCATCCTGCACCCGGGGATCCCCATGGCGGTGGGATTCCCTGATCTCGCTCTCCTCGAGCAGCTCGCGCAGCATCGCCGCCGACTCCGCCTGGCCCCGCTGGCCGCGCGCATCATGAATCCGCTTGTCGAATGCGATGGGCGTCCCGAGCAGCGCCTCGAGCGACATCGCGCCAGCGATGTGTGATACGCGCCACAGCATCAGCGCATCATGCACAGCAAGTGCGGCGACGGCAGTGTGAGCCTGGGTTCCGTTGATGAGGGTAATGCCCTCCTTTGGTCCCAGGGTTACAGGAGCCAGCCCGTTTGCCGCGAGGGCTGCCGCAGCATCCTGGAACGGTCCACCGTCCTTCGACAGAGTCCCTTCGCCGATGAGTGCCAGGCCGAGCGCGGCGAGCGGCGCGAGGTCGCCGCTGGCGCCGACGCTTCCCTGTTCCGGAATCGGTGGACACAGGCCGGAGTTAAGCATTCCCGCGAGGAGATGGACGAGCTCGGGACGCGCGCCGGAATATCCCTTCGCGAGCACGTTCGCGCGAAGGAGCATCATCGCCCGCACCTCGCGTTCCGGCAGAAGTGGCCCGACTCCCGCCGCATGACTGCGTACGAGGTTCACCTGGAGCTCGGCGAGACGGTCGCGGGGAATCGCTATCTCAGAAAGCTTGCCGAATCCGGTGGAGATCCCGTAAACCACGTCGCCCTTCTCGACGATATCGGAAACGACTCCGTTCGTGACCAGCATCCGCTTGCGCGCGCCGGGTGCGAGATCAACAGTAGCCCGCCTTTCGGCAACTTCGAGAACAGACTCGATGGTCAGGCTGCTCCCGTCGAGTACCACTTGCCGGGTCACTGGGCGTACGTCTGGCGGTTGTAGTCGAACTTGATGTCGGGCTGCGCGTTAAGCGCGATGAAGAAGTTGAAGGAGAAGTTTCCCGTCGGAGTTCGCGAGAATGCGAATATCGCCCGCCAGTCGTGAAGTGCGCGCTGGAGCGTGACGACCTGGCTGCCGAATTCGCCCTCGCGGAAGTCGTAGTTCGTACCCCAGCTCGCGGACCACTTTGGCGTTATGTGGAAAGCCATCTGGGAGTTGAGGTTCTCGCGCGACGGTTGTCTTATGAACGGCCCGCCCGAAGTGAGCGGATCGATCGGGACAGCCCCGACGGGGTTTCGCTGCTGCTGCTCGACGCATGCCTCGTACTGAAACGGAAGCCCGATGAAGTTGCGGCAGGCCTCAGTGGGGTCGAACTCGATCACCTGAGCGTCGCCAACCGGCGGCCGCTGGCGGGTCGAGCTGAACGTGAAGCTCGCCTGCCAGGTCTCAGTCGTGGGCATCCCGTACATCCTGTCGCGCGCGGCCACTCCCGCGACAGGCGTTGACGCGACCCGCTGCGCCTGCGCATCGTGGTCACTCGGATCGAGCCGCTCGATTCCCGGATCAAGCTGCGGGACCGCGCGGCCGAACATCCGCGTTATCGTCCCGAATATTCCGGAGTTGCCGTTGACACTGAACGATGCGTCGATCGACGTGCGGAACGGCTTGAACTTCGACGTGTCGCTGGAGACCGCGCCCTGGAAAAGCGAGTACTGCACGCCCATCCGGAAGCCGGGGAGGAGGTCCGAGTTGAAGTCGAACCCGAGATTGTCGCTGATGAATCCGGAGTTGCCTGTCGCCTTCTTGCGCTCGAAGTCATAGGCGAGTGGAGTCATCCCGACCGCGAGGAGCTTTATCTTCCGCGGCTCGGCTGTGCTCGTCGTGTCGCCGGACCTGAGCTTCGCCTCGAGCACCTGTGACAGTCCGAGGGTGATGTTGTTCGCGGCGAGGGCGCCAAGGTACGATGTGGGATCGGTGTTGAGCGCTGCGAGAAAATCGCGACTCACCTCCGTCGCCGGCGCGTAGGAGTAACTGATCTGGGGCGAAATGGTGTGCCGGAATCGTGAGATGGGCCCGATGCCGGGGAACAGGCCGAAGAACGTCGGTGACGCCGACACGCCGTACGAGAGACGCTTCGACTGATTCACGTAGCGCCCGCCGGTCTGCTCGGTGCGAACCCAGTACGACCGCGCGCCGTCAACATTCTGAATCGAGATGCTCGGGCTCAGCTTGAGAGTCGTCGGCAGGAGCTGCGGAAGCCCGAACGATGTATTGAAATCGATCTCGGTGCTGAACGTCCGGGCGAATATCCTGTCCGTCCTTATCGAGGGATCTTCCTGGTTGATCACCGCAATTCGAACAGGGTTGTTGTTCTCCCTGTCCGAGACGCGGATGCTGTTGCTCAGGCTGAAGCCGAAGATCTTGAGCGGAGTGTTGAATGACAGATCCGTCTGCCGCGAGTCACTGGTGAGGCGGGTGCTGTCGAGCAGGCCATTGATGACGCCGAACCGGTAGGCAAACTCGCCGTTCCGGTCCACCTTGAGCCGCTCGCTGCTGGTGAGGTTGAGCGACGGTGTCCACTCCAGCCAGCGTGGTCCCAGGGTTGGCGTGCTTATCGAGAAGTTCGGGAAGTTCTGGGTCACTTCCTCCCGCCCTGGGTACTGCGTGCGCGCGCCGCCCAGGCTGAACGATGCCGGGCCGACTTTCTGCTGGTAACTGGCGCGGCTCTGGATCGTCGCCAGCGCCTGGTTCGGGTCGAATGAGTTCCGCCGCTGCAGGTCCGTGCTCGTGACGTAATTGATGTCAGTCGTGAGACGCGACGTCTGGGAGAAGTCCTGCTGGTGTCCCCAGGAAAGGGCGGTGTTCCGTCGCCCGTCCCGCTGCGACAGTCGCGAAACGGCGAAACGGCCCGTGAGGAACCTGTCCAGCCAGCGGTACCGCCATTCGCCGTTCAGCCGGACCCACCCCGGATCGCTCACGGTTCCCGATGCGCCGCTTCGCCAGTCGAGCGAAAGCTGTGCATCCATGAAGTCGCTGAGAGCGAAATAGTAGCCAACGTTGTCAACATGCCGCCTGTACGACGGGCTGTTGCGCGCAATCTCGTTCACTCCGAATCGCGGAGTGAGGATTCCGCTGCGCCGCCCCGAGCGCATGTCCTGGAAAACGAACGGGAGCCAGAACACCGGCACGTCGCCGATGTAGAGAACCGCCGGCCGCGCGACGAGGAGGTTTCTCGACACGAGCTTTATCTGCTTGGACGCAAAGTAGAAGTGGGGTATCTCTTCGTCGCAACTGGTGATTGTTCCGCTGCGAACGAAGAAGGCAGTCGCCCTGCCCTGCGTCGTATCGCTCACGAAGCCGGCCTGCGCACCGCCGATGAACCACTGCTCCCCGCTCTCGAGCGAGGTCGATATGTTCGTTACGCTTCCCCGCCGCAGCTCGACGTTGTAGACCATTTCACCGAGGGCGACAACGTCCGCGCTGCCGCGCGTGGGGTCCCGCAGGACGACGGTGTCGCCGCGCGCAAGCACGACCTTGGTCGAGTCGTTATATGTGATAGTGTCGCCGACGAGCAGCGTGAGCCCGCGAGCAACGCCGGCAGGCCCCCCTTCCATGTAAAGCGTTCGAGCGGCGGCGTCGAACCTTACCTTCACGCCCTGGTAACGCGTGACATTGTAACCCGGCCGGCTCATCAGCGCAGACATTATCGAATCGGCCTCCGCCCACTTGATGAGCTCCCTCGCGCTGTCGGCTGCCGCGCGAGCGGCGGCCGAGGTGTCCCTCTGGGTCGGCCCCTGAGGCCGCGGACGCCCGGTGACCTGCGCGCCGGCGGAAAAAGCCGACCCCAGAGAGACGGCGAGGACGATGCTCAGGACAATCGCCCTCACGCGTCGACTCCCAGGCGCCGTGGCTCGCGCGGCACTGCGACCTCACGCATTCGCGATGCCTCCCGCTTCTCCGCCAGCGCCTCCTCGAGCTCCCGCTTCCTCCGCTTCCGCGTCACCATCCACGACAGCGCTACTCCAAGCTCGAACAGGATGTAGAGAGGCCCTGCCAGCGCAAAGAGCGTAGTCGGGCTCGCATCGGGGGTAATGAATGCGGAGGCGACCACGCACACGACAAACGCATGCCGGCGGAACTTCGTAAGCGTCTCCGGCTTCACGATGCCGAGTACCGAGAGCAGCAGGATGCCGATCGGCAGCTCGAAGGCGAGGCCGAAGGCGAGCATCATGCTGAACGCAAACCCGAAATACTGGGTCGCCTCGATCATCGGGGTCAGGGACGCCGA
>JBBQZF010000198.1:0-5303 GCA_038208015.1 Gemmatimonadales bacterium
AAACAGAGCGTGGAACCGACCGGCACCGGAGGAGGCTTCGGTGGAGGGGGTTTCCCAGGCGGCCTCAAGATGGCCGGGGGTACCAAGTCTCTCGACGAGTTGATTGCCGGAACACAGCGGGGAATTCTTGTCACGCGCCTCTGGTACATCCGCTCGCTCGATACGCGCACTGTGATGGTCACCGGCCTCACGAGGGATGGAACATTCCTAATCGAGAAGGGCCGGGTAACGCGCAGCCTCAAGAATTTCAGGTGGAACGAGAGCCCGCTGTTCATGCTCAACAAGATCGACGAAATCGGCCGCGCCGAGCCGACTGCAGCCGGACAGGTCATGCCTTCTCTCAAGGTGAGGGATTTCAACTTTACCTCGCTGTCTGACGCCGTGTAGCGGGAACGATCTTCCGGCCCGGGGTATACTATATCCGGCACGAACGATTGCACGTTTAATGGATGAACCCGTACCGGAGTTGCGATGACAAGTAAGGCGATGGCAGCCGCGGCGCTCGCCGCGGTCGCGCTCGGTGGATATCTCATTGCCGGGTCCTCGACCCCGGCGCTCGCTGCGTCGCCGTCCAGCGTTCCTGCGCCGGCTTACGACAACCCTCTCGCGACAAAATCCGGTGAAGAGGTCGCTGTTTTCGCCGGAGGATGCTTCTGGGGAATCCAGGCGGTGTACCAGCATGTCGTTGGTGTGAAATCCGCAGTGTCCGGCTACACGGGCGGTCACCATCCTTCGCCCAGCTACCGCGACGTGACGACGGGACGGACTGGTCACGCGGAGTCCGTAAGGATCGTATACGATCCGTCCAAGGTCACTTACGGGACCCTGCTCCGCGTGCTGTTCGCTGTCGCTCACGATCCGACGCAGCTCGACCGGCAGGGACCGGATGTCGGCACGCACTACCGGTCGC
This sequence comes from Gemmatimonadales bacterium, assembly GCA_038208015.1. Classification (GTDB taxonomy): domain Bacteria; phylum Gemmatimonadota; class Gemmatimonadetes; order Gemmatimonadales; family Gemmatimonadaceae; genus UBA4720. Next base: position 911 of record JBBQZF010000198.1, read on the forward strand.
ACATCTTCTACACGACCGACGCCCAGAAGAAGATCGCAGGAGCGTATATCGACCAGCTTGGAAAGGCGAAGGTGTACAACCGCCCGATCGTGACAAAGCTTTCCTCGCTCGGCGCGTTTACGGTCGCCGAGGATTACCACCAGAACTACGCGAACGAGCATCCGAATGACATGTACATCCGGATACACGACGCGCCGAAGGTTGCTTCGCTGAAGCGGGACTTCGCTAAGCTCTATAAGGAAGAATTGTCGGCCTGGAAGTGAGCGTTGATCGCGACCTTCTGCGCCCGGCGATTATCGCTGTCGGGATAACCCTCGCGGGCCTGCTGATCGGCGGCGGTTTCGCGCGCGGCCGGGCCGCCGATCGGTACGTGACGGTAAAGGGAATCTCCGAGCGCGAGGTGCAGGCGGATCTCGCCATCTGGCCACTCCGTCTCGTTTCGGCGAGCGACAATCTCGCGACTGCAAATTCCCAGCTTCAGCAGAGCCTCGAGAAGATTCGAGCGTTCCTTACTGCGCAGCAGATAGATGCGAGCCAGGCGACGCTTCAGGACTTCTCCGTGATGGACGCCCAGACGAACCAGTATTCCGGAAATATTCCAGCCGGCTCGAGGTTCGTGATAAGACAGACAGTTGTCGTGCGTTCAACCCGGCCCGAGCTCATAGATGCAGCGAGCCAGCGGGTGTCGGAGCTGGTGAGCAATGGGGTGGTGCTGTCCTCGGGCGGCGAGTACGGAAATGGAGGCCCGACCTTCATATTCACCGGACTCACTGCGCTCAAGCCGGAAATGATCGGTGAGGCGACCGCCCGGGCGAGGGAGTCAGCCGAGCAGTTTGCGCGCGATTCGCGAAGCTCCATCGGCGGGATCCGCAGGGCGAGCCAGGGTGTGTTCGAGATTCTGCCGCGGGATCAGGCGAGCGGCATCACCGAGGCCAGCCAGATCACCAAGACGGTGAGAGTGGTCTCGACAATCGATTACGCCCTCGGCAGATAGGGCGAGACGTACCGGAGAGCGCCCTTCTTTCCCCCGATGACACCGATGGTCCACCGACGCGCCTCATTATCTTTCAGGGATACCCGCCTACAAGGTCCCGACTGATGAACCGTTTCAATGTTTCGCTCGCTTCGATCGCACTTCTCGTTCTCGTATCCGGCTGTCTCGACAGCGCCGGCCCGGGCCAGGCGATCCCCATCGAGGAAACGACGTTCGCATCCTCACTGGGCGTCAATCTCGCGCAGTCTACAAAGACACAGAACGGCGTGTACTACCGTGACATCACGGTCGGATCGGGCGCGAGCGTCACGAACGGCAACACCCTCGATGTCGGTTACACCGGATGGCTCTCGAGCGGTTTTCAGTTCGAGAGCAGTACGTACAGCTTCATCCTGGGTACCGGGAACGTGATTCCCGGATGGCATGACGGCATGCAGGGCATGCGCGTCGGGGGGGTCCGGCAGATCATCATTCCGCCACACATGGCATACGGCGCCGGAGGAAGTGGTCCGATTCCCGGCAACGCGGTAATTGTGTTCAGGGTTGAGATCCTCGGCGCCCGATAGCCGATAGTATGAGCGTCGGCCAGGCGGCGCGCAGCTTCATGACGGTCGCGGCAATCACCGCGGCCGCGACCGCGACGCTTGCGGGCAATGCACACGGCCAGCTGCGCCCGCTAGACAGCCCCGACTGGCGCCTGCTCTCGGATAGCCAGACGATTGCCGCCAGTATTGGTGTTGCAAGACTCTCGGAACAACGCGCATCGCTTGCCGGGACCACAGGCACGCTCTGGGAGCTTGGGACGTTTTCCGCCGCGTGGCGAACCGGCAGGGTTGTTCTCGAGGCCGGGGGAACGGCCCGGAGATCGTTCACTGAAACGGGCAGGTTCAGAGAATCCTACCCTGATGTCGAGCAGTCGGCTGACGGACGAAGAAATGATTCGGGAGACTTTCGCATTTCCACTATCGTCAGATTGACTCCCGCCCGATCGGCGGTGATGGCCGCGCTGCGATTCGGGACTCGGCTGCCGACGACAGACAACACGACCGGGCTCGACAGGGACGCAACTGATTTCTTTGCGACGATAGGCGCGCGAACATCGGTTGCGGCTTTATCCGTTGCTGCCGATGCAGGTATCGGTATCAACACCACCCGCGACCCGCGATTCGAGCAGGAGGATGTTCTCCTCTATTCGCTTCAGGCGGAATTCGCTGCATACAGCGTGACGCCAACGTTTTCCATCGTCGGGCAGAAGCACGGAACGGCCCATGCGGCGATTCGCGGCACGGAGAATCTCGGAGAGATCAGGTTGGGGCTGCGTGCGGGCTCGCAGTACTGGGTCAGGCTCGAGGTCGTGCGCGGCTACGAAAGCTTCTCGCCTGAGAGCGGAGCTATGGTTACTGTTGGCTCGACCATGAACCTGGCAAAGCCGGGAGGAAGATAGATGTACCAGGCACCTTCAACGCCTCAGGCTCCTGCCGCACCGGGGGCTCCCGCACTAACGCCCGCTGTTCCTGCTCCCGGTCAGCTGGTGATAAACGGGCAGCCCGTCTCGACGCCCCAGGCGGCGTATCACGCATTCCGCGCGCAGCGCCGCGAGCTTTCCCGCCAGCTCGAAGAGCTTCAGGAATCCCGGCAGTCAATCGCCGAGAATCTCGCGAGTGACGCGCTTGGTCAGGCGGACCGGGCCGGGCTTGAGCAGCGCCTCAAGGCGATAGACGAACGAATAGTCTCGCTCGATGCACAGGTCGCGCAGGCCGACGCGCAGGTTGCTCAGGCGGCGGCAATACCGGGCGCGGCTATCGAGCTGCCGGCTCCCCGGCGGGACGGGCCACCGGACGAAGTGTTCGTGCTCAGCGGCATGCTCATCGTGTTCGTCGTGCTGCCGTTGACGATCGCCTACGCGCGACGAATCTGGAGGCAAAGTGCGAAAGTCATAATGACTTTCCCGCAGGAGCTATCGGACCGGCTGATCCGCGTGGAGCAATCGGTCGAGGCAACCGCGCTCGAGGTCGAGCGAATCGGCGAGGGCCAGCGCTTCATGACGAAGCTCTTCACCGAGGGCCCCGCCGCCCACATGCTCGAAGGTCAGCAGCGCGATAAGCTTCCATCAGAGTCGCGGGGCACATGAGGCCTCTGACGCCGTAGCCGGATTACCCTCGCTTACGAGAAAGAGTCGCACGCCCTCGGATCGCCACTCGAAAGTCCCCGCCTGAACCACTCGGATCGCTGTGCCGCTGTGCCGTGCGTGAAGCCGTCGACGTTCACGCGCTGCCCGCTCTGTTGTTGAATCCGGTCGTCACCGACAGCGGCCGCTGCGGTGAGCGCCTCTTCAACGTCGCCCTCCTCGAGCAGTCTCCGCGACTGCGTCGAGTGCGCCCAGACGCCAGCGTAACAGTCGGCCTGAAGCTCGAGCCGCACCGAAAGTTGATTCGCGGACGACGGGTTCTGCTGCTGCGCGCGCCTGACTTCCTGCTCGGTTCCCGTGATGTGCTGAACATGATGTCCGATCTCGTGCGCAAGTACGTAAGCCTGCGCGAAGTCGCCGGCAGCGCCGAACCTCTTATGCAGCTCGTCGAAGAATGAAAGGTCGATGTAGACCTTCTGGTCGGCAGGGCAGTAGAAAGGTCCCATCGCCGATTGCCCGATACCGCAGGCCGACTGCGTCGAGTTGCGGAAAAGCACGAGTCGCGCCGGCTGGTATTGCGCGTTGTTGCGGGCCATGATCTGCGACCACGTGTCCTGCGCGTCGTCGAGCACGAACGAGACGAACTCCACCTGCGGCTCTTCGCGCGCTGAATCCGCGGCACTCATTGGCGCACCGCCTGATTGAACACCGGGCTCCACTCCGAGGTCACTGAAGAGGTTACGACCGGTGATCAGGCTCAGGGCGAGAATCACTACGGTTCCGCCGATTCCAAGTCCCTTCCCGATGCCACCCGAGGAGCGGCGGTCCTCGAGATTCCGGCTGCGTCCGCCTGGCGTCCAGCGCATGGTGATCCTCCGGGATCGTTGCGTGTCTAAACTGCCAGAGGGCAAGAACCTCGCCCGTTCAAATGCTCATCACCATTGGCCGGTCGTACCTGGCCGGGGTAACATTGAATATGAACGCCGGCCGTGACCCGGTCTTCCAAACCCATATCAGGAACTCATGCTGAATCAAGTCAGATCGATTCGACGCTGCCTTATCGCAATGGCAGCGTTTGCCCTTCCCGCCGGAGCCCAGGAAGTCGTCCCTGTCAATCTCTGGGTGGCAGACATCGTCGCGACCGGATCGTCCCTGACCCTTGGAACGCCAAAGAAGCTGACGGGTGACCGCGGCGTCAGCAGCCAGCCGTCGTTCACGCCGGATGGAGCGTCGATCCTGTTCGTTTCGTACCGCGACAGCGCAAATGCGCC
>JBBQZF010000199.1:0-5200 GCA_038208015.1 Gemmatimonadales bacterium
AGCTCAGCAGCTCCGACGTCCGAATCGTCGCCGCACCCAACCGCGAGCTTGTCGAGGCGACCTCGCAGGGAGCCTTCCGGCAGGACCTATACTACCGGCTCAACGCGGCTACGATCACGATCCCGCCGCTGCGCGATCGGCGCGACGACATTCAGCTTCTGTTCGCCTTCTTCGCCGCGCAGGCGTCGCTGCGGCTCGGCATTCCGTTCGGCGGAATCGCGCAGGAGGCGATGGAGATCTTGATCGACTATCCCTGGCCGGGCAACATCCGCGAGCTGAAGAACTTCACCGAGCTGATCATCACGCTTGAGCAGGAGGAGCAGATCACCGCGCGCACCGGTCTCGAGCACCTCGACGTCGCACGCTTCCGGCCCCCGTCGAACCCCGGAGCGCTCGTCCATCTTGTCGGTCGCACGCCGGAGCAGGCCGAGCGCGAGCTGATTTACCGGGCGCTGATCGACCTGCGGAACGAGGTCGGTGATCTTAAAGTGATGATGACCAACCGCATGCACGAAGAGCGAGAGCCCGCCGTCACGCCCTATGCCCTCCCCCCATCGCCTGTGGCCGAGCGCCGCGAGCTCCTCGAGAAGCTGGAAGGGAAGTCGCTGGAAGAAGTGGAGCGGATGATGATCCTCGGCGCCCTCGATCGCTACGGCGATAACCGCCGCCGCGCCGCCGACGCTCTGGGAATCAGCGAGCGGACGCTCTATCGGAAGATCCATCTCTATCGCGATGGTGAGGGAGCGCAGCAGGAGACAGAAGAGTAGCGGTGGGTGATCCGTCGTAAGAGAGCAGATCCGATACGACGTCGCATTCGATACGACATCGCGTTGTCATGACAGCGCTTCGTTAAGACGGCAGAGGGAGAAACGGAACCGACGAGATCGATGTCCATGACGCCGAGAACATCAACGCGAGGAAAGATCGGCCGCCGGCCAGGCGACACCCGTTCGACACGAACGGTCGGACGGTACGTGCCGTTGCTGATCATGGCCCTGATCGTCGACGGATGTTACTCCTTTCGCGGCGGATCGGCGCCGGCGCATCTGGAGACGATTCTGATTCCGCAGGTCGCCGACGATAGCGGCTTCGGCCGAGGCACGATCCGGTTTGATCTGACCGATCGGTTGATCGACCGCTTTCGCAGGGACAACAGCCTCCGCGTGATCGACGACCAGGAGGCGGACTCGCGGCTCGACGTGACGATCACCACGATCCGCACCGACATCCGCCGTGCCGTCTCCAATGAGGATCGCGAGACCGTCCGCGGCGTCATCGTCGAGGCGAAGGCCACGTTCTACGACAACGTGAAGGGACGCGCGATTTACGAGAACACGCGCGCCCAGGGAGAATCTTCATACGATATCGGCGAAGGCGCCGCCGGTGAGGAGGATGCGATCGCCGAGGCGATCGAAAAGCTCTCGAACGAGATCCTGCTGGAGACGGTGGCGGATTGGTAAGGCCATGGGCGTCAACTTTAGATGGAGGTCGCACGCTAAAGACGTGCGACCTACACTGTCACTTTGATTTCCTTCGCCTTCGGCGCCGAAGGCGACTGGACACTGTCATCGAAAGGTAGCCGCGCGTCTTTAGCGCGCGGCATCAGAGCTTAAGTTGACGCCCTTGTAGTAAGGCGTTCGAGACGATTCCACTTCATTGATATTCAAATGCCTAGGGAAGAGGAAAAAGCGAACAGGATACAGGGAGCGAAGAGGGGAACGATGTCGATCGACATTCTCCTCTTCCTTCCCTATTCCTACTTCCCATTTCCCTTTTCCATCTCCCTCCCTGCCGCATGGAACTGATCATCCTCGCCCTCTATACCTTCGCACTGGCTGTCCTTTCGATCTTCGGATTGTACGGGCTGGTGCTTGTGATCTCGTACTGGCGTCTGAAGCCGCGCGATCCGAAGCGTCCGGTGCTTCCGGTCGATGCGGAGTTGCCGCGCGTGACCGTGCAGTTGCCGGTCTTCAACGAGCGCTACGTCATCGAGCGGTTGATCGAGTCGGTCTGCGCGATCGACTGGCCACGCGAGCGACTGGAGATCCAGGTGCTCGACGATTCGACCGACGACACGCTCGAGCTGTCGCGCTCGGTGGTGGAGCGGAAGCGCGCCGAGGGATACGACATCGTGCTTCTGCATCGCACGGACCGGCGCGGCTTCAAGGCGAGCGCGCTGAAGGCGGGATTGGCCGCGGCCTCCGGCGAGTTCATCGCGATCTTCGACGCCGACTTCGTGCCGACCCCCGGCTTCCTCCGCGAGACCCTTCCCCACCTGATAACCGACCCAAACCTCGGCATGGTGCAGGCGCGCTGGGAACATCTGAACGACGGCTACTCGCTGCTGACGCGTGTGCAGGCGATGGCGCTCGACGCCCACTTCGCCATGGAGCAGCAGGTCCGCAACCGAACCGACGCCTTCATCAACTTCAACGGCACGGCCGGCGTCTGGCGCACCGCCTGCATCATCGATGCGGGCGACTGGCACAGCGACACGCTGACCGAGGATCTCGATCTCTCCTACCGCGCCCAGATGCGCGGCTGGCGGTTCCTCTACCTCAATGAGGTCACCGTCCCGGCCGAGCTGCCGGCCGAGGTCAATGGGCTGAAGCTGCAGCAGTTCCGCTGGACCAAGGGGGCGATCGAGACGGCGAAGAAGCATCTGGCCGAGATGTGGCGGAGCGCGCAGCCGCTCCGCGTCAAGCTCCACGCCACGATCCACCTCACCTCGAACCTCGTCTTCCCCTTCATCCTCTTCATCGCGCTGCTGAACGTGCCGATCGTGATGGTGAAGAAAGCGCACCCGGAGCTCGATCTTTATTTCAACCTGATGGCGGTCTTCATCTTCGCGTCGATCTCCACCTTCCTCTTCTACCTGTTCGCGCAGCGCGACCTGCGTCTCGACTGGAAGCGCCGCATGATTCTCTTCCCGGTCTTCATGGCGAGCACCATGGGTCTGGCCGTCAACAACACGCGCGCGGTGATGGAGGCGCTTTTCAACCGGAAGAGCGACTTCAAGCGGACGCCGAAGTACAGCATCATCGACAAGCGCGACTCGTGGCGCGGCAGCCGTTACGGCTTCGCGCGCGCCGGTGGCCTGACCACGGCGGTCGAGCTGGCGCTGGCGCTCTACTTCTTCGTCGGAGTCTGCATCTCGATCTGGCTCGTCGAGTTCGCCGCGCTGCCGTTCCAGCTCCTCTTCCTCTTCGGCTTCGGCACGGCCGGCGTCCTCTCGCTGAAACACGCGCGCTCTTAATCCTTTCTTCTTTGCGTTCTTTGCCCTTGGCGTTCTTTGCGGGAGCATTTGCTCGGCAAAGGTGCCGGGGGTTTTGGGATTATGGGACGGAGAGGACTAATCGGAGAGATGGGTCGCGCGGGGAGAATCGTATTCACATCTATTGAGACACGCCAGCTATGGCCGAGACCATCGACTTGTACGAAAGCATAGGGTTTGCCATCGACGCGATCCGCCTCCACACCGACGCGGCTCCAACGATAGGCATCATTATCGGCACGGGACTGGGCCGCATCGCCGAGGCGATCGATGCGGCGACCGTGATCGACTACGACGACATCCCTGGCTTCGTCGCCTCGACCGTCGAGTCGCACACGGGTCGATTGATCATCGGCACGCTCGGCGGGAAAACCGTGGTCGCCATGCAGGGCCGCTTCCACTACTACGAAGGGTACTCGATGCGGGAGATCACCTTCCCGGTCCGCGTGATGAGCGCGCTCGGCGCGCGGACGCTGATTGTCTCGAACGCCTGCGGCGGCATGAACCCGCTCTACCGCCGCGGCGACATCATGTTGATGGACGACCACATCAACCTGATCGGCGACAATCCTCTGATCGGACCGAACGACGAGCGTCTCGGTCCACGCTTCCCCGACATGTCGGAACCGTACAGCTACGCGCTGCTCGAGCTCGCCGAGCAGGCCGCGCTCGACCTGAAGGTGCGGGTCCACCGCGGCGTCTACGTCGCCGTTGCCGGACCGAACCTGGAGACGCGCGCCGAGTACCGCTTCCTCCGCACCATCGGCGCCGACGTCGTCGGCATGAGCACCGTGCCGGAAGTGATCGTGGCACGGCACGCGGGTATGGATGTGCTGGGGATTTCGATCATCACCGATGAATGCTTCCCCGATCGACTGGAGCCGGTGAGCATCCCGGATATCATTGCGGCGGCGGGGAGGGCGGAGCCGGTGGTGACTTCCATCTTGGAAGAAGTCGTGAAGAGGACGAGGTAGTTCCGCTTGTCCGTAATCTCTGATCCCTCCCCTCATCACTCTCTTCCCTTTATGAGGGAGCCCTTGTCCCCCACCACCCTCCACATCCTCGCCAACAAAGCCCTCAACCGCCTCTGCACGCGCGACTGCGTCGACTGGGCGATGAGCATGGTGATGAAAGGGCATTAGGGGAAGAACCTCGCGACGCTGTCGAGCATGGGAGCGCACTTCCAACCGTTCGAGATGGCACGGCAGCACGACCGCGCGCTGCGTGAGGTCGGGGGGCCGGAGCTGGAGGGGAACGATGCCGTCGTCGCTTACGCCGCGGAGCTGCTTCGTTCGGTGATCGACGGATCACTCGATTTGTTCGTCGCGTTGAATGAGGTTCACGTGCTGTATCGCGCCGCCGGGGACTTTCCCGAGTTGCGGGACTTCTCTCTTCTCTATCACACGCACGGCGACCTGTTCGGGTCCGACCGGCAGGAAGCGTGGCCGGGGGCGACGCGGGAGAACATCGTTGCGATCATTCGGCAGAGAGCTCACGACTTCGTTCGGAACAACGATTCGCTTCATCGATGAATCATGATTGATCGACCGCCAGGTTCCGAACCTCAATCCATTTCTCTCGATGAGCTTCCGGGTCGCTATCTCCTGCTCGGACTTACCATCAAGGATGATGAAGGCGACGTGACTGCACGGCATCAGCTTCACGGCATCGTACGATCTGCTGATCTCGATGAGGGAATCGTTGTCGACTTGAAGGGAATGCGCGATGGTCATACCTACGTCTTACCGCCTGATACCCGCAGCTTCCAACGTGCCATGGCGGGATCGTACCGATTGAGGGAAACCGATGAAGAGATTCAAGACCCTGACTTCCTGGCGGCCTGGGTTGCCGAGCCTGAACATGATGAGGATCCCGGCACGAACAGCAATGACGTGAGATGATCGATGGTGATGAATTAGTGGATGG
>JBBQZF010000200.1:0-5186 GCA_038208015.1 Gemmatimonadales bacterium
GGCCGCGTGGCGCGCCCGACGGTGCGGCTTGAGCGCCGCGCCGGGTAACGCCGGCTGTCGATAGCTGTGTGGTGGGGGGACGCGCGGCGGCACCACACGACCCGGCGCCAGCGCGTACTCCTTGTACCGGCTCATGAACGACCGATAGTGGGAATTCATGATGTTCTTCACCGACAGGTCGACGGTGAGCACTCCTCGTGGCATCATCCGCCCGGCGCCGGCGCCAAGCGATGTGACCGAGTAGCCAGGAGGTGCGAAATCCCGCGGATCGAGGCGTGTCTGCTTCCAGTTCGTCTCGACGTTCGCAGTCAGATAGGGATTCACGACTCCGCGGCTTGCTTCTGTGTGAAGCTTCGCGCCGTAAATCAGCCGCAACGGCGGGATGAACGTGAGGGGAACGTCGGCGGACGTGTTATGGCCACGAACGAAATCGCCTGACATCTGGAGCGTGAGCAGGTCGACCGGTTTCCATGCAAGACGGCCTTCGACTCCGGCAAGGCGTGCATTTCCCTGCACGACCTGAAGCGAATCGAAGGCGTTGCCGCTGGTGCCGAACGGGCGGAGATAGATGTAGTCGTTCACTCGATTTACGAACACAGTCCCTTCACCGGTAATGTTGTGCGCCGACACGCGCACCCCGGCGTCGACATTTAGCGACGTCTCGACGGCGAGATTCGGATCACCCCGCTCGAAAGCCCGGGTGCCTTCGTGGAATCCGTTGGCGAAGAGATCCGGTGCCGACGGTGCGCGAAATCCTCGAGCAACGTTCACGACCAGCGACACAGGCTCGGTGAGCTGGTATAGAACTCCGGCGCTTCCCGTCACTGCGTTGAAGCTGCGCGTCTGTTCCGGAACGCCAATCGATGCATTGCCGCCGGTGCTCAAGCTCCGCGTATCGACGCGCGCACCGAACATCGCTTTCCACCTGCCGATGTCGGCCTGCTCGAACATATAAATCGCCGCGGTGCGGGTCTCGCTGTCAGGAATCAGCGTCTTCGAGCCGTGGTTCTCGAAGTTGCTGGTCATTCCCGACACGCCGATCGTTCCGCTGAATGGCCCCACCGGCGCATGGTTGAAGTGCGCGAATCCGGTCCAGTTCCTGACGAACAGTCCAAGATCGGCACGCGTCGAATCGACAGCTGCAAATTCTCGCCGGAAGTTCTGCTCATAGCCAAGATTGGCCTGAATCAACGCGGCGCCCAGCGGTGCGGTTGCGTCAAATGAAGCACGATGTGACGCGATCAGCTGATACCCGGTGTATCCAGGGCTTGTCGCGGGATTGTCGTAGATCTCGATGCGCTCGTCACGTGAAGTGTATCGCGCCGCGACGTTGCCCCGGCCGCCGCGGTATCCGACAGCTACCTCCGGCGCGAAGGCGCGATTGTTAGTGTTCTCGAGCCGTCCGACCGGCGTGCGCATATCGCCGCTCGATCGTGACGTGAGTCCAAGCCGCGCCCCTAACCCGCCGACTGCCGCCTCCGCGCTCAGCGTTCCGTCGGCGCCGCGGATGTTGTGATTGTAAGAGCCCGTGATGCGACCGCGGGCGAACGCTGGCATGTCGATGGCATCGGGGAGCGGAGGCGCGATGACATTGATCACCCCTCCGAGCGCATCGGATCCGTAGAGGACACTTGACGGTCCCTTGATGACTTCGATTCTGTCTGCATTTGCGGTTTCGACGTTCGGCGAGTGGTCGTGACCCCACGCCTGTGTCTCAGTTCGCTGGCCGTTGTCGAGCGTAACTACGCGATAATGAGTCATCCCGCGGATAACGGGCTTTCCGATTCCGGTCGTCATGCTGAGCGTGCGTACGCCGGGGATCTGCTCGAGTACGTCGCCGAGTGCGGTCGCCTGCGACATACGGAGTTCCGGCCCTTCTATGACCGAGGTCGGCTGCGGGGAATCCTGTGCGCGCGTGGCACCGGTGGACGCTGTGACCTGAACGGGTGCGAGGTCGATCCCGGCCGACTGCATGCTCAACCCGACTGTCGCTCCACTCGCGGTCACCTGGACCCTGCGCGTCACCGGTACGAGCCCGAGCCGGGAAAAGCTTAGCGTGTAAGTGCCGGCAGGAAGAGAGCCGATCCTGTAATTCCCCAGCGAGTCGGTAGCGGCTCGGCGCCCAAGTTCTACTATGAGTACGCGGACGCCGGCAGCGGGTAGAGCAGACTTGTTGGTGACGGTGCCCTCGAGAACAGCCTGCTGGGCTGCGGCGGTGCGAGCAAAGGCGACGGCGATGAGCAATGTCGCGACGGAGGCAAAGCGGCTGGCGATCTTCATTCCCTGTCTCGTTTAGTGGGTCAGTAACAGGAAGTTAGGATAGCCTAATATCTAAGAATGGGCAACACTAAAAATCCGTTTTTCGCAGGAAGCTTTGCCGGTCGGGTCCCGGCTGTGCTTATCTTGAGCCCATGGATGGCAGGGTCAGGATCGATAAATGGCTGTGGGCGGCGCGGTTCTACAAGACTCGTGGTCTCTCTGCCGAAGCGCTCGACGCTAATAAGGTCGAGGTGAATGGCGAGAGGGCGAAGCGATCGCGTCTCGTTCAGGCTGGTGACAAGGTGCGGATCAGGATCGGGCCGTACGAGCACTTGGTGACCGTTCGCGACGTTTCGGAGCGGCGGGGCTCCGCTCCGATTGCGCAGGCGCTATACGAGGAGGAGCCTGAGAGCAGGAAGGCGCGTGAAGCGATGGCTGCCCACGTCCGGGCGATGAACGCGAATACCGGCTACGATACCGGCCGCCCCACAAAGAAGGACCGGCGCGACCTCGGCCGACTGCGAGGTCGCGACTAGAACTGCAGCTGTGCGCCCAGCTCGACTACCCTGTTCGGCGGGATCTGGAAAAACTCGGTGGCGGTTCTCGAGTTTGCGGACATGAAGATGAACAGCATCTTCCTCCATCGTGCGAGCCGTGCCTTCGAGTTGTCATCGGGTATCAGGCGCTCGCGGCCGAGGTAATACGTGGTCTCGAGGGGCTTGGCGGTGATGCCGGCTTCGCCGCAGCGCGCGAGGATTTCAGGGACGTTTGGCGTTTCCATGAATCCGTAACGCGCCTTGACCCGCCAGAAGCCTTCGCGGAGCTCCGTAACCTGAATTCGCTCCGAGTCGGTTATCTCCGGCACCGTCGTCGGCAGCACCGATAGCAGTATCACCTGCTGGTGGAGCACCTTGTTGTGCTTTAGATGGTGCAGCAGAACGAGCGGGGCGCCTTCCGAATCCGAAGTCATGAACACCGCCGTGCCGGGAACGCGCACCGGCTTGTTCTCCGCCACCGAGTTGAGGAACAGGTCAATCGGGAAAGACGCCTTCTTGAGCAGCTTCTGGACGATCCTCCGCCCGGTGTACCACGTAGTCATCAGCAGGAAGATCGACAATGCGATTGCGATGGGTGCCCAACCGCCCGCGAAGAGTTTCAGGAGATTGGCGCCGAGGAACCCGAAATCGATTATCAGGAAGAACAGCGCAAGGGAGCCTGCCTTGTAGAAGCTCCAGTTCCATTGAGATCGGGCCAGCTCGTAGAAGAGAATGGTGGTGATCGTCATCGTGATGGTGATCGCGATCCCATAAGCCGCGCCGAGTGCATTGACGGATCCGAAGCCAAGCACGAGCAACACGGTGCCTATCATGAGGGCGCGATTCACTTCAGGGATGTAGATCTGCCCGGTCTCGGTCTTGGATGTATGGATGATGTTCATCCTTGGCGAATATCCGAGCTGCACCGCCTGCTGCGTCAGCGAGAATGCACCTGATATCAGTGCCTGCGATGCGGTGATAGCGGCGAGGGCGGCCAGGAAAACCAGCGGGTACAGCAATGCGCGCGGAGCCAGCATGAAGAACGGATTTTCCGCGCCCGCTGGATCGCTCAGTATCAGCGCGCCCTGGCCGAAGTAGTTGAGCAACAGCGCGGGCAGCACGATTGCGAACCATGCAACGCGGATCGGGCGTGCGCCGAAATGTCCCATGTCCGCATACAGCGCCTCACCTCCGGTGACAACCAGTACGATTGCGCCAAGAATCACGAAACCGGCGTAGCCGTGGTGCGCGAAGAAGGTGATTGCGTACCAGGGATTGACGGCCGCGAGAATTTGCGGCGCTGCGGCTATCTCCATCGTGCCGAGGATTGCTATAGTCAGGAACCACAAGGCCATCACGGGGCCGAAGACTTTTCCCACTTTTGTGGTTCCTTTCTTCTGAACGAGGAAAAGTGAGATCAGGACAATGAGCGTCAGCGGCATGACCGCAAATTTGAGCTTCGGGGTTATGACCTCGAGGCCTTCCATCGCGCCGAGCACCGAGATGGCTGGGGTGATCACGCCGTCGCCGTACAGCAGGGCGGATCCAAACAGACCAATTACGATGAGAGTCTGTCGCCTGCGCTTGTCACCTTCTCTCCGGTTCTGCTGAAGGATCAATGCGAGGAGGGCGAGTACTCCACCTTCGCCGCGGTTATCGGCGCGGAGGATGAAGATGAGATATTTGACGCTGACTACGAGAATGAGGGACCAGACTATCAGCGACAGGATGCCGTAGACGTTGTCCGGTGTCGGAGCCATGCCGTACTTTCCATGGAATGCCTCGCGCATCGCGTAGAGCGGGCTGGTCCCGATGTCTCCATAAACGACACCGAGCGCGACGAGGGTCAATTGTCTGAGACGCTTCCCGACAGGATGCGTCTCCGGATATGTGCTGATCTTGCGGTCCGGTTGAGGAACGACGTGAATCTCCCGGAGGCGGATCGGTTATGCCCAGTTGATTTGCTGGAGTCCGTCCTGAAATCCCGGATGGGCGTGTGCAGGCAGGTGCGGTTTCTGTTCTGCCCCTGCTACATCTCCAGCTGGGCGCCCAGCTCGATCACGCGGTTCGGGGGGATCGAGAAATATTCCGTCGCCGTCCGCGAGTTTCGCGAGAGGAAGATGTAAAGTTTCTTCCGCCACCTCTGCATCTTCGCCTTTCCGGTCGGCAGGAGGCGCTCCCTTCCGAGGAAGTAAGTGGTGTCGCGCTTGTCAGCGGGAACCCCCATGTCGCGCGCGCGTGCAAGCACCTTCGGTACGTTGGCGCTTTCCATGAATCCGAATCGCGCCGTGACCCGCCAGAACCCGACTCCGAGATCGGTTACGCTCATGCGCTCCTCTTCGGGAACGTCTGGCACGTTTTCCGGCAGGATCGACAAGAGCACGACGTTCT
>JBBQZF010000201.1:0-5173 GCA_038208015.1 Gemmatimonadales bacterium
CGAGTTCGAGCCATACGAGATAGGACTTGGCCGCCTCCTCCAGCTGAAGAAGGAGATAGAAGCGGCTGGGGCGCAGGATCTCCACTACCTCGACATCGGAGGCGGCCTGGCTGTTTCATACGATGCCGAGCATCCCATTGATCTCGATGCGTTCGCTTCGGTTGTGACGCGGCTTGTCGGACCCACGGGGCTGACGGTGATTGTCGAGCCGGGGAGGTTTCTGGTGGGAAACGCAGGGGCGCTGATCACTCGTGTTCTCTACCGGAAACGCAGTGGTGGCAAGAATTTCATAATCGTCGACGCTGGAATGAACGATCTCATACGCCCGTCTCACTACAACGCGTATCACCGGATCGAGGCGGTGAAGCCGTCCGGCGAGAAGACAACTGCCGACATCGTCGGCCCCGTCTGCGAGAGCGGTGACTTCATGGGTCTTCATCGGGACGTCGATGACGCGCAGCCGGGCGAGCTCATGGTCGTTCTCTCGGCCGGGGCATACGGATTCGTGATGTCATCGAACTACAACTCGCGCGCCCGCCTGGCCGAGGTGCTGGTTGACAACGGTCGCTTCGGCGTGGTGACGGAGCGGGAGCAATACAACGATCTGGTGCGCCGGGAACGACTCGAGCCAGAGTGGAGGACAGCTTGATGAAGGTCGGATTGCTTGCCGACACCCACGACCGCCTTCCGGCGATTGCGGAGATGTTGCAGCTGATGATGTCGAAGGGAGTGTCTCTCGTCATGCACGCCGGCGACTACTGCGCTCCATTTGCTCTCGACCCGTTCAACGACATGAACATCGCCCTGCTCGGAATCTTCGGGCGGAATGACGGTGACCCTGAGGGATTGAACGCTACAGCCGCGAAGGGTGTTGGAATGGAGCTCTACGAATCACCGCACAGCTTCGAAGTCGCGGGGCAGAGAATCCTTCTCGTCCACGATCTCGGCGAAGTGAATCGAAGGTCGATCAGCTCGCACCGGTTTGTCGTGCACGGTTTCACCCACAAGCAGGAAACGATTAGCCGCGGCGAGACGCTGATCGTCAACCCCGGTGAGGCGTGCGGCTGGCTGACCGGTGTCTGCACCGGAGCTATCCTCAATCTCGAGACCAGCGAGGTCGAGATACTCACGTTATGAGCCGTATCCTGATACTCGATTACGGATCGCAGTTCACCCAGCTCATAGCGCGGCGGGTAAGGGAAGCGCGGGTTTATTCGGAGATCCATCCGCCGACCCGCGACGTCGAGTGGATACGCGACTGGAACCCGACCGGGATCATCCTGAGCGGCGGTCCGAACTCGGTTTACGGGGAGGGCGCGCCAACTGTCGACCCGCTCGTCTTCGACATCGCCCCGGTCCTCGGCATCTGCTACGGCATGCAGCTGATCGCAATGCTCGAGGGTGCTGAGGTAAAGCGCGGGGGCAAGCGTGAATATGGCCGCGCCGATGTCACGGTTTCCGAGGGATCAGGGCTCTTCGGCGGCTTCGACGAGGGTGAGCAGTTCGCGGCGTGGATGAGCCATGGCGATCACATCGAGGCGCCGCCTCCGGGATACGTGACGATTGCGGCGAGCCGGGGGAACCCGGTCACCGCGTTCCGGCACGAGACGCGCTCAATCTTCGGAGTGCAGTTCCATCCCGAAGTGACGCACACATCACGGGGCGGCGAGATCATCTCGAACTTCCTGTTCGATGTCTGCCGGGCCGAGCCTGACTGGACGACAGGCGCGTTCATCCAGACGGAAGTCGACCGGATCTCGAGTGAGGTCGGTGACGCGCACGTCATCTGCGGGTTGTCGGGCGGCGTAGACTCGGCCGTCGCCGCCGCTCTCGTGCACCGCGCGATCGGCGACCAGCTCACCTGCATTTTCGTCGACACAGGGCTTCTGCGGATGCACGAGCGCGACCAGGTGGAGCGCACGTTCAGGCAGCACATGGGAATGAAGCTTGTCACCGTCGACGCGTCAGACCGGTTTCTTGCAGCGCTGGAGGGGATCGAGGATCCCGAGCAGAAGCGGAAGGCCATCGGCCACACGTTCATCGATGTGTTCGAGGACGCTGCCGCGGCGGCCGGGAGTGACGCGAAGTTTCTGGTCCAGGGTACTCTCTATCCCGATGTCATCGAGTCATCGTCGCCGAGCGGCGGGCCGTCGGTTACGATAAAGACTCATCACAATGTCGGCGGGTTGAAGCCGGACATGAAATTCAGGCTCATCGAGCCGTTGCGGGAGCTGTTCAAGGACGAGGTGCGACGCGTCGGTCGTGAGCTCGGATTGTCGGAGGAGATGGTCGGACGGCACCCGTTCCCCGGGCCTGGCCTGGCAATCCGCATATTGAGCGATGTGTCGCGGGAAAAGCTCGACGTCCTGCGCCAGGCCGACGCGATCTATCTCGAGGAGATTCGCGCAGCCGAGCTTTACGACTCGATCTGGCAGGCGTTTGCGGTGCTGCTGCCGGTCCGGAGCGTAGGCGTGATGGGGGACGAGCGCACGTATGAGAACGTGCTGGGTCTGCGGGCAGTTACCTCCACCGATGGAATGACTGCCGACTGGTTTCCGTTTCCGCACGATATACTCGCGAGGATATCGAACCGGATCATAAATGAGGTGGGCGGGGTCAACCGGGTGGTCTACGATATCTCGTCGAAGCCGCCGTCTACTATCGAATGGGAATGAAGAGGGCGCAGAGTTTTACTGCGGAGGACGCAGAGGTAGGGCACACAGAGGCGCAGAAAGCGGGATAACGAAACAAATACGCAAGGGCCCGTGTTCACCGAGGCGGGTTTCCCGCTCTGCGCCTCAGTGTGCACCACCTCTGCGTCCTCCGCAGTAAGACTCTGCGCCCTCTTATACGGCTTTTTCTTCGAGCAGAGCCATGAACTGAGCCGGCTCGGTCAGGCTGAAGAGACGCTCAGGGACGTCCGGCTCCTTCGAGAACTGGGCGATTTTGCCGAGGACCGGGAGATACTGGTTCGACACTTCGAGCGGCGGCGCGACGATGAGAAAGACGAAGTTTACCGGCTTCTCGTCGATCGCCTTGAAGTCGAGGCCTTGCGGCTTGCGCCCGAATGCCACGCGGAGCTTGCTGACTACCAGTGACCGGCAGTGGGGAATCGCGATTCCGCGACCGATGCCTGTCGAGCCGAGGTTTTCCCTGCGCTTGAGCATCTTGAAGAGCATGCCTTCGGACTTTTCGTCGAGGCCCAGCAGCCCGATCAGCTCCTTGAGGACGTCGTCCTTGGTATCGCCCTCGAGTTCAAGCTTGATTGCGTCTTCCGAGAAAAACTCGCGCAGTTCCATCAATAACCCTCGACTGTGACCGCCCGGCCCCGGGCGCAATCCACGCAAGTTACCGTTGCCTCTATCCAGCGGCAACCCACGATGTTGCAAGCACTTGTAAGCTCCCTTAGCTTGCAATTCATGCCGTTTCCATTCGCTCACGATCACGATGTGCCGCTCTACCTCGCGCCGATGGCGGGAGTGTCGGAGTCACCGTTTCGCCAGATATGCCGGCGGTTCGGCGCTGACGTCGTCGTAACCGAATTTTTATCGGCAGAAGGGATCAGGCGTGAGAACCCTGCAACGATCGATAAGCTGAGGTTCGGCCCGGCCGAGCGCCCGATCGGAGTGCAGATATTTGGTGGCGAGGCGGGTCCGATGGGTGATGCCGCTGCGCTCGTTACCGACATTTTTCAGCCCGAGTTCATCGACATAAACTTCGGCTGCCCGGTGAAGAAGGTGGTGCGGCGGAACGGCGGCTCGGGGTGCCTGCGCGATCTCGGTCTGGTGCAGGAGGTGATAAGGTCGGTGTCCGCGAGCACTCATCTTCCGGTCACGGTGAAGATCCGGAGCGGGTGGAACGAAGAGATGCGGAACCCTGTCCAGATCGGTCTCCGCTGCCAGGATGCTGGAGCCCGCGCGATCGCGCTTCACCCCAGGACCCGGACCCAGATGTACAGCGGGTCAGCGCGCTGGGAGGAGATTGCGGCTCTCGTGGACGCGCTCGAGATCCCCGTGATCGGCAACGGCGACATCAAGAACGCCGAGGATGCCTTCCGGATGTATCGCGAGACTGGCTGCGCGGCGGTGATGATTGCGCGGGGCGCTTTCGGTCAGCCGTGGGTGTTCAATCAGACGCGGGACCTGATGGAGGGGCGCCCGATGCGGCCGGCACCTTCTGTGGAGGGCCGCTTCGCGGTCGCGCTGGAGCATGCCCGGCTGGTGCTCGAGTACGAGGCAGATCTCCGCGGTGCCGCCCTGGAGTTCCGCAAGCACCTCGGCTGGTATGTGAAGGGGTTGCCCGATGCGGCCGAGATGAAGCGCAGGCTGTATGCGGTTGAGTCTCTCGGCGAGGTCGAGGGCATTTTCGCCGAGTATCTCGCGGGTCACCAGGACGAGGTGGCGGGAGTCGCGGCCTGATCACGTGACTGAACGGCTTGACAGACAACATGTTAGCCAATGCCATATGAAGCAGGTTATCAGCGGTTTCCGTTGACTTCAGGCGCTGTATTGGCTAGCTTTAGAGATATGGGGGCGACTGGCTTCGACGGGGTTGGTGAAGCTGTGGCCGCGTGCCCAGGTCCTCGGATCCTGGTAAAACCTTCGGGAAAATTTTCAACTGCCAACGATAACCTGGCACTGGCTGCGTAACTCTTAGGAGTTGCTGCACCTGCTCTTGAGGAAGCCCTCCTGAGGCGGCTTCAAGAGTATCGCAAATTCGGGATAGCGGGCTGTCACGCCTTCGGGTGGTCCGCGAAACTTTAGAAGGCTTGTTCATCCGTGGGCCGCCCACTGGCCAGCGTATGGAGACCTCAATCGGTGGGATACGCACGTAGAAGCTGTAGTGAATCTAGTCTCGGACCGGGGTTCGAATCCCCGCGCCTCCACTAACTGACAGTCCAGCAGCGTCCAAGGGAGTCCAGAAATGGGCTCCCTTAGTCGTTTATCCCTCTGAGCGGGGGCACCCAAGAGCCTATGGGCACCAGCCGAGGACTTGGCGACGATTGTGCCGGTGCACATCCTCCGGTTAGGCGCGTAGCGTTGCAGGG
The DNA here is from genome assembly GCA_038208015.1 of Gemmatimonadales bacterium. Taxonomy (GTDB): domain Bacteria; phylum Gemmatimonadota; class Gemmatimonadetes; order Gemmatimonadales; family Gemmatimonadaceae; genus UBA4720. Next base: position 5,048 of record JBBQZF010000201.1, read on the forward strand.
AGTCGCGCGTGCTGGGATAGGCTGCGCAATTTCTATTGGTCAAATAAATATGATCAATCCCTGAAACAAACGATCGTCGGGGCCAGGAAGGCGCGCCAAGGCAAGAGACTTTGCGGCCATTCTATC
>JBBQZF010000202.1:0-5154 GCA_038208015.1 Gemmatimonadales bacterium
CCTTCGCCTGGGCGGAGCTGAGCGGGGCGGCACATCGCGAATGATTCATCAATTGATGCTCCAGATAGGTACCGCGCTTCCATCCACGCCGTGGGAGCTCGTGACGTACTCGAGTACGCCGACGAAGGTCGTGCTCCTCATTCTCGTCACCCTCTCGCTGATAAGCTGGATGATCATGGTGGCGAAGTGGCGCGAGTTCAGGCGGGCTGAGATTCATGGGCGCGCGTTCATGGTCCAGTTCGAGCGTGCCCACTCGCTCGACGAGGCGGCGGAAATCGCGCGTCACGCGCCCGACAGCCCGCAGAAGCGTGTTCTCACGCGCGCTCTTCGCTTCATCAATGAAACGACACCGGCTCTCGCCGCGACGGGTGACCGGCGGGCGCGGCTCAGCGCCTCGCAGGTCGAGGCCCTCCGGCAGGTACTCGACTCCGAGAACGGCGCTGTACGCGATGTCCTCGGCCGCTTCGTTGCGACCCTTGCAACCATTGGCTCCGCAAGCCCGCTGATCGGACTTCTCGGCACCGTGCTCGGAATCATCGAGGCGTTCATCGGGATAGCGACGAAGGGCTCAGGCAATCTCGCGGCTGTTGCTCCCGGCGTTGCCGAAGCGCTAGTGGCGACGGCCGTCGCGCTCTGCGTGGCAATTCCTGCGGTGTTCGGGTACAACATCTTCGCCCACAGGCTGAATCGCTTCGACGGCGAGCTCGACGGGTTCGGCTCGGAGCTCATCGCGATCATGGTTCGCGAGGGACGCATCTAGGTGAGAAAACGCCGGCAGCGGATGGAGTTCAACGCGGACATCAACGTCGTTCCGCTCATCGACGTGATGATGCTCCTGATGGTGATCTTCATGATCACCGCACCGATGATGCAGGGCGGCGTCGACATATCGCTGCCCCGGGCCGAGGCGCGGCCGCTTGATCCGAAGAGCGGCCTCGTGGTGTCGATCGACAAGTCGGGAGCGATCCACGTCGACGAAACCGTGCTGACCTTCAACGAATTCCGAACGACATTCAGCGCGCTCGCCGCCAACAGGGGCCAGGAGGGTGTTTATCTCAGGGCGGATGCCGGAGTTCCGTATGGCTCGGTTGTAAGAGTGCTCGCGGTGATGCGGGCCAGCGGGACCGCCGATGTCGGCCTTGTGGCCGAGCCGGAGGAGGAGAGGTAGAAGTGCGGCGCAGCGAGAACGCGCACCTGAAAGGACCGATGGGGGTGTCGCTGGGGCTGCATCTCACGCTTGTCGTTCTCGTTATGATCGGCACGCGGAAGGGAGAGGACATCGTGCTTCCGCCGGTCTACAAGGTGAACATTGTCGCTGCCCCGGCGGGACCGCGCGCGATCGGGGTGGTTCAGCCAGAGCCCGCAATCACGCCGCCTGTTGTTCCGCCTGCCGCCGCACCACCGCCGCCTCCACCGCTGCCGGCGACACAGTCGGCTGTTCCCCTCACGAAGGCCGCTCCGCAAACCCAGGCCCGCCGGGCCACGCCGACTGAGACTCCTGCCCGCCAAGCCGCGAAGGCTGCTCCCCGTGCCGGGGGCGGACCCATAGGAGGGCCCGGAACCGACGTGGCAACCGTACAAACTGAAGGAATCGATTTCCCCTTCCCTGGGTATCTAAACAACATCGTTCGCCAGATCGCTCTTCGCTTCAATCCAAACGATACCGGCTCAGGTCTGCGCGCGGAGGTTAGATTCGTAATTCGCCGCGATGGGTCGGTCATCGGAATCGGTTTCATCACGCGCTCCGGGAATTACGCGTTCGACCTGGAAGCGCAGGGAGCCGTGGAAGCCGCTGCCAGGCAGTTCGGGGCGCTTCCTGAAGGATTTCGCGATGACGCGTTACCCGTAGTCTTCAGCTTCGACCCACGTATCATCAGATGATATCTCGCCAGATCACAGCCGCGGCAATAGTACTCCTCGTGGCAGCCGGCTCCGCCTCAGTCGCCCGTGCCCAGGACCCCGCGAATCCTGGTGTAAGGCTTGGAATCAACTACCCGCGCGGAACGACGCCGAAGATCGTCGTAATGCCGATCGACTCGACGCCGGGAGACTCTGTACGCACCATCATCCAGCGCGACCTCGACTACAGCAATCGCGTCACACCGCTGGTTCTCGACGGGATGACGCTGATGGGTCTCACCCCGGCGGCCGGGCAGAACTACAACTATTCGCTTTTTGCGAATCTCGGCGTCGCGGCGATTGTTCAGGCGAGACGGACAGCGGGTGGATACATGGTGTCGCTCCACGACGTCAGCGTGGGACGCGTGCTACAATCGCGCGAGTTCCTGATGCCGGGGGTGCCCCAGAACCGTGACGCTAGAATCGTCGATTCAGTGACCTCCGCGACTACGGCAAGGGAGCGCGCGCTCCGGGACTCTGTCCACGCCTCGTTCAGGCGCCGTGCCGAGCTGATGCGCCGGCCACCGCTGGCGACCGACAACAGGGATCGCCGGTTCATAGTGAGGGATTCGATCCGCCGCGACTCGGCAGCGACAGCTTATCTGGAGAGCAACGTGGCGCGGTGGGACGAGGATCGCCGCGATTCGGTCGCGCTCTCGGTCACGCGAAACGCGCAGCGGGTCACGCGGCAGGACTCGGTTGTCAGAATGTCCGCGCTCGATGCGCAGCGACTCAACATTCACAGGATAAGCGACGAGGTTGAGCGCTGGATAACCGGGCGCCAGGGAATCGCCGCGACGCGAATCGCGTACGTTCACAACGGTCTCATACGCCTCGTCGATTCGGATGGCGCAAACGACCGTCCCGTGACGCAACGCGGCCTCTCGCTCTCTCCGGCGTGGCACCCTCGTGGCGACAGGATCGTCTACTCGAAATTTCTCGAAGGCGGGGCAGGAACCCAGCTCGAGGAATTCGAGCTTGCGAGCGGCCGCACCCGGACGATCAGCGGCCGGGGCCTGAACATAACGCCCGCTTATTCGCAGGATGGCCGCAGCATAGTGTACGCGAGCGGATCCGAGTCCGGGACCGAGCTGATGATGGCGAGTCTTGAGAATCCGTCGAACGTCCAGCGGCTGACGTTCGGGCGCGGCAGCGACAACGGGTCGCCGTCTTTCAGCCCCGACGGGCGCCAGATCGCGTTCTTCTCGTCGCGCTCCCGCTTTCCGCAGATTTATACAATGGATGCGGACGGCACGAACCTGCAGCTCCTTACGCCGTTTACGCCTGGCGTGAGGAGCTATCGAGCGGCCCCGGATTGGTCACCTGATGGAAGGGCAGTCGCGTTCGAGCAGCAAATGGGCGACTTTCAGGTGTGGATGATCACTGTGCGGGACAGGCAGATGAGGCAGCTTACAAGCGTCGGAGAAAACGAAGGACCGTCGTGGGCACCCGACGGGAGACACATCGCTATTTCCTCGACGAGAGGAGGATCGAAGCAGATCTGGATTCTCGACACCGAATCCGGCAGGTTCCGACAGCTCACTCGCAATGCAGGAGCGAGGCTGTCGGCGTGGTCCCCGATGATAAGCAGCAACGTGACCCAGTAGGATCGACACTCACATCAACGCCAGGAAAATGCTCTCAATCCCCCGGGTAGTCGCACTCGCAGTCGCTCTCTCAGTCGTGGCAGCGGGATGCTCCCGCCGGTCTTCCTCGAGGCAGGCGCCGGCTCGCGTCAACACGGACAGTCTCCTGCGCGAACAGGCGCGCCTCGATTCGATGGCCCGTGAGGAAGCAGCTCGTAACGCAGCTGCCGCAGCAGCAGCAGCAGCCGCTGCCGCTGGCCCGGTTTCCACCGCGCCGCTCAACTCCAGCGAGCGCAACACGGTAGCCAACATCATCTACTTCGACCTCGACCAGTCTTCGCTTGCTGACGAGTCCCGGTCGGCGCTCGAATCGAAGGCGACTGTCATGCTGCGCCATCCGAACCTTCGTGTCCGGATAACAGGTCACACAGACGAGCGCGGCTCCGACGAGTACAATCTCGCCCTCGGCCTTCGCCGTGCGGCTGAGGCGAAACGATATCTTGCGGCGCTTGGGATAAGCGACGACCGCGTCGAGATCCTTACTCTGGGTGAGGAGCAGCCGGCCGTAGCCGGCAGCACCGAAGAGGCCTGGGCGCTTAATCGAAGGGCTGAGTTCGAGATAACATCCGGCGGATGAGCGGGAGAGCAGGGTTGCATCTTGTGCGCGTAGCCGGTCTTGCCATCGTCGTCCTGGCGTCGACGGGATGTTTTGCATCCCTCTCTCAGCTGGACGAGGTGAATGAGGCAGTGAACGTCACCCGGTCCGAGGCCGCAGCGTCGGATTCGGTTCGGGCTACACAGCTCGTGCAGATACTTGGCACGCTCCGGGCGTTGAACGATTCTGTCGCCGCGCTGAATCTCCGTCTCACCAGGCTCCGTGCTGAAACGCAGGCGGAGACCAGGTCGATGCGGCAGGAAGTGAATCAGATGCTCGAGGTGACCGGGCAGAGCGAGCGGCGGATGCGGGAGTTGCGCGAGCAGATGGACCGGCGCGCTGCCGCGGCTGCCGCGAATCCCGGGGCGTCGAGGGGAGATACCACTGGCTCGTCTCGACCGGCGGCAGCGGAGCCAGGCCCGAGCGAGCTCATCCAGCTTGGCCGGGATCAGCTGCAGCGCGGGGCCAACAGCTCCGCCCGGGCGGTGTTCGCTGATTTCCTGGCCCGTTACCCGGATTCGGACCTGGTGGTCGAGGCGCACTTCTACATTGCCGAGGCGCATGCCGCTGAGGGGGCGACCGCAGCGGCTGACTCCGCATACTCTATTGTTGTGACGCGCTTCCCGAGATCTACACGGGCGCCGACTGCGGTCTACAAGCGGGGAGTGATGGCCCAGACGGGCGGTCGGAGGACGGTAGCCCGCAGGTTCTTCAACGAGTTGATATCCGGGTATCCATCATCGGATGAAGCGGAGCTGGCAAGAGAGCGGCTGCGGGTGATGAACTGAGCGGGTGCCGAAGGCGCGTGTAGTCCCTGACACTGAGATGCCGTTCCTCGATCATCTCGAGGAGCTGCGCCACAGGCTTTTCTGGATCGCCGGCGCGATTATCGTCGGAATAGTCGTATCGTTCATCGTTCTCTCGCAGAAACGCCTCGATCTTGTCGGTGTTCTCGCCGCGCCGATGAAGCCGTACCTGCGCGACGGAAGCCTCGTTTACACGCATCCTGGCACG